>JBBSJO010000089.1:0-16295 GCA_038257185.1 Rhodobacterales bacterium | reverse complement strand
CGCGCCTTGTCGGCATTGCCCATCAGCGTGGCGATGATCTGGCTCACGTCCACCTCGCCGTGGTCAGGGTGCCAGCTGTCGTAGTCGGTAATCATCGCGACCGAGGCATAACAAAGCTCCGCCTCCCGCGCGAGCTTGGCCTCGGGCATGTTGGTCATCCCGATCACGTCCGCGCCCCAGCTTGTCCGGTACATCTTCGACTCCGCCAAGGTGGAGAACTGCGGCCCCTCCATCGCCAGATAGGTCCCGCCCCGGTGCACGTTGATGCCGGTGTCCCGCGCTGCCGTCTCGCAGGCATCCCCTAGACGCGGGCAGGTCGGGTGCGCCACACTCACATGTGCCACGCAGCCCGGCCCGAAAAAGGATTTCTCCCGCGCGAAGGTGCGGTCGATGAACTGATCGACGATCACGAAATCCCCCGGTGCCATCGCCTCGCGGAACGACCCGCAGGCAGAGACGGAGATCACGTCCGTACAGCCCAGCCGCTTCAACGCGTCGATATTGGCACGGTAGGGGACGGAGGACGGTGTGTGCACGTGCCCCCGCCCATGCCGCGGCAGGAAGGCCATTTCGACCCCATCGAGCGTCCCGGTCAGGATCGCGTCCGACGGCGGCCCCCAGGGCGTTTCCATCGTTACCCAGTCCGCGCCCAGAAGCCCGTCGATCTCGTAAAGGCCCGAGCCGCCGATCACGGCGATTTTGGTGGTTGTCATGTCATGTCTCCGCAGATTGCATTTTGCGCCATGGTGCCGAGGATCGGGCAGAATGGCGAGGCCCCAGATTTGCGAATCCGACTCAGTCGGTGTGGTTGGCGCGGAACGCCCTCTTTCCCTTCGATCTTCAGCCTTTCTTAACCCCTTTTCTGCCATCTGGCTCGGGAGCTGACAGATTGACGTCGCAGGAGGCAATTTGACCGGTCCCTGGACCCTGCAGACAACGGTCTGGGTGCTCAGGGTTTTCTTTCAGCGCAAAACCCACTAGTCAGCGCGCAACAGGCACGCAATCGCGGGCCATTTCCCGACACTGCCCCGACAAAGGACGCACCCCATGCGCGCCACACTTCACGCTTTTGCCAAGAACCTCGATGTCACCGACCTGCGCTGGATGCCCGAACAGGGATTTTCGGTGTCCCGCCTGCGCATCGAATTGCTGTCGGGCCTCACCGTCGCTCTGGCGCTGGTGCCCGAGGCCGTGGCCTTCGCCTTCGTCGCGGGGGTGCACCCGCTGGTCGGCCTCTATGCCGCCTTCCACGTGGGCCTGATCACGGCGCTTATCGGGGGGCGGCCCGGCATGATCTCGGGGGCGACCGGCGCGCTGGCCGTGGTCATGGTGTCGCTGGTGTCGCTGCACGGGGTCGAATACCTTTTCGCCACCGTGATCCTGATGGGGTTGATCCAGATCTTCGCGGGCGTCATGCAATGGGGTAAATTCATTCGCCTCGTGCCGCACCCGGTGATGCTGGGCTTCGTCAATGGCCTCGCCATCGTGATCTTCCTCGCGCAGATGAGCCAGTTCAAGGTGCCGGGCACCATGGTCGACACCGGGCATGGCATGTCGGGGGGCGAATGGCTGTCGGGCGGGCCGCTTTATCTGATGCTGGCGCTGGTGGCCGCGACCATGGCGATCATCTGGGTCATGCCCCGCGTCACCCGATTTATCCCCGCGCCGCTGGCAGGCATCGGCATCGTCGCGGCGGTTGTGATCTTCACGGGCATGGACGTGCCGCGCGTCGGCGATCTCGCCTCGATCCAGGGCGGCTTTCCGGGCTTTCACCTGCCCTTCGGCGAGGGTACGGGGCTTTACGGCACAATGCTCGCGCCCTTCACGCTGGAGACCTTCTATATCATTGCACCCTTCGCGGTGATCCTCGCCGCAATCGGGCTGATCGAGAGCCTGCTGACGCTGAACCTCGTGAGCGACCTGACCAATACCCGCGGTGGGGCGAGCCAGGAATGCATTGCGCAGGGGGTGGCCAATACCGTGACGGGTTTCTTCGGCGGCATGGGCGGTTGCGCGATGATCGGCCAGTCGATGATCAACGTCAAATCGGGGGGCCGCACCCGCGTAGCCGGGATCGCGGCGGCGGTGTTCCTGCTGCTCTTCATCCTCGTCGGATCGTCGCTGATCGAACAGATCCCGCTCGCAGCGCTTGTGGGCGTGATGTTCATGGTGGTGATCGGCACCTTCGCGTGGAACTCGCTCACGATCCTGCGCAAGGTGCCGCTGATGGACGCTTTCGTGATCCTCCTGGTGACGGTGGTGACGGTCTACGAGGACCTCGCCGTGGCCGTGGTGGTGGGCGTGATCGTCTCGGCGCTGGCCTATGCCTGGAACAACGCGCGGCGCATCCATGCCAAGACCTACCGCACGCCCGAGGGGGCGAAAGTCTATCAGGTGCAGGGGCCGCTGTTCTTCGGCTCCGCCGAGGGGTTCGCGGAGCTTTTTGACGTGATCGGCGATCCGGTCGAGGTGATCGTGGATTTTGCGGATAGCCGTGTGGTGGATCAGTCGGCCCTGCAGGCGATCGAGACCATTGCGGCGAAATACGAGGAGGCGGGCAAGCGGTTGCAGCTGCGCCACCTCAGCCGGGATTGTCACCGTTTGCTGACGCGGGCGGGGCACCTGATGGTGGATAGCGACGACGATCCGGATTACGAGTTGGCGGTGAATTACCAAGTGCGGACCGGGGTGCTTGGCGGGCACTGAGCGGGGGAGGTTGCGAATGCGGTTTTTGGTTGTCGCCAGCCTCTCTGAGCCCTATCAGACAACGGACTGCTAACGACCCAGACCAGGATTGAACAACATGTCGTCATCAGACCAACTTATCACTCAGCGCCGCGCCGAACCGCAGAAAATGCGAGAAGAAGCGCGCCAGGCGATGACGCCGAAAGAGCAACAGGATCTGGCGATCAACATGGGTGCAGGGGCAAATCATCCGCGGGCGTGGGTTGGTCCACCTTTCGTCTACGATCTGCTCGGGGCAATGCAGTTCCAATTGCTGATCGACCTTGGCATGCGCGAACATCACCGCTTCCTCGACGTGGGCTGTGGCAGTCTGCGGCTTGGTCGGCTCGCTGTCATGTACCTTATGGAAGGCCGATATTTCGGAGTAGAGCCGAACCGCGACATTCTGGACAAGGGTTGCATCATGCACTTCGGCGCAGATCTGCAAGACTCTCAGATTGTCGCTTCGAAGAAGCCGAAGTTCGCCCATAACACTGAATTTGACTTTTCGCTTACCGACGGTCCGGTCGATTTCGTTTTCGCGCAATCCATTGCGTCACACACCGGGCCGACAATGACCGTGCAGCTGTTGAAAGCAATCGCCGATGTTTCGCACGATAACACGGTCGCTATGGTCACCTACGTGCGCTGCGGAATGCCGTCGAAATCTAATACCGATGAAGGCTGGTTCTATCCGGAGTGCGTGACCTACACCGACGAGGCATTCGGCAAGTTTGCCCGCCAAGCTGGTCTGCATGCCTACCGGACAGTTTGGCCAGCGACAAACATTCGCGATGACGGTCTCGTCACTACTCAGCATCCGACGATACTCACAAAAAAGCCTTGGAAACCACGGATAAACCAACGGATGACCGCGGCCCTTTTTGACGGAATCCAAAAGATCAATTAAATTTTGAGCGCTGGTCGACCGGCTCGCAGCTCTCAGTCGTCGGGGCGCACCATCTCGAACACGTCCCGCACGGCGGTGTATTCCCGGTACCCCATCCGCGACAGCGGAATGTAGCGCTGGCTCTCGAACTTGCCGTCCACAAGACAATCGTCGCGCATGTGGATGCCGATGACTTCGCCCAGTACCACGAAATTACTCTGCCCCACCAACGTGATGATCTGCGTCATCCGGCATTCCATCGCAGCAGGTGCATCCCCCACCCGCGCGCAGGGGATCAGCTCGCACTCCGCTTTCTCCAGCCCCGCATGTTCGAACTCATCCGTGCCGTGCGGCAGCGTGGCAGACGAGGCGTTCATCGCGTCCTTGTGCGCGTAGGAGCAGACGTTGACGCAAAATACGCCGGTTTCGCGGATATTGGCCACGTTGTCCTTGGTATCGCCCACGTCCGGCTTCGACCCGGTGGAGGAGAACATCACCTGCGGCGGAGAATAGGCGCAGCCGTTGAAGAAGGAATAGGGAGCGAGGTTGTCTCGGCCTTCGGCATCACGGGTCGAGATCCAGCCGATGGGGCGCGGCGTGATCAGGGCGTTGAAAGGGTTGTGCGGCAGGCCGTGGCCATCCTCGGGGCGATAGAACATATGATCTCCAATCTGGTTTGTCCCATGGCTAGCGCCATGTTAGAGCCAATGCCACCGCAAACCGGGGTCAGGAGCCGCGCACCTTGTATCAGCTTTTCCCCGAAGGCCCCGCCGATCTCTGGGAGGTCGAGGCGCTTTATGATCTGTGTTTCGCACCGGGGCGTACCGCACTGTCCTCCTATCGTCTGCGTGATGGGGTGCCCCCCGTGGCGGGGCTGAGCCATGTGGCACGCGACGACATGGGGATCCTCGCGGGGGCCATCCGGTACTGGCCCGTCCGGGTCGGCGGCGCGCCCGCCTTGTTGCTGGGGCCGGTGGCCGTCCACCCGACCCGGCAGGGCGAAGGGCTGGGGGGGGCATTGATTGACCAGAGCCTTGGACAGGCGGAACCGCAGGGCTGGGCGCGGGTGATGCTGGTGGGCGATGCGCCCTATTATAGCCGCTTCGGCTTCACCCTGCTCAGCGAGGTGGTGATGCCGCCCCCCACGAACCCTGCCCGCGTGCTGGGTCGGGCGCTGGTGCCCGGTGCCTGGGACGGGATCGCGGGCGACGTGGAGCGCTGGACGGATTGAAAACCGCCCCGCCGCGCCCACATATCTAACATCAATCCGGAGGTCGCCCCATGCAGATCGAAAGCAACGTGCCCGCCAAGGTCGATGTTGATGCGCGCCTGAACGAGATCGCGCAACGCTACAAACAGGCGGGCGGGGTGGGCATCAGCGTGCTGAACCTCATCGGCGGACAGGCCGACGGGCTGATCGACCGGCTGCCCGCCGTGGTGCGCCGTAACCTTGAGGCGGCCACCGTCCGCGCTTTGAACGCGGCGATGAAGGCGGCCCATTCCAGTCGCGCTTACGTTCCGGACCAGAAAAGCTGGCTCAATCAGGCTGCCAGTGCCGCGATGGGGGCAGCGGGCGGGGCGGGCGGCCTGCCCACGGCGCTGGCGGAACTGCCGGTGACGACGACCCTGCTCCTGCGCGTGATCCAGGGGGTCGCGGTGGAGCATGGCTTCGATCCTGCCGCCGAGAACGTGCAGTTCGATTGCGTGCAGGTCTTCTCTGCGGCGGGGCCGATGGCGAAGGATGACGGGGCCGACCTTGGCTTCCTCTCCGCCCGCATGGCGCTTTCGGGCCGCGCGATGCAGTCGGTGATCGCCAAGGTTGCCCCCAAGCTGGCGGTGGTGCTGGGTCAGAAGCTGGCCGCGCAGGCGGTGCCGGTGCTGGGCGCGGTCGCGGGGGCAGCGACGAATTACGCCTATACCAGCTATTATCAGGACATGGCGCATGTGCATTTCGGCCTGCGCAAGCTGGCCATCGACGGCGATGTGGATCACGCCGTGCTTCTGGACCGCCTGCGCGTGAAGATGGGAAAGCCGCGCGTCGCGGGGTAGGGGCGTTCCTTGCAAGGAACGCGGCAAAATCCTTGGAAGGATTTTATCAGCGCCCGATGCTGCCGGGTGCCACGGTGGTGGCTTTCAGGATCGCATGACATCGCAAACCGGGCTTCAGGCCAAGCTCCACAACCGCGCGCGCTGTGACTCGCGCCAGCAAACGATCCTTGCCCGCCCGCAGCGCAATTGCGGCCCCGGGGCCGTCGCCGGGATGCACCGCCTCCACCACCACAGGCAGGACGTTGACCGAGGATAGCCCCTCCGGCCGCCCCAGCGACAGGATCACGTCCTGCGCCAGCACCCGCAGGCGCACCCGTGCCCCGACCGGGGCCTGAACGCCCGGCAGTTCCAGCACCCCGGCGCTGATCCCGAGCGTCGACAGGCCGTCCGCCGCGTGTTCCAGCACATCCGCCTCGATCACCGCGCCCGCCTCGCGCACACCCAGCAGGGGCACGGCGGCGGGGTCGGACATCACCTCGAACAGCGGCCCGTTCGCGCGCACCGCCCCGTCCTGGATCAACACCAGGGTATCGGCCAGACGCGCCACCTCATCCACAGCATGGCTGACATAGAGGATCGGCAGCCCCAGCGGACCGTCGCGCAACCGCTCCAGATAGGGCAGGATTTCCTGTTTGCGGGGGCCGTCGAGGCTGGCCAGCGGTTCGTCCATCAGCAGGAGACGCGGGCGGGTCAGCAGGGCACGCCCCAGCGCCACGCGCTGCTTCTCGCCTCCTGACAGGGTGTTCGGTGCGCGCTCCAGAAGGGCTGCAAGCCCCAGCAACTCCACCACATCCTGCCGCTCCGGTCCCGAAGCGCCCGCCGGGGCATAACGCGCCCCGAACATCAGGTTGTCCAGCACCGACAGGTGCGGAAACAGCCGCGCGTCCTGAAAGACGGTGCCGAGCCGTCGGCGCGCAGGGGCGACGAAGGTGCCGTCCCTGCCATCGAAAAGCACCTCGCCCTCAAGCACCACGCGTCCGCCCTCTGGCCGCAGCAACCCCGCGACGCCATTGATCACGGTTGTCTTGCCCGCGCCGGAACGCCCGAAAAGCGCCGTTATGCCCGGTCCCGCCTCGAACGCCACGTCCAGCGCAAAACCCCCGAACCGATGCGCGATATGCACCTCCAGCGTCATGGGCCCGCGATCCGGGCCGCAACGCGTCGCGCCAGCGCCTCCGACAACAGCACGGCGGCCACGGCTACAAGACAGGCGAGCACAACCATGTAAAGCGCCGCCGCCTCGCCGCCGGGGATCTGCAACGCGGTCCAGATCGCGCTGGGCAGGGTCTGGGTCTGGCCGGGGATATTCGCCACGAAGGTGATGGTGGCACCGAATTCGCCCATGGCCTTCGCAAAGCCCATGACGGCTCCGGCGAGGATGCCCGGTGCGATCAGCGGCAGGGTGATGCGGGCGAAGACATGCGACCGGGGGGCACCGAGGGTCGCGGCGGCCTCTTCCAGCTTGGGGTCCACCGCCTCGATCGCCAGCCGCATCGCGCGGACCATGAGCGGAAAGCCCATGATGATCGCCGCCAGCACCGCGCCGGTCCAGTGGAAGGCAAGCTTCAGCCCCACGGCCTCAAGCGCCCGGCCCAGCGGGGCGGTCCGTCCGAAGGTGAGCAACAGTAGGTAGCCCGTGACAACCGGCGGCAGGACCAGCGGTAAATGCACGGCAGCGTTCAGCAGCGACTTGCCCCAGAAGTCCCGCCGGGCCAGCAGCCAGGCCACCCAGAGCGCCAGCGGCAGGGCCAGCAGCGTGGCCCAGACCGCCACCCAGAGCGACAGGCGCAGCGCCGCCCAGGCGGCGATGTCCCCGGTCACGGCGTCACGGGCGTGAAGCCCCGTGCGGCAAAGGCGCGGGCGGCCTCCGGCGTCGCGAGATAGGCCAGAAACGCTTCGCCCGCCGGGCTGAGCGCTGCAGCGGGGTAAAGGATGGGGTCGTGCGTCTGTGAAGGCACAGTGTAGACCACGCGCACCGCAGGATCGGCGCGCGCATCAGTGGCATAGACCACCCCCAACGGAGCCTGCCCCCGCGCCACCAGCGCCAGTGCGGCCCGCACGTCATCAGTTTCGGCCAGCTTCGGCTCCAGCGCATCCCAGAGCCCCGCGTTCACCAGCCATTGCCGCGCGTAGCTGCCCGCAGGCACCGCATCGCGCTGTCCCATCGCGAGCCTGCCTTGACCCAACCGGGTGCTGAGTTCCGCAGGATCGCGCAGGTCCGGCGCGCCCGCGACGCCGATCACCACCAGCGCATTGCCTGCCACCATCCGGGGGGGGCCAAGGCTCGGGACGGCCTGCGCCACCAGCCAGTTCATCCATTCCGGGCTTGCAAGGATCGCCAGATCGGCTGGCGCGCCTGCCGCGACCTGCCGGGCCATGGTGCCGGACCCGCCGTAGGACAGCGTGACGGGCGCGCCGTAGCCCGCCGCGATTTCCTCCAGCACGCCGCGCAGGCTGGCGGCGGCAAAGACCGTCACCGGGGCCGGGTCGGCGCGCAGGGGGGCGGCCAGGGCAGCCAGCAGGGCAAGGAGGCCCGCAAAGGTGAAATTCTGTCTCATCGGCGGCACTATCCGCGATGCACAAAGGTGCCACAAGGGCCATGGTGCGATCTGGCCAAGCGCCGGGTCGCCGCATATGTTGAGGAGGAACCACCCCCGTTCCCGCGACCTGACCCGACCAAAAGGCTCCGATGATCAAGCAACTGCCGATTTCCGTCCATGGTGCGCGCAAGGGCGACGTGCGCACGCAGTTCGCCGCCCTTTGTTTTCGCATCAAGCGTGGGAAAACACAGATCCTGCTGGTGACCTCGCGCCGGACGCGCCGTTGGATCGTGCCCAAGGGTTGGCCTATGGAGGGGCGAACCCCCGCAGAGGCCGCCTTGCAGGAAGCCTGGGAAGAGGCGGGCGTCACGGGACGTGCGGCGGGTCCCTGCGTCGGCGTCTATTCCTATGCCAAGGACGTGGGCAGCATGGATGATCTGCCCTGTCTTGCGATGCTCTACCCGGTCGAGGTGAAATCGCTCGCCAAGGTCTATCCCGAAAGCGGGCAGCGCCGCCGCCGCTGGGTATCGGCCAAAAAGGCGGCGCAACTGCTGACAGAGCGGGAATTGATACGGCTGATCCTGGACTTCGATCCGCGCGGGAGCAGCAGCGCCGCTTGACGGACCCCGCCCCGCACCCCATTTTGAGGGCAGGGTAACGAGGGCGGCACATTCGCGATGATCAGTTATGCGCTCAGATGCGACAACGGGCACGGCTTCGACAGCTGGTTCCAGTCGGCGGCGGCCTTCGAGGCGCTGGAACGGGGCGGTCATCTGAACTGTTCTGTCTGCGGGTCCGGCAAGGTCGGCAAGGCGATGATGTCGCCCCGTGTCGGCGTTGGGTCTGAGGCGGATGATGCCGCCGTGCCGGTGCTCAAAGGCGCACCTTCCGAGATCGAGAAGGCCCTGGCTGATTTGCGCCGCAAGGTGGAGGAGACCGCCGACTACGTGGGCGGCGATTTCGCCACGCAGGCGCGGGCAATGCACCTTGGCGACCTGCCCGAACGGGCCATCTATGGCGAGGCGCGGCCGGAACAGGCGCGCAGTCTGATCGAGGATGGCGTGCCCTTGATGCCCTTGCCGTTCCGGCCCCGGCGCAAGATGTCCTGAGGCGGCAGGCCTGTCGTTCCAGCCAAACCAGCGAGGAAATCCGACATGACCATCGTGATCACCGGCGCGAGCCGCGGCATCGGGGCGGCGCTTGCCGCGCATTACGGCGCCTTGGGCCAGGAGGTCATCGGCACCGGACGGTCGGTGAGCGCGCCCCTGCAGCTCGACGTGACCCTGCCCGCGAGCCATGCGGAAATGGCGGCGACTTTGGGCGCGCGTGCCGTCGATCTGCTGGTGTGCAATGCGGGGGTTTTCCTCGACCGGGGCAACGACATCGAGACAGGGTACGGTGCCGACCTCTGGGCCCGGACCTTTGCCACCAACGTCACGGGCGCATTTCTTTCCATCCAGGCGCTGCTGCCGCATCTGCGGCGGGCAGAGACGCCGAAGATCGCCATCATCTCCTCGCAGATGGCGTCTTCCGAGCGTGCGGGTGGGGGCAGTTATATCTACCGGGCCTCCAAGGCGGCGGTACTGAACCTCGGGCGCAACCTTGCCACCGACCTGAAGGGGGAGGGGATCGCGGTGGGGATCTACCATCCCGGCTGGGTGCAGACCGACATGGGCGGGACGGCGGCGGATATCACGGAAATCGAGGCGGCGAAGGGTCTGGCGGCGCGGTTTGCCGAGTTGAGCCTTGATACCACCGGGTGTTTCGAGACCTGGGATGGGCGCGCGCATCCCTACTGAGCACCGGAGGCGGGCAAGCCCGCCACGTGATGTTTTTGAGTTTCCTTGGGGAAATTCGTTTGCGAGGCTCTGCCTCGCACTCCGGAGTTTATCTGGCAAAGTGAAGATGGGGTCGGTCTTGCGCAACCCTGGCCTTGCGCGTAAACCGCCCGCGTATTGGGGCGCGAGGGATCTATGCCTGTTCTGGTGATGAAATTCGGCGGCACGTCGGTGGCCACGCTCGACCGCATCCGGCGCGCGGCCAAGCGCGTGGGCGTCGAGGTGTCCAAGGGCTATGACGTGATCGTCATCGTATCGGCCATGTCGGGCAAGACCAACGAGCTGGTAGGCTGGGTGAACGAGACTTCGCCGATGTACGACGCACGCGAATACGACGCGGTGGTGTCGAGCGGCGAGAACGTGACGGCGGGCCTCATGGCGCTGACGCTCCAGGAGATGGACGTACCCGCACGGTCCTGGCAGGGCTGGCAGGTGCCGGTGAAGACGACCTCGGCGCATGCCTCCGCCCGGATCGAGGAGATCCCGACCGACAACATCATGGGCCGCTTTGCCGCAGGCATGAAGGTGGCCGTGGTGGCGGGATTTCAGGGCGTGAGCCCCGAGGGTCGCATCACCACGCTGGGGCGCGGCGGATCGGATACGACCGCAGTGGCCTTTGCCGCGGCCTTCGGCGCGGAGCGCTGCGACATCTACACGGACGTGGACGGGGTTTATACCACCGATCCGCGGGTCGAATCGAAGGCGCGCAAGCTGGACCGGATCGCGTTCGAGGAAATGCTGGAACTGGCCTCGCTCGGGGCCAAGGTGCTGCAGACCCGCTCGGTGGAGCTGGCGATGCGCTACAAGGTCAAGCTGCGGGTGCTGTCGAGTTTCGAGGAACAGTCGGACGAGGCGGGAACGCTGGTCTGCGACGAGGAGGAAATCATGGAAAGCAATGTGGTAGCAGGCGTGGCTTTCAGCCGCGACGAGGCGAAGATGACGCTGGTCTCGGTCGCCGACCGCCCGGGCATCGCCGCCGCGATCTTCACCGCCCTCAGCGACGCGGGGGTGAACGTCGACATGATCGTGCAGAACATCGCCGAGGAAGGCCGCACCGACATGACCTGGTCCTGCCCCGTCGATCAGGTGCTACGCGCCGAAAAGGCGATGGAGAAGGCCAGGGCGGACGCGGTCATCCAGTACCACGACATGATCGCGGACAAGGACGTGGCCAAGGTCAGCGTCGTAGGCATCGGCATGCGCAGCCACACCGGCGTCGCCGCCAAGATGTTCCAGGTTCTGTCGAACGAAGGCATCAACATCCAGGTCATCACCACCTCCGAGATCAAGATCAGCGTGCTGATCGACCGCAAGTACATGGAACTCGCTGTCCAGGCGCTGCATGATGCCTTCGAGTTGCACAAGGCGGCTTGATCCGGCCCCGAATCTGCCCTTTGGCGACAATTCCCGTATCGCTGGCAGATTCTCTGTGGTCTAAGCACTGACGGACATTCATCTGGGGGGACGCCGAGATGGCCGAGCGTTTCGAAACCGAAAGCCGCAAGCTGCTGGGCCGCTTGCGCGATGCCATGGCCGGCGACGAAGCCGGGCAGACCCGGCTCGACAAGATCACGCATCTCATTGCCACGTCGATGGGTTGCGAGGTCTGTTCGATCTACCTTTTCCGCGATCAGGACACGCTGGAGCTTTGCGCCACCGAGGGTCTGAACGCCGATGCCGTCCACCAGACCCGCATGAAAATGGGCGAGGGGCTCGTGGGCCGCGTGGCCAAGCGCAAGCGCGTGATCAACACCCCCGACGCCCCGCAATCGCCGGGTTTCCGCTACATGCCCGAGACCGGGGAGGAGATATTCTCCAGCTTTCTCGGCGTACCCGTCCAGCGCCTTGGCGAAACGCTCGGCGTGCTGGTCGTGCAGTCCAAGACCGCCCGCGAATTCTCCGCCGACGAGGTCTATGCGCTGGAGGTCGTGGCCATGGTTCTGGCCGAGATGACCGAGCTTGGCGCCTTCGTGGGCGAAGGCGCTGCCCTTGCAGCCCGGCATTCGCAACCCGTGCTGCTGCGCGGAACCGTGGGGCAGGAAGGTGTCGCGGAGGGTCACGTCTGGCTGCATGAGCCCCGGGTCGTGGTCTCCAATCCCATCGCGGACGATCCCGCCCGCGAGGCGGTGCGGCTGGAGGCGGCGGTGGGCATCCTGCGGATCAGCGTCGATCAGATGCTGTCGATGTCGGCGGGCGACAAGGATCAGGAACAGGTCATCGAGGCCTACCGCATGTTCGCCAACTCAAAGGGGTGGATGACCCGCATGCTCGACAGCATCGCCAGCGGGTTGAGCGCCGAGGCCGCGGTGGAGAAGGAACAATCCGTCGCCCGCGCCCGCATGGGTCAGGTCAACGACGCCTACCTGCGCGAGCGGCTGAGCGATCTCGACGACCTCTCCAACCGCCTGCTGCGCAACCTGACCGGGCAGGGCACGAATACCGGGGCCGAAATGCCGGACGACCCGATCCTCGTGGCCACCAACATCGGCCCCGCCGAGCTGCTGGACTACGGGCGCAAGCTCAAGGGCATCGTGCTCGAAGACGGCTCCGTCGGCAGCCATGCGGCCATCGTGGCGCGTGCTCTGGCGATTCCGCTGATCGTACATGCAGGCCGGATCACCACCGATGCGCTCAATGGCGACCACATCATGGTGGACGGCGAACAGGGCATCGTGCACCTGCGCCCCGACGACATGGTGGCCTCCGCCTTCCGTGACAAGATCGCCATGCAAGCGGCTGCACAGGAACGCTATTCCTCGATCCGGGACCTGCCTGCCGAAGCCCGGTGCGGCAGCATTGTGGGCCTGCACATGAACGCGGGGCTGATGGCCGATCTGCCTTCGCTCGATGGGTCGGGGGCCGACGGCGTGGGGTTGTTCCGCACCGAACTGCAATTCCTCGTGCGCAACAAGATGCCGAAACGCTCGGAGCTTTCCGCGCTTTATGCGCGCGTTCTGGACGCCGCCCATGGCAAGCGCGTGGTCTTCCGCACACTCGACATCGGGTCGGACAAGGTGCTGCCCTACATGAAGCCCAACGACGAGCCTAACCCCGCGCTGGGCTGGCGCGCGATCCGCGTGGGGCTGGACAAGCCCGGCATTCTGCGGATGCAGTTGCAGGCGCTGATCCGGGCGGCGTCGGGCCGGCCCCTGACGGTGATGTTCCCCTTCGTGGCACAGTTCGAGGAGTTTCGCGCCGCCCGTGCCGAGGTCGACAAGGCGATGGATCGCGAACGCATTCTCGGCCATCCGATTCCCGAAAAGCTGGAGATCGGGGCGATGCTGGAAACCCCCAGCCTCGCCTTCGCTCCGCGCCAGTTCTTCGAGGAAGTGGAGTTCCTCTCCATCGGCGGCAATGACCTCAAGCAGTTCTTCTTCGCCGCCGACCGCGAGAACGAGCGCGTGCGGCGGCGCTACGACACGCTGAACGTGAGTTTTCTGACCTTCCTGGAAGGGATCGTGAAGCGGTGCGCCGATAGCGACACGCCGGTGTCCTTCTGCGGCGAGGACGCGGGCCGACCCGTCGAAGCGCTGTGTTTCGCGGCCATCGGTCTGCGCACCCTGTCGATGCGCCCCGCCTCCATCGGTCCGGTCAAAAGCCTGCTCCGGCGCTGCAATCTCGACGAGGTGCGCGCGGTCATCGACGAAGCGCGCGAGGCAGGCGAGATGTCGGTGCGGAGCGCCGTGATGGACTATGTGCGGGCACAACATCAGGTTTGACGCGAAACGCTGTGAGGTCTGGGTGCCAGTGGCTTTTATACCCCGTGAAATTCGTGAACGGGCCAAAAGCTGCCCTCGCGGTGCATAGGGGGTGCACGGTCGGTGCACGTCCGGTGACGCTTAACAAGAGATGTACAGAACTGGAGAATACGTCGGAATCCGCGGCTCTCAGATCACCATCGTCACCGCATGACCGGGGGCATATGCCATCCGGACAGAGGTGATCGGCCCCTCTTCGCTGAAGGTCCTGCGGGTCAGGATCATCAGGGGTGTGCCCTCGGGACACCGCAGGTACGTCGCCTCGAAAGCCCCCGCAACGTCGGCCTCATAGGTCATCGTGCCCCGGTCGAAGGGGGCGTTCTGGACCAGCCATTCGTTCGCACTGATGGTGGCGAAGTCCACCTGCGCTGCGGCAGGGACGCGGGCAAGGTCGATCTCCCGGTCCTCGAGCGCATAGGGCCGATGGTCGGCCAGATGCAGGCAGTGCAACAGCAGGGTTTGCCCCTTTCGGCTGACATTCAGGAGCCGGTGATCATAGGTCAGACCAAGCGCCTCGACCTCCTGTCTCAGCACTGGCACCGCCATCTGCGCGCGCCGCTGGGGCGACAGTGCGACCCGCGTTCCGGCCCTCCGGCGGCGCTCCAGCCAGCCGTCCTCGGCCAGTGCCTGAAGCGCCCGGTTCACCGTGGCCCGCGCGCAGCCCCACTCCTCCGCCAGCGCCGCCTCGTTGGGGATAAGCCCTCCGGGCGGCCACTCACGGCTCTGGATGCGCCTAAGCGCCTCTGCCTGAAGATCCTGCCAGCCCTGCATCACATCACGTCCTGCAACCGGCGTAGCGTCTTGCGGTAAGCCTGCGTGATCGCGTCCCGCTTCACGTGCCGCCCGTCCTTAACGACGTGGCGCCCGGCGGCCCAGACATCGCTGACGCGCGCGTCCGTCCCGGCAAAGATCCATGTATCCAGCAGGCTGTCGCCCCGCCGCCCGATGAAGTCGGTCGCTTCCCCGTCCAGCGCCATCAGGTCGGCCCAGCGACCCACTTCGATCGCCCCGCTGTCGCGCCCCGCTGCCTGCGCGCCGCCCGCGCAGGCGGCCTCATACATCGCCCGCCCGGTGGAGCGTTCGGTAGTGGCCATCACCGCGCGGTTATGGGTGATCAGGCGCTGGGAATACTCCAGCGTTCGAAACTCTTCCTTCAATGAAATCAATATATTGCTGTCTGATCCCAAACCCCACCGGCCGCCTGCATTGCCCCATGTCACGGCATTGAAGATGCCGTCGCCCAGTGAACTTTCCGTGAGCGGACAAAGCCCCGCCACGGCCCCTGTTTGGGCCAGCCCTTTCGTCTCGCCCTCCGTCATCTGCGTGCAGTGGATCAGGCACCAGCGCGGGTCGATGTCGAGGTTGTCGAGCGCCCATGTGACGGGACGCCCGCCATAGGCGGCCTTGATCTCCTCCACCTCGGCGATCTGCTCTGCCAGATGCATGTGGATTGGGCCCGCATGGGTCTGTATCTCCCGGATCGCCTCCGGCGTGGCGGCACGCAGCGAATGGGGGGCAACCCCCATCTGCGCGTCACCCGGCAGGGTATCGACCGCCTTCCGCGCGCCCTCCGTCAACGCCATATAGGCGTCGATGTCGTTGCCGAACCGGATCTGTCCCGGACCCAGCGGCCGCCCGTCCACGCCGCCCTGGCTGTAGAGCACCGGCAGCAGCGTCAGCCCGATCCCCGTCTGTTCCGCTGCCGCACAGATGCGCGCCGACAGCTCGGCGCGGTCGGCATAGGGCACCCCTCCTGGCTGGTGGTGCAGGTAATGGAATTCCACCGACGCGCCATAGCCTGCCTCCAGCATCTCCATCTGCACCTGCGCGGTGATCGCCTGAATGTCTTCCGGCGTCAGCTGGTCGAGAAAGCGGAACATCAACTCCCGCCAGGTCCAGAAGCTGTCCGTCGCATCCGCCCCCCGCCGCTCCGTCAGCCCGCCCATGGCGCGCTGAAAGGCATGGCTGTGCAGGTTCGCGGGGGCGGGCAGCAGAATGTCGACCTCCACATCCGGCTTTCCCCCGCCCAGTGTAGCGATGCGGCCTGCGTCGATGGTCAGCGTGACATCCTGCGCCCAGCCTTCGGGGATCAGCGCGGTACGGGCGAGAATGACGGTCATGGTTTGCCTCTTGACGACTCGGGACGAGTTCTGAATATGTCTATACATAATCATATTCCCTTCCCGCACAAAGGCAAAATCCATGCCCCTCATCCTGACAAATGCCAAGATCGCGACGCTGTCTGGGGAAGGCTATGGCTTGCTGGACGCGGGCGTCGTTGCAATAGACACCGACAAGATCGTTTATGTGGGCGATGAAATCCCTGCCGAATGCATCAACTGGCCGACCGAGGATTTGGGCGGGCGCCTGATCACCCCCGGTCTGATCGATTGCCACACTCATCTGGTCCACGGCGGCAATCGCGCGCGCGAATTCGAGATGCGGCTGGAGGGGGCGACCTACGAAGAGATTTCCCGCGCGGGCGGCGGCATCGTCT
>JBBSJO010000088.1:0-16364 GCA_038257185.1 Rhodobacterales bacterium | reverse complement strand
TGGTCGAAGGGTTGCGATTGCACTGGGGTTTCGGGCTGGCGCTGATCTCGGCTGCCGTCGTCTGGGTCATTCAGCGGCGCACGACCTTGGGCTACGAAATGCGCGCTGTGGGGTTGAACGTTGAGGCCGCGCGATTCGCGGGGATGCCGGTGAACGCGGTGCTGGTGAAGACGGCGCTGCTGTCGGGCGGGCTGGCGGCATTGGCGGGCTTCTCGGAGGTGGCGGGGCTGAAGGGCAACCTCACCTTGGATATCTCGCCGGGGTTTGGCTACACGGGCATCATCGTGGCGATGCTGGCGCTCCTGAACCCGGTCGGCGTGGTGGTGGCGGCGCTTTTCGTGGCGGGGATTTTCGTGGGCGCGGACAGCATGAGCCGCGCGGCGGGGGTGCCGACCTATCTGGCGGATATCATGCTGGCGATGGCGCTTCTGGCGATGGTGCTGGCGATCATGCTGACGCGCTTCCGGGTGAGGCGCGGCTGATGGACATGCTCGACATCCTGATCTCCGCCAGCTTCTGGACCGCCGCGATCCGCATCGCCTCGCCGCTGATCTTCGCCGCGATGGGAGAGCTGATCTGCGAGCGGGCGGGGGTGCTGAACCTCGGGATAGAGGGGATCATGGTCGTTGGGGCTTTTGCCGGTTGGCTAACGGTCTACCTCGGCGGGGGGTTGTGGTTCGGCGTGGCGGTGGCGATGTTGGCGGGCATGGCCTTTGGCTTACTCCACGGGCTGCTGACGGTGCCTTTCGGCTTGTCGCAGCATGTCGTGGGGTTGGGGATCACGCTGCTGGCGACCTCGCTGACCTACTACTGCTATCGGCTGGCCTTGCCGGAGGTGACCTCGCCGCCGAAGATCGCCGCCTTCCAGCCATTCGAGATTCCGTTTCTGTCGGATATCCCGCTGATCGGGCCTGCACTTTTCGCGCAGACGCCGCTGACGTATCTGGCCTATATGGTCGCTGCGCTGGTGGCCGTGGTGCTGTACCGCACACCGCTGGGTCTGGCCCTGCGCGCGGCGGGGGAGAACCCCGCTGCGGTGGAGGCGCAGGGGCTTTCGGTGACTGCGATCCGCATGGGCGCGGTGATGGTGGGCAGCGGGCTGATGGCGGTGGGTGGGGCGTTCCTGACGATGTCTGCATTCAATTCGTTTTTCTTCGAGATGGTGAACGGGCGGGGATGGATCTGCATTGCGCTGGTGGTCTTCGGGTCGTGGAAGCCGGGAAAGACGCTATTGGGGGCGGTGTTGTTCGCGGCTTTCGATGCCCTGCAGGTGCGGTTGCAGCAGACGCCGCTGGGGGCGGGGATACCCTACCAGTATTTCCTGATGGCGCCTTATGTGTTGTCGATCCTGGCGCTGGTCGTCATGTCGCGCAGGGCGCAGGTGCCAGCGGCATTGATGGTGCCGTTCAACAAGGGAGAGCGGTGAAATGGGTGCTTGCGCATTGCAGAGGACGGCCCCCGCCCGGGGGGCGGTCGGGGGCTGGCTGGCCCAGGGCCGGTCGCAACTGAATTGAAAGGACCGGAGGATGTTTGAACTGATCGTCAAGGGCGGCACGCTGCCCGATGGCACCACTGCCGACATCGGTATTGCGGGCGACCGGATCACCGCGATCGGAACGCTGGACGCCGAAGCCGGGGAGGTCATCGACGCGACGGGCGACCTCGTTTCTCCGCCTTTCGTCGATCCGCATTTCCACATGGACGCCACGCTCAGCTATGGTCTACCGCGCCTCAACACCTCCGGCACGCTGCTGGAGGGGATCGGCCTTTGGGGTGAACTCAAGCAGGTCATGACGCAACAGGACGTGTTCGACCGCGCGCTGGATTACTGCGACTGGGCGGCCTCGCTGGGCCTGCTTGCGATCCGGAGCCATGTGGATACCTGCGACGACCGCCTGCTGGGGGTCGAGGCACTGCTGGAGGTGCGCAAGGCCGTCTCAGGCTACATCGACCTGCAACTGGTGGCCTTCCCCCAGGACGGACTTTACCGCGACCCGACTGCCTATGACAACACGGTCCGCGCGCTGGATATGGGGGTGGATGTGGTGGGTGGGATCCCGCATTTCGAGCGTACCATGGCCGACGGCACATCCTCGGTCACGACGCTCTGCGAGATTGCCGCCGACCGGGGGCTGATGGTCGACATGCATTGTGACGAGACCGACGACCCCCATTCGCGGCATATCGAAACGCTGGCCTACGAGACACAGCGGCTGGGATTGCAGGGACGCGTGGCGGGTTCGCACCTGACCTCGATGCATTCGATGGACAACTACTATGTCTCCAAGCTGCTGCCGTTGATGGCGGAGGCGCAGGTGGCGGCGATCCCCAATCCGCTGATCAACATCATGTTGCAGGGGCGGCACGACACTTTCCCCAAGCGGCGCGGGCTGACGCGGGTGAAGGAGATGCAGGCGCTGGGCATCACGGTGGGCTGGGGTCAGGATTGCGTGCGCGATCCGTGGTATTCGCTGGGCACGGGCGACATGCTGGACGTGGCCTTCATGGGGCTGCACGTGGCGCAGATGTCCTCGCCCGAGGATATGGCGCGGTGTTTCGATATGGTGACGGAGGTGAATGCCCGGATCATGAACCTGCCGGACTACGGACTGCGGGTCGGGGCGATGGCCTCGCTGGTGGTGCTGGATGCGGGCGACAAGGTGGAGGCGTTGCGGCTGCGGCCTGACAGGCTTTGTGTCGTGTCGAAGGGCAAGGTCATCTCGCGGCAGGCGCGCAACGATGCGCGGCTCAGCCTGCCGGGGCGGCCCGCGTCGGTGCGGCGGCGGCACGTCGCTGGTTCATAGGCTATCGCACCAGACCGGCTGCGCGAAGGCATCGTCGAGCCAGATCAGGTCCTCCAGCCTGTCGGGCCAGTGACCGGCGCCCCTCGGATCGCGCAGGAGCGCTGCGGGCAGGGAGGTGGTGCGGGCCAGAGCCTTCTCAAGGCTGTCGCCTACGTCGTTGACCATGATACCGATGGCGCGGGCAAGGGTGAGGTCCGCACCCGCCAGCGTGCCATCGGCCAGGGTCAGGCGGCCATCGCGACGGGTGATCTCGCGCCCGCCAAGGGTAAAGGCGGTGGTGTCGGAGCCGGCCGTGGCCATGGCGTCGGTAACGAGGAACACCTTGCCCGGCCCGTGTTTCGCGGCGAGGGCGGTGCGGATCGCGGCGGGATGCACGTGGATGCCGTCCGCGATCAACCCGCAGGACACCCCTTGATCCAGCGCGGCCCCGACGAGACCCGGCGTGCGGCTGCCGAGCTGGCTCATGGCGTTGAAGAGATGCGTGACGCAGACCGCGCCGGCCTTGATCGCTGCACAGGCGGTGTCGTAGTCGCAATCGCTGTGGCCAAGCGAAACGATCACGCCTGCACGTGTGAGGCGGGCGATCTGGTCGGGGGTGACACTTTCGGGCGCGAGGGTGACCATGAGGTTCGGCAGACGTCCCGCCGCTTTGACCAGCGTATCGAGATCGGAACTTTCCATGCGCCGGATCAATGCCGCGTCATGGGCACCTTTGCGGGTCGCGGAGAGGTGCGGCCCTTCGAGGTGGAGACCGACGATGCCGGGCACCTTGACGGCAATGGCCTTTGCCACCGCGTCGATGGCGGCGCGCGTCTGGCTGGGTGTGTCGGTGATCAGGGTGGGCAGGAAAGCAGCGGTGCCGAGGCTGCGATGGGCGGCGGCCATGGTGCGCAGGGTCTCGACACTGGGCGCATCGTTCAGCATCACGCCGCCGCCGCCGTTCACTTGCAGATCGACGAAGCCGGGCATCAGGGTGCCACCCGAAAGCGCTGTGCGGGGGCAACCCCGCGGCAGCTTGCCCATCGGCACGATGACCGGGCGCGACCCCTCCACCAGCACCGCCATGCCGGGGTGCAACCTTTCCCCGTCGAATACCCCGGCCCCGACGAATGCGCGCGTCATCGCCCTGTGGCCGCGCGCTGCGCGAGGGCGAAGGCACCGTCCAGCGCGCTGCCTCTGGCGGGCTGGAGGTTTCCTGTCAGGGCAGGGGGCAGGTGGGCGGCATAGCTGGGTCCGACTCCGCCCGAAAGGCAGAGCACGTCGCCCGTGGCAAAGCCGAGCGCTGCCAGCGCCTGCTCGATATACTCCGACCCTTCCGCCATGAGGGCGCGGGCCAGCACATCCCCCGCCTTCGCCGCGCCGATGATATCGGGGGCCAGGGTGGCGTAGTCCGCAGGGCGGGCGCCGACGGCGAATGTAACGATGGCGTCCCGCCCGCCGTGCTTTTGCAGGACCGAGCGGCTGAGCGGGCTGTGCGTGCGGATGCCGTCTTCAGCCAGCAGGATGTGGGTCAGGAGGCCCTTGCCCAACCAGGCACCGGAAGCTTCGTCCGAGAGTGTAAAGCCCCAGCCCCCCACGGTCGCCACCACGCCATTGCGCTGGCGGGCGACAATAGTGCCGGTGCCCAATGCCACGACGAACCCGTCCTGTGGCCCCAGGGCGCCCGCTACGGCGGTGTCGCGGTCCCCGGTCACGGTGCAGTGGCCATAGGGCAGGGCGGCTTCCACGCTGGCCATGTCCCCCCGGCTGTTGGCTCCCGCCAGACCCAGATGCGCGACAACCTCTGTCAGCGCCACTTCGGGGATGGCGGCCTTGGTCAGGGCCTCGCTCACCGCGGCCACGATGTTGATGATCGAGCGGTTGAAATCGGTGCTGACGTTAGCGGGCCCGCCCCGCGCCTCGGCCAGAATGCCCCGCGTGGCCGTCCCAACGGCGGCGCGGCAGCCGGTGCCGCCGCCATCGACGGCAATCAGATAGGTTTCTTCAGACATCGCTCCTTGTCGCCATCGGCCACCGCGGTGTCAATCGCCTCAGGCGGGGCGGTCGCGCTGAAAGGTGGTACGATAGAGCAGGCGGCGCACCCCGTCATAGTCGTTGGTGGCGTAATGGAGGCTCATCCGGTTGTCCCAGACCGCCACGTCGCCCGCATTCCATTTCAGGCGGCAGGAGAAGTCGGGCTTGGTCGCATGTTTGTAGAGGGCGGCGAGGATCGGGGCACTTTCCGCCTCTGTCATGCCGTCGAGGCGGGTGGTGTAGATCGGATTGACGAAAAGCGCCTTTGCCCCGCTGCGCGGATCGGAGACAACCGCCGGGTGCAGCCGTTCGATATCCGCCGCCGGGTCGCCGCGCGTCATCTTGATGGAGGCGCCGCTGCGGGTGTTCTCGGGCGGGGCATGCTTCACCCCGTAGGGCGCGCCGAGGTGCACGGCCCTGCGGCCATCGACGATTGCTTTCAGATCGGCGGGCAGGTGGGCATAGGCCGCGACCTGACTGGACCAGACGGTATCGCCGCCCACCTCAGGCACTTCCACCGCGTTCAGTACCGACCCGGCGGGCGGGTTTTCGAGGAAGCTGAAATCGGAATGCCAATCGCCGCCAAAGACGCCGACATTGACCTCCGAGGCTTCCTTCAGCACCGCGATCACCTCCGCGTCCGCCGCCATCGGCTGCACATAGGGCAGTTGCATCAGCGGTCCGAAAACCTCCGTCAGGCGCTTCTGGTCGGCGATGCTCAGGTGCTGGCCGCGCAGCACGATCATCTGATGAGCGTCCAGCGCATCGCGCAGGGCGGTGGCCAGATCCGGCGAAATCGGCCGACGCAGGTCGACACCGGCGATTTCCGCCCCCATGAAACCCGTCATTCTGGTAAGCTGCATCATCTGGACCTCGCTGGCAGAGAGACTAGGGTATTCACGGATAGGTTCAACAGCGGTCGACAGTTGATCGTGGTGCCCGAAGGGTCTATGGTAGCGCTAACATGGGGTCGAGGCGACGGTCGGCAGGCCCGGAGTCGCTCGGAGGAGACAAACAGATGACCACGAAAATCGCGATCAACGGCTTTGGACGTATCGGGCGTTGCGTGCTGCGCGCGCTGATGGAGAATGGCATGGGGGGGCTGCAAATCGTTGCGATCAACGATCTGGCCGCACCGGAGACCCTGCTGCACCTGCTGAAATACGATTCCGTTCACGGGCGTCTCAAGGCGGATGCACGGCTGGAAGGCGACACCCTGCATGTCGGTGATCAGGTGATTCGTCTGACCGCGGAGCGTGACCCCGCGAAACTGCCCTGGGGCGATGTCGATGTTGCCTATGAATGTACCGGCTTCTTTACCGCCCGCGAAGATGCGGCGAAGCATCTGGAGAACGGCAGCAAGCGGGTGCTGATCTCGGCCCCCGGCAAGAACGCCGACCGCACGGTGGTCTACGGGGTGAACCACGCTGAACTGACGGCCAAGGACGTCGTCGTCTCCAACGCCTCCTGCACCACCAATTGCCTCGCCCCCGTGGCCAAGGTTCTGGACGACAACTTCGGCATCGAAACCGGCTACATGACCACGGTCCACGCCTATACCGGCGACCAGCCGACCCATGATACCGCGCACCGCGATCCCTACCGGGGACGGGCTGCGGCGCTGTCGATGGTGCCGACCTCCACCGGGGCGGCGGCGGCGATTGCGAGCGTCATCCCGCATCTGAAAGGCCGACTCGAAGGGTCCGCCGTGCGGGTGCCGACGGCGAATGTCTCCTTGATCGATCTCTGTGTCATGACGACCAGACCCACGACCGCAGAAGACGTCAACGCGGCCATGCAGAAGGCCGCCGAAGGCCCGATGAAGGGTGTGCTGGCCTATGAGACGGCACCGCTTGTCTCGGTGGACTTCAACCACGACCCGCATTCGTCGTCCTTCGCTGCCCCTCAGACCAAGGTGACGGAGGGCGGCATGATCCGCGTGGTCAGCTGGTACGACAATGAATGGGGCTTTTCCAACCGGATGAACGACACCGCCCGCGTCATCGGCGGATTGCTGAGCTGACCCGCAACTGATCGGAGCTGCCATGCCACAGGATACCCTTGCCCGCGTCACCGACCGCATCATCGCCCGCAGCGAAGCCAGCCGCAGTGCTTACCTTGCCCGCATGCGCCGCGCGGCGGAGGATGGCCCCGCGCGGGCGCATCTGAGCTGTTCCGGACAGGCGCATGCCTATGCCGGGGCGGGGCAGGATCAGGCCGCGCTGGCGACCAAATCGGCGGGCAACCTGGGGATCATCACCACCTACAACGACATGCTGTCGGCGCATCAGCCGTTCGAGCGGTTCCCCGAACTGATCCGTGACGCTGCCCGCGCTGTGGGCGGCACGGCGCAGGTGGCGGGCGGCGTGCCCGCGATGTGCGACGGGGTCACGCAGGGCACCCCAGGGATGGAGTTGTCGCTCTTCTCCCGCGACGTGATCGCCATGGCAGCCGGTGTAGGGCTGAGCCACAATACCTTCGACTCCGCCGTCTTCCTTGGCGTCTGCGACAAGATCGTGCCGGGACTGGTGATCGCGGCACAGGCCTTCGGGCATCTGCCTGCGGTGTTCCTGCCTGCGGGGCCGATGACCTCCGGCATCTCCAACGACGAAAAGGCCGAGGTCCGCCAGAAGTTCGCGGCGGGAGAGGTTGGGCGCGAGGAATTGATGGCCTCCGAGATGGCGGCCTATCATGGCCCCGGCACCTGCACCTTCTACGGCACAGCCAATACCAACCAGATGCTGATGGAGTTCATGGGCCTGCACCTGCCGGGGGCGTCTTTCGTGAACCCCAATACGCCGTTGCGCGACGCGCTGACCGTGGCAGGCGCTCAGCGGGCGCTGGCGATCAGCCATCTCGGTAACAGTTATACCCCGGTCTGCGACGTGCTGGACGAAAAGGCCTATGCCAATGGTATCGTCGGGTTGCATGCCACGGGCGGCTCCACCAACCTGCTGATCCACCTTGTCGCGATGGCGCGGGCGGGGGGCATCGTGCTGGACTGGCAAGACTTTTCCGATCTGGCGGAGGTGACGCCGCTGCTCGCGCGGGTCTATCCCAACGGGTTGGCGGATGTGAACCATTTCCATGCCGCGGGCGGTCTTGGCTACATGATCGGGGAGCTGCTGCGCGCCGATTTGCTGCATTCCGACGTGACCACCATCGCGGGCGAGGGGCTGGAGCGTTACACGCAGGATCCCAAGCTGAAGGACGGGCATCTGGAGTGGATCGCGGGGCCGACGACAAGCCTGAACGACAAGATACTGAGCACCGTGGCAGCACCCTTCCAGCCGACCGGAGGCCTCAAGCGCCTCGACGGGTCGCTGGGCAACGCGGTGTCCAAGGTGTCGGCGGTGAAGCCGGAGCATCACGTGATCGAGGCGCCTGCCCGCGTTTTCCACGATCAGGAGGCGGTCAAGGAGGCCTACAAGAACGGTGAATTCGACAGCGACGTGATCGTCGTGGTGCGGTTTCAGGGGCCGAAGGCGAACGGCATGCCGGAACTGCACAGCCTGACCCCGGTGCTGGCCAACCTTCAGGCGCGCGGGATTAAGGTGGCGCTGGTCACCGACGGGCGCATGTCCGGGGCCTCGGGCAAGGTGCTCTCGGCGATCCACGTCTGTCCCGAAGCGGTGGACGGCGGCCCCATCGCCAGGGTACAGGACGGCGACATCCTGCGCGTGGACGCAAAGCAAGGGCGGCTGGAGATCATCACCCCCGGTGTGCTGGACCGACCGGTTGTAAGTGCCGACCTCAGCGGCAACGAACATGGGCAGGGACGCGAGCTTTTTGCCAACTTCCGGGCGCTTGTGGGTTCCGCGGATACCGGCGCAAGCTGCATTTGAGAAGGACGAGACAATGACCCCCCAAGAGGCAAGCACGGCCGCCCGCAAGATCGCGGCCCTGGCCCCGATCATTCCGGTTCTGGTGGTGCATGACGTGGCCCACGCGCGCCCGCTGGCGGAGGCATTGGTGGCGGGGGGGCTTCCCGCGCTGGAAGTGACACTGCGCACCCCCGTCGCCTTGCAGGTCATCGCGGAGATGGCGAAGGTCGAGGGTGGCGTTGTCGGAGCGGGGACGCTGCTGACGCCCGACGATGTGAAGCGCGCGCGGGATGCGGGGGCACTGTTCGGCGTGTCGCCGGGATCGACGGACAGGCTGCTGACCGCCTGCGAGGACGAGGACCTGCCGATGCTGGCGGGGGCCGCGACAGCGAGCGAGGCGATGGCGCTGCTGGAGCGCGGCTATGACATGCTGAAGTTCTTCCCCGCCGAAGCCTCCGGCGGCGCGCCCGCGCTGAAATCGCTGGCCTCGCCCCTGCCGCAGATCGCCTTCTGCCCCACGGGGGGCGTCAGCATGGCCAATGCCCCAAGCTACCTCTCCCTGCCCAATGTGGTCTGCGCGGGAGGGTCCTGGGTCGCCCCCGACGCGATGGTCAGGTCAGGCGATTGGGCGGGAATCACGGAACTCGCTCGCGCCGCGAGCCAACTCGCCCGCGACTGAACGGAAAGTCACAAGGATGCGGCAGCCCGGCTGGCCTGATCGTATTGCCCCGACATCGCCCGCAGGCTGGCCGCGATCTGGCGCAACTCGTCACCGCTGACATCCATGCGGGGCAATCCGTCGAGAAAACACGCCTGCCGGATCTGACGGTAGGCCTCGCAGAGGGCGGCCCCTTCGGGGGAGGTGCTGTAGAACACCTCCTTGCCGCGCTTGTCGGAGCTCAGCAGGCCGGATTTCAGCAGCTTTCGCAGGGCGTAATTGACCGTATGCGTATCCTCGATGTTGAGCAGGAAGCAGATGTCGGCCAGCCGCTTCTCGCGGCTCCGGTGGTTGGTGTTGTGCAGGACGAGGATTTCCAGCGGCGTGAGATCCCCGTTGCCCGCCGCCGCCATACAGCGCGAGGTCCAGCGGGTGAAGGCGTTGAAGGCAATGATCATGCCGTATTCCAGTTCGGAGGCTTCCCAGCCCTCGCCCTCCGCCAGATGGCGCGAGGACACGATGCGGCGGTCACCGGGCGGTTTGGGGGCGTCGGTCATGGCGGTTTCCTTCGTTTGATCGTGACGTAACGCTATCTTTTTGTCGATAAGTTGCAAGTGAATGCAGGGCGTGGCGTCCCACCCCGGCCGACTGAAAGAGTGATGATTTTCCGCAACAGACACGGCGTGGATTAAGGTCAATACGCAACAGGTTGGAATCCGGCGCAGATTTTGACTTCCCCGAAGGTATGACTTTTGCTAACCTGAACATAATAAAAAACGTGAGGCAGGCAGAGCAGCAATGAAAACGGGCTTTAAGGGCACGTTTGTCATCAGCTGGTCGCAAACAGAAATCGACGGCCTTGATGCCGCGCCGGTGCAATCCCTCAACGTAGGGGCAGCATGGGCTTGGCGGGGGGATGCCATCCGGGTGGATGGACCGAACGATGTTTTGCGGCTGGATCAGGCAGACGAAGCGGAGACGCTGCGCAAGCGCGCGGCGAAGATGGTGCATCGCCTTGTCGGTGCAGCACTTGAGCGTGATCCGGCGCTGATCCTCGACAGGGACCGCGACCGCAGCAACGACGTCCCCCTGATGGACAACAGCTTTGTCGTGACCGACGGGGGCAAAAGCTATACCGTGACGCTGATCGAGGTCGGGCGGGGCAGTCAGCCATTGCTGATGTTCCTTGACGAGATCCCCCCGCGCAACAGCGATCTGTGGGTCGTGCACCACACGCTGGGGGTACAAGCCCATGACGCAAACGGGCCCGGCGGTGGCGGCGTGATCTGCTTCACGCCCGGCACCTCCATCCGCACCCCCCGTGGCACGACGTTGATCGAGGATCTGCGGGAGGGCGATCTGATCGATACCAAGGACAACGGAGCGCAGAAGATCCGCTGGATCGGCAGCCGCCGGTTGACGGGCGCGCGGTTGTTCGCGATGCCGCACCTGCGACCGGTGCGCATTCGCGCGGGCGTGATGGGGTCGGGCGTGCCCGACCACGATCTGCTGGTTTCGCCCGAGCATCGGCTGGTGGTAAAGGGCCCGGTGGCACAAGAGCTGTTCAACACGTCGGAAGTGCTGGTCACGGCGAAGGACCTGATCAATGGCAATACCATCTCGGTCGATCTGAAGGCGCGGGAGGTGCAGTATATCCATCTGCTGCTGGACCACCATCAGGTGATGTGGGCCAACGGGCTGGAGACGGAGAGCTTCCATCCCGTCTCCGCCTCGCTGCGGACCCTGCGCGATGTCGACCGGGCGCGGCTGCTGGAGAAGCACCCGGAACTGGAATACGATCCGCACACCTATGGCAGCTTCGCGCGGCGCAGCCTGTCGGCCTCCGAAGCGGCGATCCTGCGGCACGCGGCCTGAACCCGCCTTACCATTGTCGCAGGATCCGTCGATTCGTAGGCCCTGCCGGGTCGGCATCGCCAGGGTGCCGTTCCAATCCGAAATCTTGTCTGCGCTGATAGGGAAGCGGCGTCGCTTGACAGTTCGCGTCCATCGCGATTGCCTGCCGGAAAATCAGGAGAGGCGACATGCGCACCGAATTCGATACCGAACTGGAAGACCGGCTGGTCCGCTATGCCGCCGTGGACAGCCAAAGCGATGCCGACAGTCCCAGTCAGCCCAGCACCGCGATCCAGCTCGACCTGTCGCGGATGCTGGTGAAGGAGCTAGAGGAGATGGGGGCCGGGGACGTGACCCTGACCGATTACGGCGTGGTGCTGGCGACGGTGCCCGCAACGGTCGAAGGCGCGCCGGTCATGGGCTGGTGCGCGCATGTGGATACCGCGCCGCAGTACAATGCGGCGGGGGTGAAGCCCGTGGTGCATCGCGGGTACAACGGTGGGGACATCACCTTTGCCGATGCCCCGCACCTGAAGCTTTCCCCGGAAAATTCACCGCATCTGGGGGCATGTCTGGGGCATGACATCATCACGGCCTCCGGCAAGACCCTGCTGGGCGGGGATGACAAGGCGGGCGTCGCCATCGCCATGACCGCGGCACGGCATTTGCTGGCGAACCCGGATATTCCCCATGGCAGGATCCGGCTGGCCTTTACCCCAGACGAGGAGATCGGGCGCGGGGTGGACAAGCGTCTGCCAGCGGACCTCGGGGTGGATTTCGCCTATACCTTCGACGGCGGCAAACCCGGCGAGATCGAGTTCGAGACGTTTTCGGCGGACGGGGCGAAGGTGAAGGTCACCGGGGTCTCGGCGCATCCCGGTTTCGCCAAGGACAAGATGGTGAACGCGCTGCATCTGGCATCCAAGATCGTGATGACGTTGCCACATGTCACGATGACGCCGGAGACCACGGAAGGCACTGAAGGGTTCATCCATATCACGGAGATGAAGGGGGGATCCTCGGAGGTGACGCTTACCTTCATCCTGCGGGATTTCGAACGCGACGGGCTGGCGGCCAAGGGCGATATGCTGCGGCAGGTCTGTGCCACGGTGGCGGCGACGGAGCCGAGGGCCGAGATCACCTGCGAGATCACGCCGCAGTACCGCAACATGCGGTACTGGCTGGAAAAGGACATGACGCCGGTGGACCTGGTGCGGGGGGCCGTCGCGGCAGTGGGGGTGGAGCCGGTGTCGGTGCCGATCCGGGGCGGCACGGATGGCTCGCGGCTGACCGAGATGGGGGTGCCTTGCCCGAATGTCTTCACCGGCATGCAGGAGATTCACGGACCGCTGGAGTGGATTTCGGTGCAGGACATGGGGCTGGCGGTGAAGGTTGCCTTGCAACTGGCGGAGCGCGCGGCGAAGTGATCCGAAGGCGCGGCTGCGCCGCACGCGATCCGATTCCGGCTGATGAGGGGGCCTTGCCCCCTCAAACTCCCCCGGTATTTTTGAAAGGGTGAAGGGGAAAGGGGTTGGCGATTGTGCCTGCGCGGGCTTTGATCTAGGCAAGGCGCACGTCATTTTCCAAGGAGCCGCATCATGCGCCTGACCCGTTATTTCCTGCCCGTGCTGCGCGAGACCCCGGCAGAGGCGCAGATCGTGAGCCACCGTCTGATGCTGCGCGCGGGCATGATCAAGCAGTCTGCGGCCGGCATCTATTCGTGGTTGCCGCTGGGATTCAAGGTGCTCGCGCGGATCGAGCAGATCGTGCATGAGGAACAGGCGCGGGTTGGGCACCTCGCCATGCTGATGCCGACGATCCAGGCGGCGGACCTTTGGCGCGAGAGCGGGCGCTATGATGCCTATGGCGAGGAGATGCTGCGGATCAAGGACCGGGGCGGGCGCGACATGCTGTTCAGCCCCACGGCGGAGGAGTTGGTGACGGACATCTTTCGCGCGCATGTCAGCAGCTACAAGGACCTGCCTTTGACGCTCTACCAGATCCAGTGGAAGTTCCGCGACGAGGTGCGCCCGCGCTTCGGCGTGATGCGGGGCCGCGAGTTCCTGATGAAGGACGGCTACAACTTCGACCTCACCAAGGAGGATGCGCTGCACGCCTACAACCGCCACCTGGTGAGTTATCTGCGCACCTATGAGCGGATGGGATTGCAGGCGATCCCGATGCGGGCGGATTCAGGGCCGATCGGGGGGGATGACACGCATGAATTTCTGGTGCTGGCGGAGACCGGTGAATCGGAGGTCTTCTATGACAGCGAGATCACCGATCTGACCTTTGGCGACCGCGAGATCGATCCTGCCGACAAGGCCGCCTGTGCGGCGGTGCTGGAGGAGTTCACCTCGCGCTATGCTCGCACCGATGAGACGCATGATGAAGAGGTCTTTGCCAAGGTTCCCGAAGAGCGTCGCCGGACCGCTCGGGGCATCGAGGTGGGGCAGATCTTTTACTTCGGCACCAAGTATTCCGACGCGCTGAACGCCACCGTGCAGGGGCCGGACGGAAAGCCGGTGGCGGTCCACATGGGGTCGCATGGCATCGGGGTCAGCCGCCTGCTGGGGGCGATCATCGAGGCGAGCCATGACGACAAGGGCATCATCTGGCCCGAAGGCGTGACGCCGTTCCACGCAGGGATCGTGAACCTCAAGCAGGGCGATGCGGAGGCGGATGCGGCCTGTGAACAGCTTTACGCGGCGATGAAGGCGATCGGCCTCGATCCGCTTTATGACGACCGCGACGAGCGGGCGGGCGGCAAGTTCGCGACGATGGACCTGATTGGTCTGCCGTGGCGGATTACCGTGGGGCCGCGGGGACTGAAGAACGGCGTTGTCGAACTGACCTCTCGCCGCACGGGCGAGAGCGAGGAACTGCCACCCGAGCAGGCCATCGCGCGTTTGCAGCAGATTTACGCTGACGTCGCCTGAGGCTTTGATCGGCCCTGGGGGCTCTGCTAGCGTCTGACGAAAGACCGGCAGAGCAGCATGAGCGGTACAAGGAAGCAGATGAATAGATCCGCGCGCGGGTGGATGCGATGATCCTGCGTGCGCTGACCCTTGCGGGCGGGCTGGCGGGGGCGGCTGCGAGTTCGCAGTTTCCCGAGTTCTCGCAGCAATACATGCAACGGCTTGGGGGCGCGGTGGACGCGCTGGCGGAGGTCGTCGCGGATTTCGACGCCTCTGCGACCGCGGTGGGGCTGAGCCGCGAGGCGGCTCTGGCGCAGATGCAGGGGACCGTTTTTCTGGACCGCCGCCGGGCCGACATGGCGCGCACTTTCCAGCGCTACGACAGGCTGAGGTCGGACCTCGCGGCGCTGCAGGGGGAGGGGCCCTTCATGCGGGCCTACCACCTGCCGCGCCTGACCGACCCCCAGATCGCGCGCGCGGCTTTCGAGGTCTATCAGCCCGCGCTGCCGCTGAACTTTGCGGGGGCCCTCTTTGCGTGTGTCGGTTTCGTGCTCGGCAGCCTCCTGCTCGGTGTGCTGCTGCGGCTGCTGGCATGGCCTTTCCGTCGCCGGAGCGTGCCGAACGCCGCTTGACCTGACCCTGCGAAACCATCAGGTTGCCGCGATCTCAAGGAGCGCCTGTCGCATGGCCGGAAACACCCACAAAACCACCCCCTTCGCGCCGTTCGAATGGATGATCGCCTGGCGTTACCTGCGCGCGCGCCGGGCCGAGGGCGGGGTGAGCGTGATGACCTGGATCAGCCTCATCGGGATCACGCTTGCGGTCTTCGCACTGATCGCCACGCTGGCGGTGCGGTCGGGCTTTCGCGCGGAGTTCGTGGATACGATCCTCGGTGCCAATGCCCATGTCACGCTCTACCAGATCGGCGATATCAACGCAGCGGGGCAGATCGACCGGTCCATCAGGGATTACACGGCAATGGCCGAGGCCGTGGCCAAGGTCCCCGGTGTCACCCGCGCGGCCCCGGTGGTGCGCGGGCAGGTCATGGCGAACAACCGGCAGGCCAATGCGGGTGTGGAGGTCTACGGCATCGCCCTCGCCGACCTCAAGAGCATCCCGCGCATCGCCTCTTCGGAGGATGCGGTGGGCAATATCGATGACTTCGACAAGGGCATCGCCATCGGGATCGGGGTGGCCAACACGCTGGGAGTGGATGTGGGCGACCGCGTCCGGTTGATTTCCCCAAACGGGGTCAAGACCGCCTTCGGGACCAGCCCGCGGGTGAATGCCTATGAGGTGGTCTATATCTTCTCCGCCGGGCGCTACGATATCGACCGGACGCGGGTCTACCTGCCTCTGGTCGAGGCGCAATCCTTCTTTAACAAGGAGGAGATAGCGGACGAAATTGAAGTGATGGTTGAAGATCCGGAAAGCGTGGAGACATTGGCGCCAGCGCTCCTGCAGGCGGCGGGCGAACGTAGCCAGGTCTGGACCTGGCGCGATGCTTCGGGGTCGTTCCTGAATGCGCTCGATATCGAGGATCGGGTGATGTTCGTGATCATGTCCGTACTGGTGCTGATCGCGGCGATGAACATCGTCTCGGGCCTGATCATGCTTGTGAAGAACAAGGGCCGCGACATCGGTATCCTGCGCACCATGGGACTGACTGAAGGCTCGGTGCTGCGGGTCTTTTTCATCTGCGGGGCCTTCACGGGGATCATCGGCACTGTGCTGGGGGTGATCCTCGGATGCCTGTTTGCGCTTTACGTCGATCAGATCTTCGCCTTCGTGAACTACCTCAGTGGCGGCACGGCTTGGGACGCCTCTGTGCGCGGAATCTATTTCCTCCCTGCCAAGCTGCAATTCAATGATGTCGCTTCCGCCGTGGCACTGTCGCTGGGACTGTCCTTCATCGTCACGATCTTTCCCGCCCGCCGTGCGGCGCGGATGAACCCGGTGGAGGCATTGCGCTATGAGTGATCCGGTGCTGCGGCTGACGGGCATCACCAAGGCCTATAACGCGGGCAAGCCGACCGAAGTGGTTGTGCTGCGCGGCATCGACCTGGAGGTCGCGGCGGGCGAGGTCGTGGCGCTCGTCGCCCCCTCGGGTGCGGGCAAGTCAACGCTCTTGCACATCGCGGGGCTGCTGGACACGCCCGATGCGGGCAAGGTGGAGATCGGCGGCAGTGACATGACCGGCGAGCCCGACCGTCTCCGGACGCGGGTGCGGCGGGCGGATGTGGGGTTCATCTACCAGTTCCACCACCTGCTGCCGGAGTTCTCGGCGCTGGAG
>JBBSJO010000087.1:0-16410 GCA_038257185.1 Rhodobacterales bacterium | reverse complement strand
AGACGCGGCCGGTGGTGCGGTCCAGCAGTTCCCAGTCGGCGTCCTTTTCGACCGCCTTGAGGAAGGCGTTGGTCACGCGGATGGAATTGTTGGAGTTCTGGCCGGAGACGCTCGAATAGGCCTCCGAATCCCAGTCGGTGTCGTAGGTCGGGAATTCGATGCTGGTGTGCCCCTGCTTGGCGTAGTCCAGCACGCGCTTGACGTAGGTCTCGGGGATCGCGCATTTCTTCGCGTCCCTGATCGCCGCCTTCAACTGGTCGTTCTTGGCGGGGTCAAAGGCGTCCGCCTCGGCCCCGTCCCATGCCTTGATCGCGGCGAAAAGCTTGTTCAACTCGCGCTCGTGCATCTTGGAGCCTGCGACGATGCTCGCCACCTTCTGTTCCTCGATGACCTTCCAGTTGATGAAATCCTGAATGTCGGGGTGATCCGCATCGACGATGACCATCTTGGCCGCGCGCCGTGTGGTGCCGCCGGACTTGATCGCGCCCGCCGCGCGGTCGCCGATCTTGAGGAAGCCCATCAGGCCGGAGGACTTGCCGCCGCCAGAGAGCTTCTCGCCCTCGCCGCGAAGCGACGAGAAGTTGGTGCCGGTGCCGGAGCCGTACTTGAACAGACGCGCTTCACGGACCCAGAGGTCCATGATCCCGCCGTCCCCGACCAGATCGTCGGCCACTGACTGAATGAAGCAGGCGTGGGGCTGCGGATGCTCGTAGGAGGATTTGGAGCGGGTCAGCTTGCCGGTCTTGTAGTCGACATAATAGTGGCCCTGCGCCGGACCGTCGATGCCGTAAGCCCAGTGCAACCCGGTGTTGAACCATTGCGGTGAGTTCGGCGCGCCGCGCTGGGATGCCAGCATGTGCCGCATCTCATCGTAATAGGCCTGCGCGTCTTCCTCGGTGGTGAAGTAGCTGCCCTTCCAGCCCCAGTAGGCCCAGGCCCCGGCCAAACGGTCGAACACCTGCTTGGAAGAGGTCTCTCCGCCCATGGTTGCACCTTCGGCGGGCACGGCGCGCCACAGGAACTCGGGCACGCCCTTTTCCTTGACCTTATTCACCTCGGAGGGGACACCCGCCTTGCGGAAATACTTCTGCGCGATGACGTCGCTGGCGACCTGGCTCCAGCTGGAGGGCACCTCCACGTCATCGAGCTTGAAGACGACCGAGCCGTCAGGATTGCGGATTTCGCTGACCGTGGTCACGAAATCGAGGTCGGCATAGGCGTCCTGCCCGGCGGTTGTGAATTTCCGTTCGATCTTCATGTCGCTGCCCCATCTTAAGCGTTTTCAATTGTTGTTCGACACATCCGTCATTGCGGACACGCCATCGTCATTTTAGCCGATGTCGGCACAGACCCATCTGCCGCGTAAATGGCAAAAGCCACGCAGTCGGCGGGGGAAGTCGAAGAAACATTTTCAGTCGTCTACCTGCTCTGCGCCCTGATCCGCCTCTCAGTGTTTACCACTACATCTTGTGGCGGTTCGGTCGGCCTACACAATCTGGCGTATTCACCCTATGAGGGTCAACGGTTTTGTTTCCGATTTCGGGAAAACTTTCCGTTGACTCAATCCTTTCGGTTTGAGCCTCCCATATCGCGGCGATTCATCCTTGGCGATATCCCCAGAGATGTCCGCAACGCGCGTTCGGCGCAGTCGGGAAATTAATCGAAGGCCTTGGCAGGTTTAGACGTGGAGGCTTACATTCCGGGTCAATTTGTCCACCGGACTGTGACCGGAATGTCGGGCGTTGCACCGTGACGATGCGACAGGTGAAAAAAACTCCAGACTGTCATCAAATCTTCATCAAGACAGATCAGGGGCGCACCGCAAAAGAGAGAATCACAGGTCAGCGACACTTTCGAAGTGCTTTGCCCGTGTCCCTTATACAACATGTAGTAGGAACCTCCCGACTCTTCAGCCCCAAACGTGAAGGCAAGCGCCGTCAATATCTGCGAGAAAGGATGATGCTGGGCTGGGGGGAAGTGGTCGGAGCGAGAGGATTCGAACCTCCGACCCCCTGTACCCAAAACAGGTGCGCTACCAGGCTGCGCCACGCTCCGACCGGGCTTCTTTAGCTACAGATCGTGCGGATGGAAAGAGCTAACAGGGCCAGGCGGGCGCATGGGCCGCAAATGCCGGGTGGCGCAGCTCGGTCCCGACATCGATGCCCAGCCGCTTTGCCAGCCCGCCGTTGATCTCCAGCACTGCCAGCAGGTTCTCCCCCCCATAGATCGGCGTCTCGTCGAGCGGCACGGCATTGGGGTGGATATGCTGCACGATGCCATGTTCGTCGATGAAGATCATGTCGAGCGGTATCAGCGTGTTGCGCATCCAGAAGCTCATCGGCGCAGGGCGTTCGTAGACGAAGAGCATCCCGGCGCTGACCGGCATGGAGGCCCGGTTCATCAGGCCCTCCGCCCGCTCCTCCGGGTCGTCCGCGATTTCGATGCTGAAACGGGCCGTGCCCCAGTCACCGCGCAGCAGGGCCGTATCGCTGCGACATCCTTCCGCCGCCTGCGACACCGTCCCTGAACAAACCGCCAGCGCGAGAATTGTGGCCGCAGCTAGTCCGCGTCGCCACGCTTTTGCGTCAGAACCACTTCCCATGCCTGCACCTCTGCGGCCATATGGCCGCGCTTGCCCTCGATCACGCGCATCGCCAGCGCCTCGCCTGGTTGCAGATCCGACAGACCCGACTGGCGCAGAACTTCAATATGCACGAATACATCCTCGCGCCGTCCGAAGACATTTGCAAATCCGAAACCCTTGGACTTATCGAACCATTTGACGCGCGCAGGTTCCAGCGGTGCCGCGGCCACGGCTGCGGCGTCGAGCCCCACTATGTCCGCGAGTGCCGCCGAATGCGCGCCTTCAGGGGGATGGATCGCAACCACCGAGGTGGCCTGCACCCCGCGATCGGTGCGCTGTGCATGCAGGATGATACGTGCGCCATCAGCGACCGAGCTCTGGCCGAAGTTGCGCAACACATTAACGTGCAGCAGGATATCGGGGCCGCCGGAATCGGCGACCACAAATCCGAAGCCCTTGACGGGGTCGAACCATTTGACCACGCCGGACAGCTGGGGGCCGATGGGTTCCGGATGCGGATGTCCCGGGGCGTCTGTTTCGTCTTCCGGCATGTCGATCTTTATACCTGCTTGCACGTCTCGCACCGTAAATCCTTTAGTCTAAAGTCGCGCGCCCGTCTACGTGCGCCTGCAGTTTACGGTGTCACCATCAGGGGTTGAGGCGCGTGACCTGCCATTTCGCGGAAGCGCCCTCGTGACGCCACTGGAAACGGTCGTGCAGCCGGAAGTCGCCGTCCGCCCAGAACTCCATCTCCACCGGGGTCAGACGGTAGCCGCCCCAGAATGGCGGCCGCGGCGGGGACGTGCCATGGCGTGCGGTCATCTTCGCGACCTCGGCCATCAGCGATGCCCGGCTATTGAGGGGGCGCGACTGTTTCGAGGCCCAGGCCCCGAGGCGGCTTTGCAGCGACCGCGACGCGTAATACGCATCTGCCTGTGCGCCATCCTCGCGGGTGATCGTTCCGCGCGCCCGCACCTGGCGGCGCAGGGACTTCCAGTGCATCACGAAAGCCGCCTTGCCGGCCCCGTCCAATTCGCCCGCCTTGGCGCTCTCATAGTTGGTATAGAAAACGAAAGCATCCGCCTCGATCTCCTTCAGCAGCACCATCCGTGCATTGGGCAGCCCGTCGGCATCCACCGTCGACAGGGCCATGGCATTGGGATCGTTCGGCTCGCTCGCCTGCGCGTCCTGCAGCCAGCGGCGTGCGATCTCAAAGGGGTCCTGCCCTGCGAAGATGCCCTTGCGCTCTTCCATCTGCCGTCAATCCTCTGCCATCACCGTCTCACGGCACTTATCGCTACAAGATATGACATAAGCAACCGGACAAACACTGATGTGCGACTGCCCGCACGCGCTGCAACGACAGAGCCGCCTTGTGGCGGCCGGTCTTGATGGGATCGGCGCAATGTCATAGAGGTGCAAAACGACGATCAAGCGCAAGGGGTGAGCGGTGCCATGTCGAACCAACTGATGCAGGGCAAACGCGGGCTCATCATGGGGCTTGCCAATGACAAGTCCATCGCCTGGGGGGTGGCCAAGTCACTGGCCGATGCGGGCGCGGAGCTTGCCTTCTCCTATCAGGGCGATGCGCTGAAAAAGCGGGTCGATCCTCTTGCGGCGCAATTGGGCAGCGATATCGTGCTGCCCTGCGACGTGGGCTCCGAAGACTCCATCGATGCTCTGTTCGACGGGCTGAAGGCGCGCTGGGACGGCCTCGATTTCGTCGTCCACGCCATCGGTTTCTCCGACAAGAATGAACTCCGCGGCCGCTATGTGGACACCAGCCGCGCCAATTTTGCCATGTCGATGGACATATCCGTCTATTCCTTCACGGCCGTCATGCAGCGTGCGGAAAAGATGATGTCCCCCGGTGGGGCCGCCGTGACATTGACCTATTATGGTGCCGAAAAGGTCATGCCACATTATAACGTCATGGGCGTGGCCAAGGCGGCGCTTGAGGCATCGGTGCAATACCTTGCCGAGGATCTCGGCAAGGACGGCATCCGCGTCAATGCCATCTCCGCCGGGCCGATCAAGACATTGGCCGCCTCCGGAATCGGCGATTTCCGCTACATCATGAAGTGGAACGAATACAACTCCCCGCTGCGCCGCAACGTGACGATCGAGGAGGTGGGCAAGGCGGCGCTCTACCTGCTCTCGGACCTTGGCAGCGGCACAACGGGCGAAAACCTGCACGTCGATGCGGGCTACCATGTGGTCGGGATGAAGGCGGTCGACGCCCCCGACATGGCCAAGGAATGATCCGCCTGCCGTCACCCGGCGTGGCGGCCTCGCGCGAAAGGGACCCAGGATGACCGATCGTCTGCCCCACGAAAAAGGCTTTCACATCAGTTGGGACCAGATCCACCGCGACAGCCGCGCTCTGGCGTGGCGTCTCGACGGACACGGGCCTGACAATGGCAACTGGCGTGCGGTTGTCGCCATCACCCGCGGCGGCATGGCCCCCGCGATGATCGCCGCCCGCGAACTGGACATCCGCACCGTCGATACGATCTCCATCAAATCCTACGATCATCAGGATCAATCCGAGGCCAAGGTGCTCAAGGCCCCCGACCCGGCCCTGATGGGCGACGGCACCGGCATCCTGATCATCGACGACCTCGTGGACAGCGGCAAAACCCTCGAAGTGGTCCGGGCCATGTATCCCAAGGCGCATTTCGCCACTGTCTATGCCAAACCCAAGGGCCGCCCCCAGGTCGATACCTTCATCACCGAAGTCAGCCAGGACACCTGGATCTTCTTTCCCTGGGACATGGCGCTGCAATATGTCGAACCCTACCGGGGCAAGGACTGACCCTTCCCTCTTTTTGGCCTTAAATATTCCCCGCCGGAGGCTCCCGTCCGTGCAGCAAGGACCTGACCCATGATACTCCCGCGCACCGCCACCACCTTCGCCCCCCCCGTGATGGAGGCGCGCCGCTGGCTCGCAGGCGTCGACTTCCCCCCCGACCGCCCCCTCATCAACGTGAGCCAGGCCGCCCCGGTGGAGCCACCCCCGCAGGCACTGCGGCAGGTCATGGCCGATGTGGCGCTGACCCGCGACGACGCCCATCTCTACGGTCCCGTGCTGGGCCTGCCGGAATTGCGCGCGGAACTCGCGAGGCAAACCTCAATCCATTACGACGGCACCGTGACACCCGCGCAGGTCTGCATCACCTCGGGCTGCAACCAGGCCTTTGCCGCCGCCATCGCCACACTCTGCGCCGAAGAGGATGAAGTCATCCTCCCAACCCCTTGGTATTTCAACCATAAAATGTGGCTCGACATGTCCGGGGTGCGCAGCGTCGCCCTGCCCACCGGCGATGATCTGCTTCCTGATCCGGCCCAGGCCGCCGCCCTGATCACCCCGCGCACCCGCGCCATCGCCCTCGTGACCCCCAACAATCCCGGCGGCGTGGAATACCCTGCCGACCTCGTGCAGGCCTTCTTCGACCTTGCCCGCAAACACGGGCTGGCGCTGATCGTGGACGAGACCTACCGCGATTTCGACAGCCGTTCCGGCCCACCCCATTCCCTGTTTCAGGACCCAGACTGGCACGACACCCTGATCCACCTCTATTCCTTCTCCAAGGCCTACCGCCTCACCGGACACCGGGTCGGCGCGATGATCGCCAGCGAAGCGCGTCTGGCCGAAGTCGAGAAGTTCCTCGACACCGTTGCCATCTGCCCCGGCCAGATCGGGCAGCATGCAGCCCTCTGGGGGATGCAGAACCTCTCGCAGTGGCTTGCAGGCGAACGCGATGAAATCCTCGCCCGCCGCGCCGCCATCAACACCCATTTCCCGAAGCTGCAAAGCAAGGGCTGGCGCCTGCTGGGCCTCGGCGGCTACTTCGCCTATGTCGCGCACCCCTTCCCCATAAGCTCCGCCGCCCTCGCCCCGCAACTGGTGAGGGACGCTGGCATCCTCTGCCTGCCCGGCACCATGTTCTGCCCGGATGACGACCCCTCGGGGGCGGCGCAACTGCGCATCGCCTTCGCCAATCTCGACGCGTCAGGAATCGGGGTTCTCTTCGACCGCCTTGCGGCCCTGCCGAACACCGCTTAGACAGGCCGAAACGCGAAAAAGGGACTGCGCACATGGCCAAGGGCTCCAGCATCACGAAAACCGCCGTCTGGATCCTGATGGGTATGCTCATCCTCGGTCTGGGCGGCTTCGGCGCGATCAACCTCAGCGGCAATATCCGCACCATCGGCACGGTCGGCGACCTGCCTCTGTCGGTCGATCAATACGCCCGAGAACTCAGCCAGGAAATCCGCGCGATCGAGGCGCAGTCCAGCCAGCAGCTTTCCTTCGCACGCGCGCAGGAAATCGGGCTGGACCGCGCCGTGCTGCAACGCATGGTGCGCAACCGGGCGCTCGACAACGAGGCGGCGCGCCTCGGGATCTCCATCGGCGATTCCTCCCTGCGCGACGAGGTCCTGAGAATCCCCGCGTTTCAGGGCGTCGACGGCAATTTCGACCGCGAAGGCTACCGGTTTGCCCTGCAACAGAGCGGTGTCAGTGAAGCGGAGTTCGAAACCTCCCTGCGCGAGGAAGCCGCGCGGACCCTGCTGCAAGGGGCGATCCTCGGCGGTGTGAAGATGCCGCAGACCTTTGCCAAGACGCTGGTGGATTACGTTGGTGAAAAGCGGAACTTCACCTGGGCCCGGCTGGACGCAGAGAAACTGACGACACCGGTGCCCGAGCCCACGGACGCCGAACTGCAGGCATATTACGATGCCAATTCCGACAGCTTCATGCTGCCTGCCAGCAAGAAGATCACCTATGCCGTGCTGTCCCCCGATGACATGGTCGACACGGTCGAAGTCCCGGAGGATGAGGTGCGCCGCGAATACGAGGCCCGCGACGGCGACTACAATCAGCCCGAGCGCCGGTTGGTGGAGCGTCTGGTCTTTGCCGACCAGGACTCCGCCGATCAGGCCGCTGCCGCGCTTGAGGTGGAAGGCACGACCTTCAACGCGCTGGTCGAGGAGCGCGATCTGGCGCTGGCCGACGTGGACATGGGCGACGTCGGGCAACAGGAACTCGGTGCGGCGGGCGACGCGGTCTTCGCGGCAGAGGTCGGAGATATTGTCGGCCCCCTGCCCAGCCCGCTCGGACCGGCCCTCTTCCGGGTGAACGGGGTGCTGCCCGCCAGTTCGACCAGCTTCGAGGAGGCGAAACCCGAGCTTGAGGCGGAACTCGCCCGCGCCCGCGCCGCCCGTGCGGTGGAAGCCCGCGCGCAGGATCTCGACGATCAGCTTGCCGGAGGTGCGACGCTGGAGCAACTGGCCGAAGAGACCGAAATGACGCTCGGCACCCTCGACTGGACCGAGGACAGCAGCGAGGGCATCGCCGCCTATGCGGGGTTCCGCGAGGCCGCCGCAGCCCTGAAAGAGGGTGACTTCCCCAAGATCGCCCAGCTTGATGACGGCGGTGTCTTTGCCATGCGCCTGGACGCGGCCCTGCCCGCCCGCCCCGAACCGATCGAGACCGCCAAGGCCGCAGTGCAGGCCGCCATGCGGGCGGAACGGACGGTCGAGGCATTGACCGCACAGGCGACCACACAATTGGCAAGCCTGGGCGGAGACGTCGCCTTTGAGGCCGCAGGGCTCGACGCGATCGTCGAAACGGACCAGACCCGCGACGCCTTCATCGAGGGCACGCCGGAAAGCTTCATGTCGCAGGTCTTTGACCTCAAGGTCGGGGACGTTGTGGTGGTGCCCGGGGACGAGGACGTTCTGGTGGTGCGGCTTGATGCGATCAATCCTGTCGGCGAAACGCCGCAAAGCACGGCCCTGCGGACGCAGTTGGAACAGCAGCTGACCCAGGATCTGGCCAAGGATCTGTTCAACATCTATGCCACCGAGGTGATCACCCGCGCCCAGCCGAAGATCGACCAGCGTGCGGTGCAGGCCGTGCATGTGAACTTCCCGTAAAGCCGTCTGCGCGCATGGCCCTGATCCCGTCATTCGACGCCTTCGCAAAGGCCTATTCCGCAGGCGAGAATCAGATCGTCTATACACGGCTCGCCGCCGACCTCGACACGCCGGTGTCGCTGATGATGAAACTGACCGGTACCGCCGAAAACGCCTTCATGCTGGAATCGGTGACCGGGGGCGAGGTGCGGGGGCGCTACTCCATCATCGGCATGAAGCCCGACCTGATCTGGCGCTGCCGGGGCGAAAGCTCGGCCCTGAACCGCTCGGCGCGCTATGATGCCGACGCCTTCGAGGACGTGCCCGGCAACCCGCTCGACACCCTGCGCGCGGTGATCGCGGAGTCCCGCATCGCCCTGCCTGACGATCTGCCACAGGCGGCAGCGGGGATTTTCGGCTACCTCGGCTATGACATGATCCGGCTGGTGGAGCATCTGCCTGACGTGAACCCCGACCCGCTGGGATTGCCCGACGCGCTGATGCTGCGCCCTTCGGTGGTGGCCGTGCTCGACGGCGTCAAAGGCGAAGTCACCATCGTCTCCCCCGCCTGGGTATCGGACGGCCAGTCCGCCCGCGCCGCCTATGCTCAGGCGGCGGAGCGGGTGATGGACGCGGTGCGCGATCTGGAACGCGCGATGCCCGGCACCTCCCGCGATCTGGGCGAAGCGGGCGATGCCCCCGAACCCGTCAGCAACTTCACCAAGGACGCCTACAAGGCGGCGGTGGAAAAGGCGCGCGACTACATCGTGGCGGGCGACATCTTTCAGGTGGTGCCGAGCCAACGCTGGGCGCAGCCGTTCGCGCATACCCCCTTCGCGCTCTACCGCAGCCTGCGCCGCACGAACCCCTCGCCCTTCATGTTCTACTTCAACTTCGGCGGCTTCCATGTCGTGGGCGCCTCCCCCGAAATCCTCGTCCGCGTCTTCGGACGCGAAGTCACAATCCGGCCCATCGCCGGAACGCGTCGCAGGGGTGCGACGCCCGAAGAGGACCGCGCGCTGGAGGCGGACCTGCTGGCGGATGAAAAGGAACTGGCCGAGCACCTGATGCTGCTCGATCTGGGCCGCAACGATGTGGGCCGGGTGGCCAAGATCGGCACCGTGCGTCCGACCGAGGAATTCATCGTGGAGCGCTACAGCCACGTAATGCATATCGTCTCCAACGTGGTGGGCGAGTTGCGCGACGACTGCGATGCGCTGGATGCTTTCTTTGCCGGCATGCCCGCCGGGACCGTTTCGGGCGCGCCCAAGGTGCGTGCCATGCAGATCATCGACGAGTTGGAACCCGAAAAACGCGGTGTCTACGGCGGCGGCGTGGGGTACTTCAGCGCGGGCGGCGACATGGACATGTGCATTGCCCTGCGCACGGCTGTGGTGAAGGACGATACGCTTTACATCCAGGCGGGGGGCGGCGTGGTCTATGACAGCGACGCCGAGGCCGAATTCATGGAAACCATGCACAAGTCCGGCGCAATACGCCGCGCGGCGGCGGATGCATCCCGTTTCGACGGCAGCGGACGGAACTGACCCATGCCGACCCGCGCCCCCTTCGAGATCGCGGGTCGCGTCGTGGCGCCCGGCACGCGCGCCGGGATTGACATGCCGGTGTCGATCCTGCCCGACCACACCCCCGTCGGCCTGTCGCTGGAGGTGATCCATGGCAAGCGCGACGGTCCCACAATGTTCGTAAGCGCCGCCGTCCACGGCGACGAGGTGATCGGGGTCGAAATCGTGCGCAGGCTGCTGCGCGCACCGCAGTTGAAATCCCTGCACGGCACGCTGCTGGTGGTGCCCGTCGTGAACTCCTTCGGCTTTCTCAACCGCTCACGCTATCTGCCCGACCGCCGCGACCTGAACCGCTGCTTTCCGGGACATCCCTCGGGCTCCCTCGGGGCACGGTTGGCGCATATCTTCCTGCAGGAAGTGGTGCTGCGCTGCGACTTCGGGATCGACCTGCATTCCGCCGCGATCCACCGCACCAACCTGCCGCAGGTTCGCATCTCACCCTCCGACGCGATGACGCGGCGCATGGCGCTGGCCTTCGGTGCGCCCGTGGTGCTGACCTCGCCCTTGCGCGACGGCAGCCTGCGCGCGGTGGCCTCGGCCAAGGGCACGCCGGTGCTGCTCTATGAGGCGGGCGAAGGGTTGCGATTCGACGAAATGGCGGTGCGCGCAGGGCTGGCGGGCATCCTGCGGGTGATGCGCGATCAGGGGATGCTGCCCGCCAAGGGGATCGCCCATGCCACCAAACTGCCGCATGTCTGCTCCTCCTCTGCCTGGCTCCGCGCGCCTGTCGGAGGGCTGCTGCGCACCTTCCGGGGCGAGGGCGAGATGGTGGTGGAGGGCGATGTGCTCGCCACGATCTCGGACCCCTTCGGCAAGGTGGAGGAGAACATCACGGCCCCCCACGAGGGTATCCTGATCGGCCGCGCCATCCTGCCCGTCGTCAACGAAGGCGACGCGATCTTCCATCTGGCGAAACTGCTGCCCCGCGCCGTTGCGGACACGGTGGAGATGATGGTGGAGCAGTTGACCTCGGACCCGCTTTTCGACGAGGACGAGATCATCTGACGATGCCCTGCGCTCAGGCCACACGGCCCGAGGAGGGAAAGACCAGCGCATCACCGACCGGTCGGGACGTCAGCAACTCGGCAATCTGGTCCCTGTCGAGACCTGCGTCGATCTCGTTGGTCCAGACGCGGAAGTACTTCAGATCGTAGCTGCCGAAAGACGTCACCATCGCCACATCCGCGGCATCCGCCCCGTGGACCATCAGGATCCGACCGATCCGGCGCTTATTGTAACGCGCATCGAAAGTGTACCAGCGCCCGCCGAGGTAGACCTCGAACCAGGCACAGAAATCGCCCGCGCCGGAATAGGGCACGCCGATATCCCCGAGGTAGCCACTGGCGTAGCGCGCCGGGATGTTCATCGCCCGGCAAAGCGAGATCGCCAGATGCGCGAAATCGCGGCAGACGCCGGTTTTCTCGCGGAACACCTCAGAGGCCGTCTTGCTTGCCCGGCCGAACTGGTAGCCGAAGGTGACGTGGCTGTGCACGAAATCGCATATCGCCTGCACACGGGCCCACCCGTCGTTGCTGTACTGAAACAGCCCCCAGGCCTGCCCGGTCAGGTTGTCGCTGTCGCAATAGCGGCTGGCCATGAGGTAGGGCAGCACCTCGGTCGGCAGTTCCTCGATCGGGTGCTGGCGCGCATTGGGGGCGTATTCGTCCTGCGCGCCTGAAACCTCCGCCACGCTGTCACACCACAAACGTGTCTGGCCCTGGGGGGCGACCAGACGGGTGATCGTATTGCCGAACCTGTCCAGATACTGCGTCGCGCCGCAGTTTTCGGGGACGTGAACGCGGTCTTCGGTGATCAGGGTGCCGTCAAGGTCGCCGTGGGTCGACAGCGCCAGAAGCATGGGGACCGGCCCCTTGCAGTCGATCTCTATTTCGAATCCGAATCGGATCAGCATCGTTTCGTCCTTGTTGTCGGGAACATCCGCAGCGATTGTCGGTTATAACATGAATCACGTCACACGCTAACGCCCGTGTCGCGGGGAGGTTCCCGATTGTCCCGTTTCATCAGGGTCCTTCACCGGACCGAATACACCTACGACCGCCCCATCACCCTGAATCCGCATCACCTCATGCTGCGCCCCCGCGACGGGCATGACCTGTGGGTCGATGACGCATTCCTGACGATCCACCCGCAGGCAAGCCTGCGCTGGTACTTCGACACGTTCGGCAATTCGCTGGCGGAGGCGACATTTCACGCGGAATCGGACCGGCTGCTGATCGAGAGCGAGCTGCTGCTGCGGCGCTACGCGACGGATGTGCTGGCACGTCAGGATGGCCCGCACGTCTGCCCCTATCCTTTTGTCTATACCCGCGACGAGGCGCTGGACCTCGCGCCCTACCTCGCGCTTGAGAACCAGCAGGATGCCGAGTCATTGGACGGTTGGCTCGCAACCCATTTCGACGACCGGCCCGACAGCGCCTTCGCCCTGCTCGATCAACTCAGCGCCTGCATCCACGAGAATTTCGGCTATTCCCGGCGCGAGCAGATGGGCACGCAGACGGCTGCGGAGACGATCCACTCCGGCATGGGCACATGCCGCGACTTCGCCTTTCTGTTCATGGAGGCGTCGCGGCGTCTCGGCTTCGCCGCCCGCTTCGTGACCGGCTACCTCAACGATTCCGCTTCCGGGTCTGAGACCGCCGTGGGGGGCGGATCGACCCATGCCTGGGCCGATGTCTTTGTGCCCGGCGAAGGCTGGATCGAATTCGACCCCACCAACCGGATCACCGCAGGCCGCGCGCTGATCCGCGTGGCGAGCACGCGTTCACCCGGACAAGCCTCCCCGATCTGGGGCAGCTACGAGGGTGCGGATGCGGTATTTCTCGACCTGACGGTCAGCGTGGATGTGCGCGCCTACGACGGGCCGGACTGACCCGCCTATTCCTCACGCAGCAATACGGCCGAAACGGGCACCAGAGTCACCTGGCTTGCACGGTCCTGAAGGCCCCATTGCAGCAGCGCCGTGATCGTGTCGGGGCGCAACCGGCCCAACATGATCACCGCCCCCTCCTGTCCCGCCTTGAAGGCCGCCTGATCGAGGAAGCGGCGGATCACCGTGGCCGACTGGTCCTTGCTGTCGAAGTCGCGGAACACCGGATCGGCGGGCACCCCGCCCTTGCGGGCCAGCTTGGGCATCGTGTTCAGCCCCTTGTCCTGCGTCACCAGACCAAGCTGGGCCTGTCCCATGATCTCCGTCACCTGATCGGCCACCTCACGCGATCCCTGAAAGCCGCCTTTGACGCCCTCCAGCACGCCGACCGCAGCGTCGAATTTCGGCAAAGTCACGGCAAAGGTCGTCTCCGCATCCGAAGGCAACGCACCTTCGGGCAGATCGACCATGGCCAGCACCTCGAAACCTTCCTTGCGGAAAAGCGCCATGCGCTCGGTCGCATCGGGCTTGGCGGTGTCCACGGCAAAGGTCAGCGGATAGGGAAAGCTGCGCAGCGCCGCGAGACCGGCGGCGCCCTGCGTGACGGTGCTTCCATCGTCGATCAGGACGATGCTCATCAGAGGCTTGTCGCCCGTCACATCGAAAGCCTGGGCGTTGCGCTCGATCGGGCGCTGGTCGGCCTGAAGCGTATCGGGCGTCAACGGGTCATCCTCCGCCACCTGAACCTCTGGCGCGGCGGCGGTCACGGGGCGGTTGACCACCACCCCGCCGGTCCGGTCCGTGAGCGGCACGGCAGGCGTGCCGATGGAGGACCCTGCCGATACCTGCGGCGCGGGGGCGTCTTCCGTATCGACGGCATGCTCTTCGGCGGGCGGGGGCGTCCGGGCGACCACGGTGGGGGGCGGTGCCACGGGAGTGATGCGCGGTTCGTCCTGCGCTGTGGCGGGCAGTGCCGGTGCCTCGTCCACCTCTGCGGGCGGATCTTGCGACGGCACGGCACTGGCCTGTTCCGGCACCTCCACCTGGGTCGTGGCCTCCGGTGCGGCCGGCAGCGCGGTGGTGACTTCGGGGGCGTCGGCGGCGGGTTCGGGCTGGTCGGGGTCGTCAAATGCCCCTTCCACGACCTCCAGCACCGGGGCGGGCGGCTGCGCGGGTTCGGTGCTGATCGACACCTCGTCCTGCGCCTGCGGCTCCATCGGGGCCAGTGCCTGCGGGTTGGGCAGCACCGGCTCGTCCGCCTCCAGCTCCACGCTGCCGGCATCGGTCGCGGGTGTCGGCTCAGCCAGTCGCTCTGCCCCGCCGGTTTCGGGCTGGGCCGCCGGTACCGTCGTACCGGTTTCGAGCGCCAGCCTGTCCGCTTCGGGCTCGGGCGCCTGCGGGGCCACCTGCCCCGTCACCGGCGCGCGGTCACCCCCAGTTGCGGCCTCGCCACTGGTGCCCTGAGCGATCCGCTCGGGGGCTTCCGCCACACCGGGGGCGGCATCGCTGACCACGGGCGGCATCGGCGGCGGTGCCACGACCGACGCCACCCCTGCCACGGCAAGGCTCAATACCCCGCCGATCACCATACCACTCAGGAATCCGCGTGCCATACTGCCTCCTCCTGCGTGCTGTCATTGCGCCTGCGCCGCACGCCTCTGGTCCTCATCCGTCCAACCCTTGTGCCCTTGACGCGCACCTTCAAGCCTGAACATGTATGCGCCAACTATACCCCGCGAAACCGGTGGTTCTCCAGACCGAATGCTCCGGCACAAGACAAAGAATTGGCCATTGTTGCTGCTTATCGATAACTACGACAGTTTCACGTACAACCTCGTGCATTATCTTGGCACATTGGGCGCGGAAGTGGTCGTTCATCGCAACGACCGGCTGAGCGTTGCCGATGCCATGGCGATGCGGCCTGCGGGAATCCTGCTGTCGCCGGGTCCGTGCGATCCCGATCAGGCGGGCATCTGCCTCGACCTCACCCTTGCTGCCGCCGAGGCACGCCTCCCGCTTCTTGGAGTCTGCCTGGGCCATCAGACGCTGGGTCAGGCCTTCGGTGGCAAGGTGGTGCGCGCGCCCGGCATCGTGCATGGCAAGCTGGGGCAGATGCACCACAAGGGCACCGGGGTCTTTGCCGGCCTGCCCTCGCCCTTTGCCGCCACCCGCTACCATTCGCTGGTGGTGGAGCGTGACAGCCTGCCCGATTGCCTGACCGTGACCGCCGCTCTTGAGGACGGCACCATAATGGGACTGCAACATCGCGAGCTGCCGCTGCACGGTGTCCAGTTCCACCCGGAATCGATCCGCTCCGAACACGGGCACGCGCTGCTCAAGAACTTCCTCGACGAGCTGAAGGTGGCGGCATGAGCGAAGCGCTGAAACCCCTCATCGACGCCGCCGCCAACGGCCCGCTCAGCCGCACGGATGCGGCGCAGGCCTTCGAGATCCTCTTCGACGGTGAGGCGACCCCCAGCCAGATCGGCGGTTTCCTCATGGCCCTGCGCACGCGCGGCGAGACGGTGGACGAATACGCCGCCGCCGCCAGTGTCATGCGCGCCAAGTGCCATGCGGTGATCGCTCCGGACGGTGCGATGGACATCGTCGGCACCGGGGGCGACGGCAAGGGAACGCTGAACATCTCGACCGCGACGGCATTCGTCGTCGCGGGTGCGGGCGTCGTGGTGGCCAAGCACGGGAACCGCAACCTGTCGTCCAAGTCGGGGGCAGCCGACGCGCTCACACAGATGGGCATCAACGTCATGGTCGGCCCCAAGGTGGTGGAGCGTGAACTTTCCGAGGCCGGCATCGGCTTCATGATGGCCCCGATGCACCACCCCGCCATCGCCCATGTGATGCCGACACGATCCGAACTGGGGACGCGTACGATTTTCAATATCCTTGGCCCACTCACCAATCCCGCAGGCGTGAAACGCCAGTTGACCGGCACCTATCTGCGCGAATTGACCCGTCCCATGGCCGAAACGCTTGGCGCGCTGGGGTCGGAACATGCCTGGCTTGTCCACGGGTCCGACGGCACTGACGAGTTGAGCATCGCCGGTATGAGTTGGGTCAGCGCATTGGAAAACGGGCTGGTGAGAGATTTCGAAGTTCACCCGGAGGACGCGGGCCTGCCCGTCCACCGCTTCGAGGACATCCTCGGCGGCCCGCCCGATCACAACGCCCGCGCCTTCAACGCGCTGCTGGACGGCGCGCCCTCCGCCTACCGCGACGCCGTGCTGCTGAACGCCGCCGCAGCGCTTGTGGTGGCCGGGGCCGTCAGCGACCTCAAATCCGGCGTCGAACGGGCGCGCGAAAGCATCGACAGCGGTTCCGCTCGCGCCAAGATCACCGCCGTCGCCGCAGCAAGTCACGTCAAATGAGTGCCCTGAACCGCGCCCGGCTGGGCACATGGGCCGACCTGCCCTTCT
>JBBSJO010000086.1:0-16416 GCA_038257185.1 Rhodobacterales bacterium | reverse complement strand
GATCGAGGATTGCGCGCATACCATGGGGGCGGCCTGGAAGGGCGTGGCCTCGGGGCGGCAGGGCAAGGTGGGCTGCTATTCCTGCCAGACCTACAAACACGTCAATTCCGGCGAGGGCGGGTTGCTGGTGACGGACGATGCGGAGGTCGCCGCACGGGCGATCCTGCTGTCGGGGTCCTACATGCTTTACGAGCGCCATCGGGCCGGACCGCCGAAGGAGGCCTTCGAGGAGATCCGCTACGAGACGCCCAATATCTCGGGCCGCATGGACAATCTGCGGGCGGCGATCCTGCGGCCCCAGTTGCGGCTGCTTGCGGATCGACGCGAGCGGTGGAACGCGCGCTACCTTGCAATCGAGCAAGGCCTTCGCAGCACGCCCGGCCTGACGGTGATCGAGCGGCCCGCCGAGGAAACCTTCGTGGGCTCGTCGATCCAGTTCCTGCTCTCGGGTTGGGAGGGTGCCGCCGTGCGAGACGTGCTTGCCCGCTGTTCCGCGCGGGGGGTGGAGCTGAAATGGTTCGGAAGCGGGGAACCGGTGGGGTTCACCAGCCGCTACGATTCCTGGCGCTATGTCGATGCGCCAAGGATGCCCACAAGCGATGCGGTGCTGGCGGGCATCATCGACATGCGCGTGCCGCTGACTTTCAGTCTTGATGATTGCGACCTGATCGCGCGGATCATCCGGGCTGAGGTGGGGGCGGTGTATCAGGGCGGCGGCTGATCCGAAGGAGCGCCTTCGGCGCATTACATTCTTGATCCGTCCGCTGCGGGCTCACCGTCCCATAAGGTCCGAAGCCGCCGCGGATATGGCAACGGCGGCTCCAGACCAGAGCCGGTGGGGCGGGGTCAGAAGCGCAGCGTGCCGTGGTCGCCCATGTCGGGTTTGCTGTCGGTCAGGTGGGCCTTGGCAACCTCGTAGAGGAACTTGATGCCGCCGTCGGTCGCCCAGACTTCCGCGTCGGTCAGGTCGAAGCGCATGAGTTGCAGATCGTCGTCACGCTTGCCATCCTCGAACCAGGCGGAGGCGACGGCGTTCCAGAGTTTGTCGAGCTTTGCCTCGTCGTTGGAAAGGCTCAGGGTTCCGTTGATGCAGGCATAAAACGATTCTCCATCACTGGAGATGATGTATTGGGCATCCGCACGCGTTGCAGCGGCTTTCACCAGATCGGTGCCCTTTGCCGTGATGAACCAGATGACCTTTTCGGGATCGTCGTCATCGACATAGTGGCTCATCGGGACGGGCCGCGCGCCGGTGGCGCCCATCATGCCGGTGCGGGTGTCTTCGAGGCGGTCCCAGAATTTGTCTGCCAGAGTCTTGCTCATGTTGCACTCGCTTTGCTGATCTGTGTTAGGTTTTCAGAATGCCAACGAGCCGCAGGCGCATGTGGTTCCCTGCAACGCGATGCTTGACGCAATGCAGGCCTTTGCGGTAAGTAATGAACAGTCGTTCAATAAATTCGGGGGAGAAGGCCATGTTCACGGCTAGCATGATGTTTGATCTGGGCGAGGACGTGGCGGCGCTGCGCGAAATGGTGCATCGCTGGGCGCAGGAGCGGGTAAAGCCGCTGGCGGCGGGGATCGACCTGAAGAACGAGTTTCCCCCCGAGCTTTGGACCGAGATGGGTGCGCTTGGCCTCCTGGGGATGACGGTGGAGGAAGACTTCGGCGGCTCCGCCATGGGCTATGTCGCCCATACCGTCGCGGTGGAGGAGATCGCGCGGGCCTCGGCCTCCGTTTCGCTGTCCTACGGGGCACATTCCAATCTTTGCGTGAACCAAATCCGCCTGAACGGCACCCCGGAACAGAAGGCGAAGTACCTGCCGAAGCTATGCTCGGGCGAACACGTCGGCGCGTTGGCGATGTCGGAACCATCAGCCGGCAGCGATGTGGTCAGCATGAAGTTGCGGGCGGAGAAGCGGAACGATCATTACCGTCTTACAGGCAACAAGTACTGGATCACGAACGGCCCCGACGCCGAGACGCTGGTGGTCTACGCCAAGACAGACCCGGATGCGGGGTCCAAGGGGATCACCGCCTTCCTGATCGAGAAGTCCATGAAGGGCTTCAGCACCTCTCCGCATTTCGACAAGCTGGGGATGCGCGGGTCGAATACGGCCGAGCTGATCTTCGACGACTGCGAAGTGCCTTTCGAGAACGTGCTGGGCGAGGAGGGCAAAGGGGTCAGGGTGCTGATGTCGGGGCTCGACTATGAACGCGTCGTGCTGGCGGGTATAGGCCTTGGCATCATGGCGGCCTGTCTGGACGAGATCATGCCCTACATGGCCGAGCGCAAGCAATTCGGCCAGCCGATCGGCAGCTTCCAGCTGATGCAGGGCAAGATGGCGGACATGTATACCGCGATGAACTCGGCGCGCGCCTATGTCTATGCCGTCGCACAGGCCTGTGACCGGGGCACCGTGACGCGGCAGGACGCGGCGGCATGCTGTCTTTATGCCTCCGAAGAGGCGATGAAGCAGGCGCATCAGGCGGTGCAGGCGATGGGCGGGGCGGGGTATCTCAGCGACAACCCTGTGGGCCGCATCTTCCGCGACGCCAAGTTGATGGAGATCGGGGCGGGGACCAGCGAAATTCGCCGGATGCTGATCGGGCGCGAGATGATGGGGGCGATGGGATGAGGCTGGCTGTGGCATTGCTTTTTGCGGCCCTTGCCTTGCCCGCAAAGGCGCAGGACATTCTCTATTCCGATCAGGCGACGCAGTTCTGCCTTGATACGGCGCAGACCGTGGACGGCAGGCAAAGCTGCATCGGCAAATCCGCTCAGGTCTGCATGAACACACCGGCAGGCGGCTCCACCGTGGGTATGGGGGGCTGTCTGGACGCGGAGCGGGCGTTCTGGGACCGGATGCTGAATGCGAACTACGGGCTGCGGATGACGGAGGCCAAGCGGGCGGATACGGAAGCGGGGCAGCATCAGCAGGGCCTGCAGAGTCAGGCGGAGGCCTTGCGGGACATGCAGCGGGCCTGGATCATCTACCGCGATGCTGCCTGCACCTACGAGCGAAGCCAGTGGGGCGGCGGTTCGGGGGGCGGGCCTGCCACCATTGCCTGTCTGATGCGTTTGACCGGCCTGCAGGCGCTGTCGCTGGCGGCAAGGACCTATTGAGCGATATGAGCGCTGCAGGGAACACCAGGTCGGACAAGGTGCTGCCGGGGCTGCGCGCGGATGGCACATGGGATGTGCCGGAGCGTCTCAACATGGCTGCGCAGTGCCTCGCGCAACCGGACGATGCCTGCGCGATCATCGACCTGACGGGCGGCGCGCGGCGGGATGTGAGATACGCGGAGCTCAGGTGCATGGTGGACGATCTGGCGCGACGATTGCGTGCACGGGTGCAGCCGGGCGACCGCGTCGGTGTGCTGCTCAGCCAGTCGCCCTCGTGTGCGGCGGCGCATCTGGCGATCTGGAAGATCGGGGCGATCTCCGTTCCACTCTTCAAGCTCTTCCAGCGCGATGCGCTGGCTTCGCGGGTGGGGGATGCGGGTTGTACGCTTGTTCTGACGGATCAGGAGGGCACGGGTCTGCTGGGCGATCTGGCGGAGGCGTGGCTGGTGGATCAGGCGGGTCTGCCCGGTGTTCCGGTGGATTTTGCAGAAACCGGCTCCGAAGATCCCGCCGTGTTGATCTATACCTCCGGCACCACCGGCAGCCCCAAGGGCGCGCTGCATGGGCATCGGGTGTTGACCGGGCATTTGCCGGGGGTTTCGCTGAGCCATGACCTGTTGGGCCAGCCTGGCGATTGCCTCTGGACGCCTGCCGACTGGGCCTGGATCGGGGGGCTTTTCGATGTTCTGATGCCGGGTCTGGCGCTTGGTGTACCGGTGGTGGCGGCGCGGATGGCGAAGTTTTCCCCGGAGGGCTGCGCGGAGGTGATCCGCGTGGGAGAGGCGCGCAACGTCTTCTTTCCGCCCACCGCCTTGAGGATGCTGAAGGCGGGGGATGTGTCGCTGCCGGGGCTGCGCTCCGTCGCGAGCGGGGGCGAGCCCTTGGGGGCGGAGATGCTGGCGTGGGGGCGCGAGGCCTTCGGGCTTGATATCAATGAATTCTACGGCCAGACCGAGTGCAATATGGTCGCCAGCAGCAGTGGATCGACATTTCCCGCGCGGGCCGGGTGCATCGGCAAGGCGGTGCCGGGTCACGAGGTCGCGGTGATCGACGCCGAAGGCCGGTCCACGCGGGACGAGGGTGATGTGGCGGTGCGGCGCGGGTCGGCCTCGATGATGCTGGGGTATTGGCAACGGCCCGGGGAGACGGCGCAGAAATTTCGCGGCGACTGGATGGTGACGGGGGACCGCGGCATCTGGGAAGACGACTACCTGCGCTTCGTGGGGCGCGAGGATGATGTGATCACCTCGGCCGGCTACCGCATCGGCCCGGCGGAGATCGAAGATTGCCTGCTGACCCATCCCGCCGTCGCGACCTGCGGCGTGGTGGGCAAGCCCGATGCATTGCGCACGGAGGTGGTGAAGGCCTATGTGGTGCGCAAGCCGGGGGTCGAGGTGAGCGGGGCCGCCTTGCAGGATTGGGTGAAGGGACGGCTGGCAAGCTATTCCTACCCAAGGGAAATCGCCTTTGTGGAATCTTTGCCGATGACGGTAACAGGCAAGGTGATCCGCAAGGAGTTGAAACGGATGGCGGCAGAGGAAATCGGGGAAAAGACATGAAACTCACATCACAGGCATTGCCCTCGTCCGAGGCCTACAAGGCGAACGTGGCCGCGCATTTGAAAGCGATGGAACCCGTGCGCGCGGCGGCGGAGGCGGCGGCGCTGGGCGGAGGTGAGAAGTCGCGCGCACGCCATGCGTCGCGCGGCAAGATGCTGCCCCGCGAGCGGGTTGCGAACCTGCTCGATCCCGGCTCGCCGTTTCTGGAAGTCGGCGCAGTGGCGGCGCACGGGCTTTACGATGGGGTGGCGCCTTGTGCGGGGGTGATCGCAGGGATCGGTCGGGTGCAGGGTCACGAGGTCATGGTGGTCTGCAACGACGCGACCGTAAAGGGCGGCACCTACTACCCGATGACCGTGAAGAAGCACCTGCGCGCGCAGGAGATCGCGGAGGCGAACCATCTGCCGTGCGTCTATTTGGTGGATTCGGGCGGCGCGAACCTGCCGCAGCAGGACGAGGTCTTTCCCGACCGCGATCACTTCGGGGCGATCTTCTATAATCAGGCGCGGATGAGCGCCAAGGGCATCCCGCAGATCGCAGTCGTGATGGGGTCCTGTACCGCCGGGGGTGCCTATGTGCCTGCCATGTCGGACGTGACCATCATCGTGAAGGAACAGGGCACGATCTTCCTTGCCGGGCCGCCTCTGGTGAAGGCCGCGACGGGAGAGGTCGTGACGGCGGAGGATCTGGGTGGCGGCGATGTGCACACGCGCCTGAGCGGTGTGGCGGACTATCTGGCGGAGGACGACGCTCACGCGCTGGCCCTCGCACGGCGGGCGATTGCGGGGCTGAACTGGCGCAAGCCCGAGACGGTGCAATGGGAAAGCCCCGAGGAGCCTGCCTACGATCCCGGCGAGATGCTGTGCGTGGTGCCCGCCGATCTGCGCACGCCCTACGACATCCGTGAGGTGATCATGCGACTGGTGGACGGCAGCAGATTCGATGAGTTCAAGTCCCGCTTCGGTGAGACCTTGGTGACCGGGTTCGCCCATGTGAAGGGCTGCCCGGTCGGCATCATCGCCAACAACGGAGTGCTTTTCTCGGAGGCCGCACAGAAGGGCGCGCATTTTGTGGAACTCTGTTCTCAGCGCAATATCCCCTTGGTATTCCTGCAGAACATCACCGGTTTCATGGTGGGCCGGAAGTACGAGAACGAGGGCATCGCGCGGCACGGGGCCAAGATGGTGACGGCGGTGGCCACGACGAACGTGCCCAAGATTACCATGCTGGTGGGGGGCTCCTTTGGCGCGGGCAATTACGGCATGGCGGGGCGCGCCTACCGGCCGCGCTTCCTCTGGACCTGGCCCAACAGCCGCATCTCAGTCATGGGCGGGCCGCAGGCGGCGGGCGTGCTGGCGACGGTGAAACGCGACGCGATCGAACGGGCGGGGGAGACCTGGACCGAGGCGGAGGAGACCGCCTTCAAGCAGCCCACCATCGACATGTTCGAGGAGCAGTCGCATCCGCTTTACGCCTCTGCGCGGCTGTGGGATGACGGCATCATCGACCCGCGCAAGAGCCGCGACGTGCTGTTCCTGAGCCTCAGCGCCAGCCTGAACGCGCCCATCGAGCCGACGCGGTTCGGGTTGTTCCGGATGTGATCGGGGAGGTGCACAGGTTGTACACCGGGCGTGCACCGTCTGTGCAGACGCGGGAGGTTGTGACGTGACTTTGGAAGACGCCCTTGAACGCTATCCGGGCGCGGCGACGTTTTCCTTCGGGGATAATCCTGAGTTGATCGCGGAGCTTACGGCGCTGGTGAGGTCCGGGAAGAAGCGCGCGACCTGCAGTGCCGTCGTGGATATCGAAGCGGGACGTCAAGAGGCACCGCAGATCGGGCGGCGCGACATTGCGTTGGGGCCGGATGGCGCACCTGCGCTGGTGATCGAGACGGTGGAGCTGGTGCCGTTGACATGGGCCACGATGACGGAAGGCATGGCGCTGGCGGAGGGCGAGGATGACAGCCTCGACGCTTGGCGGGCGGGGCATCGGCGCTACTATGAGCGGCAGGGGATATTTGCCGAGGATATGGCGTTGATCTGGGAAAGATTTGACGTTGTGGAAGATTTCGGAGGGTGAAGGGGGCGCTGCCCCCGCAGCCCCGGGGGCTGCTCCCCCGGAGGTTTATCCGGCAAGATGAAGATGGAAGGTTTGATCCAATGTTCGACACGATCCTGATTGCGAACCGGGGCGAGATCGCCTGCAGGGTGATGGAGACGGCGAAAGGAATGGGGGTGCGGTGCGTCGCGGTCTATTCCGACGCGGATGCCGGTGCCAAGCATGTGGCGATGGCGGATCTGGCGGTGCATATCGGCGGGTCTTCCCCGGCTGAATCATACCTCAAGGGGGATGTGATCATTCAGGCGGCGCTGGATACGGGGGCGCAGGCGATCCATCCGGGCTATGGGTTTCTGTCGGAGAACCCGGATTTCGTGGAAGCGGTCGAGAAGGCGGGGCTGGTGTTTATCGGCCCCTCGGCCAAGGCGATCCGGGCGATGGGGCTCAAGGACGCGGCCAAGGCGCTCATGGTCAAGGCCGGGGTGCCGGTGGTGCCGGGGTATCACGGGGCCGATCAGGACGACGCGCTGCTGAAGGGCGAGGCGGAAAAGATCGGCTATCCGGTCATGATCAAGGCCGTTGCGGGCGGCGGTGGCAAGGGCATGCGGCTGGTCGAAACGGCGGGCGGTTTTCAGGCGGCGCTGGAGTCGGCGCGGTCGGAGGCGAAGACGGCCTTCGGCAATGCCGACGTGCTGGTGGAGAAATTCGTGACCAAGCCGCGCCATATCGAGGTGCAGGTTTTCGGGGACGGCACCCATGCGCTGCATCTGTTCGAGCGGGATTGTTCGTTGCAGCGGCGGCACCAGAAGGTGATCGAGGAAGCCCCCGCGCCCGGCATGACCGACGAGATGCGTGCGGCCATGGGCGATGCGGCGGTGAAGGCGGCGGAGGCCATCGGCTATGCCGGGGCCGGGACCGTGGAATTCATCGTGGACGGCTCGGGTAGTCTGGACACCGACGGGTTCTTCTTCATGGAGATGAACACGCGGCTGCAGGTGGAGCACCCGGTGACGGAAGCCATCACCGGTGTCGATCTGGTGGAGTGGCAGTTGCGCGTGGCGGCGGGGGAGAGCCTGCCGATGCGGCAGGAGGATCTTGCGATCAACGGGCACGCCTTCGAGGCGCGGCTTTATGCGGAGGATGTGCCGAAGGGGTTTCTGCCCGCGACGGGGACGCTGACGCATCTGGAATTCACCGACCAGACCCGCGCTGATTCCGGGGTGCGCGCGGGCGATACGATCAGCCCTTTCTACGATCCGATGATTGCCAAGGTCATCGTGCACGGCCCCAACCGCGACGTGGCGCTGGCGCGGCTGCGCGCGGCGCTCGCCGGCGCGCAGGTGGCGGGGACCGTGACGAACCTCGCGTTTCTGGGTGCGCTGGCGGGGCACGAGGGGTTCGGCTGGGGCGATGTCGACACCGGGCTGATCGCGCGGGACATCGATGCGCTGACGCGGGCGCCGCAGGTGGCACCGCGCCACGCGGTACTGGCGGGCATGGCGGCGCTCGGGCTGCTTGACCCCGGACCGGAGGCGGGCTTCACGCTGTGGCGGGCGCTGCGGCGGCAGGTGATGCTGTCCTGGGGCGGGGAGGAGCATGTGCTGAAGGTGCGCGTCACGGGACCCGATGAACAGCTCTGGAGCATTGGCGAGGACGAGGTGACGGCGAAACGCACCAAGGGCCGCTGGCAGGTGGGCGGACAGCCCGCGCCGCAGGTCGTGGTGGCGGGGCACACGGTAACGGTCTTCGACGGCTACGGCCTTGCCTTCGAGGTGATCGACCCGCTGGCGCGCGCGAGCGGCGCGCAGGGCGACGGCAACCTGATCGAGGCACCGATGCCCGGCATGGTGCGCAGCGTCGATGCCAAGGTGGGGCAGGCGGTGGCCAAGGGCGACCGGCTCGCGGTGCTGGAGGCCATGAAGATGGAACACGCGTTGCTGGCGATCCGGGATGGCGTGGTGGCGGAGGTGCTGGCCGCGGCGGGTGATCAGGTGGAGGCAGGAGCGGCGCTCGTGCGGCTGGAAGCCGAAACGGAGGTGGCGGCATGATCGTCCTGCACCACTGCCCGCAGACCCGCTCGATGCGCACGCTCTGGCTGCTCAACGAATTGGACATCGACTTTCAGGTGCGTTTCCACGCCTTCGACAAGTCCCTGCGCGATCCGGAATTCCTGAGCCTGTCGCCCGCCGGTCGTGTGCCGGCGCTGGAAATCGAGGGCGAGCGGATGTTCGAGACCGGGGCCATCACCCAATACCTTTGCGAGAAGTTCAGCCCCGACCGGATGGGCCGCTCGGTGAGCAGTCCCGACCGGATGGCCTGGCTGGTCTGGCTGCATTTCGCCGAGACGGTGAGCCAGCACGTCGCGAACCTGACGCAGCAGCATATCGTATTGCGCGAAGATGCGATGCGCAGCCCCATCGTGATGAAGCTGGAAGCGGGACGCGTGGCCAAATGCTACGACGCGTTGGAGGCGCGGATGAGCACGCCGGTGGAGAATCGCGATTACCTTCTGACCTCGGGCTTCTGCGCCGTGGATATCTCCGTGGGGCAGGCGGTCTACATGGCGCGGCACTTCGTGAAGCTCGACGACCACCCCAATGTGGCCGACTGGTACGAGCGGATCACCGAACGCCCGAGCTTTGCCAAGTCGCTGCCCCAGGAGGCTGGGCTTTATACGCAAGACTTTTACCCACCGTGGCCCCTAGAGTGAAGCGGAGTGCCCGAAGGGGTATTTGAAAAAGGGTGAAAGGGAGGACGACGCCATGACATTGGGACCTTGCGAGATTTTCGAGGTGGGCCCGCGCGACGGGTTGCAGAACGAGGCGCGGGAGATCCCCGTGGCCGAGAAGGTGGCGCTGGTGGACCGGCTGAGCGAGGCCGGGTTCGAGCGGATTGAATGCGCGAGTTTCGTCAGCCCCAAGTGGGTGCCGCAGATGGCGGGCTCGGACGCGGTTCTGGCGGCGATCCACCGCCGCGAGGGGGTGCGCTATGCTGCCTTGACGCCCAATATGCGCGGGTACGAGGATGCGATGAAGGCGGGGGCGGACGAGGTCGCGGTCTTTGCCTCGGCCTCCGAAGGGTTCAGCCGGAAGAACATCAACGCGAGCATCGAGGAGGCCTTTGCGCGGTTCGCGCCGATTCTGGAGGAGGCGCGGCACGTGGACATGCCGGTGCGCGGCTATGTGTCCTGCGTGATCGAATGCCCTTACGACGGCCCTGTGGACCCCGCGCAGGTGGCGGCTGTGGCGGACCGGCTTTTCGCGATGGGCTGTTACGAAATTTCTCTGGGCGACACCATCGGGGCGGGCACCCCGGCGAGCGTCGCCAAGATGCTGCTGGCGGTGCGCGAGAAGGTCCCGCCCCGGCGGCTGGCGGGGCATTTCCACGATACCAAGGGCCGCGCGATGGCCAATATCGACGCCTCGCTGAGCCTTGGGGTGCGGGTCTTTGATGCTGCCGTCGGGGGCTTGGGGGGCTGTCCGTTTGCACCCGGTTCGGCGGGGAATGTGGCCACCGAGGCGGTGAACCGGCACCTGACGCAGCTGGGATACAAGACCGGGCTGGATCAGGCGGTGCTGGAAGATGCCGCCATGATGGCGCGGGGCACGCGGGGATAGGAATGTACGAAACGATCGCAGTCGAAACGGACGCGCGGGGGGTGGCGACGCTGACGCTGAACCGGGCGGACAAGCACAATGCCATGTCGGCGCAAATGATGGCCGAGTTGACCGCAGCGGCCGCGGAACTCGGCGCGGATGACATGGTGCGCGTCGTGGTGCTGACCGGGGCGGGCAAGTCCTTTTGTGCCGGGGCCGATCTGGGCTGGATGGCGGCGCAGCGCGACATGGACGCCGCGACGCGTTCGGCGGAGGCGGGCAAGCTTGCCGCCATGCTGGGCGCGCTCAACACCCTGCCGAAGCCGCTGATAGGGCGGGTGCAGGGCAATGCCTTTGGCGGGGGCGTGGGGATGGCTGCGGTCTGCGATGTTGCGGTGGGGGTCGAGACGGCGAAGATGGGTTTCACCGAGACGCGGCTGGGCATCATCCCTGCCACCATCGGTCCCTATGTGCTGGCGCGAATGGGCGAGGGGCGCGCGCGGCGGGTGTTCATGTCGGCGCGGCTTTTCAATGCGGCAGAGGCGGTAGACCTGGGCCTTCTGGCGCGGGCCGTTCCGGTAGGGGACCTGGACGCAGCGGTGGAGCGCGAAGTCGTGCCCTATCTGTCCTGCGCCCCCGGCGCGGTGGCGGCGGCAAAGCGGCTCGCCCGCGACCTTGGGCCCCGGATCGACGATGACGTGGTGGCCCATACCATCGCAGCACTTGCCGCGCGATGGGAAACCGAGGAGGCCGCCGAGGGCATCGGTGCATTCTTTGACAAGCGTGCCGCTACCTGGGTGCGCTGATCGCCAGCTGACGCAACATAAGTTACACCAATTCTTCATTAAGGGTTGCTTACTATCTGCTTTAGGATATCCGCTTAGGCAAAACAAAATGAAGCAGGCAATGACAGACACAGCCGTCCCCCCCGCAGCAAAGCGCGCGCGCGACTGGATCACGGTCCTCGCCCGCTACCGCGAGCCGAACATCTGGCGCAGCATTTTCGAACTCGCCGTGAGCCTTGTTCCCTTCGTGGTGCTTTGGGTCGCCGCCTGCTGGGTCGCGCAGTACAGCTACCTCGGGGCGCTCGCCATTTCGGCCGTCAATGGCGGCTTTCTGGTCCGGCTCTTCTGTATCCAGCACGATTGCGGCCACGGGTCTTTCCTGGGCAACCGCACGGTCAGCGACTGGATCGGACGGGTTCTGGGCGTCGTGACGCTGACGCCCTACGACGTCTGGCGGCGCACCCATTCGATCCATCACAGCCACGCGGGCGATCTGGGCAAGCGCGGCATCGGCGACGTCATGACGCTCACCATCGAGGAATACCATCAGCGCACGCGCTTCGGTCGGCTGCTCTATCGCGCCTACCGTCACCCGCTGGTGATGTTCGGCATCGGGCCGGCCTACATGTTCTTTCTCGAATACCGCCTGCCGCTGGGGCTGATGGATCAGGGCCGCAAGTACTGGATTTCCGCGATGGCCACGAATGCGGGCATCGCCGCCACGCTGGCGCTGATCTTCTGGTTCGGCGGCTTTCAGGCACTGTTCCTCGTCTTTTTGCCCTCGACGCTGATCGCGGCGTCGGTCGGCGTCTGGCTATTCTACGTGCAGCACCAGTTCGAGAGCACCCATTGGGAGCAGGCCAGTGACTGGCAGGTCCATGAAGCGGCGCTTCACGGCAGTTCGCACTATGACCTGCCGCCGATCCTGCGCTGGTTCACGGCCAATATCGGCATCCATCACGTGCATCACCTCTATGCCCGCATCCCCTTCTACCGCCTGACGGAGGTGATCCGCGACCATGGCGAGCTTGCCGATCATGCGCGGATGTCGCTCATGGAGAGCTTCAAATGCGCCAGTCTCGACCTTTGGGACGAAAAGAGCCGCAAGCTGGTCTCCTTCGCCACGGCGCGGCGCATTGCCGCCTGAGCAGAACCGGGCAGGCAGAGTGCGCGTTGGTCGGTGCATTGACCAATTGAGGAAACCCGCATGAGACTGATATTTACGGGTGGCGCAGGCAAAGCCGGGCGCCACGCTGTGTCCCACCTGCTGGAGCAGGGGCACCAGGTGCTGAACGTCGACAGGACGTCGCTTGACCTTGAGGGCGTAGACAACCGCGTTGCCGATTTGACGGAGGCCGGGCAGGTTTTCGACGTGATGCAGAGCTACGCGAACCTCGATGAGCTTGAAACCGGGCACGGTGTGCCGAAGTTCGACGCTGTTGTGCACTTCGCGGCCATCCCGCGCATCCTGATTCATCCCGACAACGAGACATTCCGCAACAACGTGCTGAGCACCTACAATGTCATCGACGCAGCGCTCAAGGCGGGCATCCGCAAGGTGATCTTCGCTTCATCCGAAACGACCTACGGCGTCTGTTTCGCCGACGGCACGCGCAAGCCTCTCTACCTGCCAGTTGACGAAGAGCATCCGACGGTGCCGGAGGACAGCTATGCCATGTCCAAGGTCTGCAACGAGGCCACGGCGCGCAGTTTGCAGGCGCGGTCGGGCGCGGACATCTATGGTCTGCGGATCAACAATGTTATCGAACCGCATGAATACAAGGACCTTTTCCCTGATTTCATCGAGAACCCCGGCCAGCGCGAGCGCAACATCTTCGCCTATATCGACGCGCGTGATCTGGGGCACATGGTGGATTGCTGCCTGCGGACGGACGGGCTGGGCTACGAGGTCTTCAACGTGGCCAATGACGACACATCGGTGGGCCTGACGACGGAAGAGATCATCGCGCGTTACTATCCGGGGGTCGAAAGGCGGCGCCACATGGGCGAGCACGAGACATTCTACAGCAACGCCAAGGCTAAACGGCTGGTGGGCTTTGCACCGGCGCATGGCTGGCGCGGGCGGGACGCTGGATAGGATGGTCGGTTGCGGGCCTCGACACCGCGCTGGATCGGGGCGTGGATCGGGAACCAACCGCGCCACATGGGCGTCTTGAATGATGTAACGACCTGACTGCGGAGCGTCTTCCATGAGCAAGGACCCACTCGCCCATCCCGACATCGTCTCGCGCGCGGAATGGACCGCTGCCCGCAAGGCGCTGCTCGAAGAGGAGAAAGCCTTTACCAAGCAACGCGACGCGCTGAACGCCAGGCGGCGACGTCTGCCCATGGTCCGGGTCGAGAAGGATTACCGCTTCCACACGCCGGACGGAGAAAAGAGCCTGCTCGACCTCTTCGACGGCAAGCGTCAGCTTTGGGTGCAGCACTTCATGTTCCATCCCGACTGGGAAGACGGCTGTCCGAGCTGCACGCACTTGGCTGACGAAATCTCCGGGATGCAGGTGCGCCACCTCGCCGATAGCGACATGGCCTTCGTCATGGTTTCGCGCGCGCCTTTGGAGAAACTCGAAAGGTGGCGGAAAAAGCGCGGATGGACGCACAGGTGGGTGTCTTCGAAGGGAAGCGACTTCAACTACGATTTCCACGTCACGCTCAACCCCGCCGTTGCCCCGGTCACCTACAACTTCAAGTCCCGCGAGGTGCTGGAGAGCGATGGCATGTCGTTCGAGGACGGCAAGGCCGTCGAGGTGCCGGGGTCCAGCCTGTTCCTGCGCGTCGGCGACGACGTGTTCCATACCTATTCAACCTTCGCCCGCGGCGGCGAGGCGATCGGCGGCTCGCACTACATGCTCGACCTTTCAGCCTACGGCCGCCAGCAGGACTTCGAAGACTCGCCCGAAGGTTGGCCGCAAGAGCCGACATACGGGTGAGGGCAAGCCAAACCGGGCCAGAACGCTCGATCTGGATCGGCGCGACCGGAACGATGCGGTCAATCCGACGAGCCCAATGCTCCGGCGTCACCGCCGGACCACCGCCGGACAAGCACCCTCACCCTGCATTTCCCTGCGGCGATACCGCCCCTTCCAAACTGCGCGGCGTTGGTTGACCCTACCCAAGGGGCGGAGTAAACCGGAACACGACCCACACTGCACCCCGCCAAAGGTGCGCCGCACCCTCCACGCAAAGGAGCCTCCCCTTGGACGACATGCTGCGGGAATATCTGCCGATCCTCGTTTTTCTGGCCGTGGCCATCGGGTTGGGGATCGTGCTGATCCTTGCCGCCGTGGTCGTGGCGGTGCGCAATCCGGACCCCGAGAAGGTTTCGGCCTACGAATGCGGGTTCAATGCCTTCGATGATGCGCGGATGAAGTTCGACGTGCGCTTCTACCTCGTGTCGATCCTCTTCATCATCTTCGACCTCGAAATCGCCTTCCTGTTTCCCTGGGCCGTGGCCTTCAAGGACGTGAGCATGGTGGGCTTCTGGTCGATGATCGTGTTTCTGGGGGTGCTGACGGCGGGCTTCGCCTATGAATGGAAGAAGGGGGCGTTGGAATGGCAGTGAACACACCCGCCCTGTCGCCCTACGGCGCGACCAGTGCAGGGGTCGACCGCGAGGTGTCGACCCAGACCCTGAATGCGGAATTGCAGGACAAGGGGTTCCTTGTCACCTCCACCGCCGACATCATCAACTGGGCGCGCACCGGGTCGCTGCACTGGATGACCTTCGGTCTGGCCTGTTGTGCCGTGGAGATGATGCACACCTCCATGCCGCGCTATGACCTTGAACGATTCGGCACCGCCCCACGCGCCAGCCCGCGCCAGTCGGACCTGATGATCGTGGCAGGCACCTTGACCAACAAGATGGCCCCGGCGCTGCGCAAGGTTTATGACCAGATGCCCGAGCCGCGCTATGTGATCTCCATGGGCTCCTGCGCCAATGGAGGCGGTTATTACCACTACAGCTACAGCGTCGTGCGGGGCTGCGACCGGATCGTGCCGGTGGACATATACGTGCCGGGCTGCCCGCCCACGGCGGAGGCGCTGCTCTATGGCATCCTGCAATTGCAGCGCAAGATGCGACGGACAGGGACAATTGTAAGATGAGCGAACACCTTCAGGAACTCGGTGCCTATATCGAGGCCAAGCGCCCCGATTGCGTGCTGGAATGGGACGTGACGCGCGGCGAGCTGAGCATGGACGTGACGCTGGCCAATATCGGCGGGCTGGTCGAGTTCCTCAAGGGCGACGCGACCTGCCGGTTCTCCACGCTGGTGGACATCACGGCGGTCGACTACACGGGGCGGGCGAAGCGCTTCGACGTGATCTATCACCTGCTTTCGATGTACCAGAACCACCGCATCCGCCTGCGCGTCGCGGTGCGGGAAAAGGACATGGTGCCCTCGCTGACGGACGTTCACCCTTCTGCCAACTGGTTCGAGCGCGAGGTGTTCGACATGTTCGGCATCCTGTTCTCCGGACACCCCGATCTGCGCCGCATCCTCACCGACTATGGCTTTCGCGGGTATCCGCTGCGCAAGGATTTCCCGACCACGGGCTATACCGAAGTGCGCTATGACGAGGTGCAGAAGCGCGTCGTCTACGAGCCGGTGAAGCTGGTGCAGGAATACCGGCAATTCGATTTCATGAGCCCCTGGGAGGGGGCGGAGTATATCCTGCCGGGCGACGACAAGGCCGCCGGGTCGAAATGAGTATCTGGTGGCTGATCCTGTCGGCCCTGACGGCCGTGCCCATGGTGCGGCTGCTGCCGCATTTCGGGATCAACAAGTACTGGGCGGCGGTCTGCATAGTTCCCTTCGGCACCATTGCCCTGCTGTGGTGGATGGGGTTGAAGCTGCAAGAGTTGGAGAAGTTGTGATGTCGGCATTCCTGTCGCAGATTTTCATGGCGCTGTTCGGCAAGCGCGAGGCACAGGCCATTCGCGTCCGCCCGGCGCAAAGCCGTATCGCGCGCCAGTTGAGGGGCCTCAAATGATGGACGGCGACATTCGCACCAACACCTATGACGACGGGTCCCGCGACTTCGTCACGGGCGAGCAGAAGATCCGCAACTTCAACATCAACTTCGGCCCGCAACACCCTGCGGCGCATGGAGTTCTGCGGCTGGTGCTGGAGCTGGACGGCGAGATCGTGGAGCGGTGTGACCCGCATATCGGGCTGCTTCACCGGGGCACCGAAAAGCTGATGGAGAGCCGGACCTACCTCCAGAACCTGCCATATTTCGACCGTCTGGATTATGTGGCCCCGATGAACCAG
>JBBSJO010000085.1:0-16468 GCA_038257185.1 Rhodobacterales bacterium | reverse complement strand
CCTTTGATACGGAAGATTCTCTGATGGCATATTGGCTTTTCAAGTCCGAACCCGGCACCTGGAGCTGGGACGACCAGCTGGCCAAGGGCAAGGCGGGCGAGGAATGGGACGGCGTGCGCAACTATCAGGCCCGCAATTTCATGCGGGAGATGGCGGTCGGAGACCTCGGCTTCTTCTACCACTCCCAGACCGAAAAGGCCGTAGTCGGTATCGTCGAAGTCTGCGCCACGGCGCACCCCGACAGCAGCACCGACGACGCACGCTGGGAATGTGTGGATATCCGCGCGCTGCGGGGCTTTGAGGAACCGGTCACGCTTGAGCAGATCAAGGCCGACCCCCGGTTGGCGGAGATGGTCCTGGTCAAGAACTCCCGCCTGTCGGTTCAGCCAGTCACGCCGGACGAATGGCGGGCCGTCTGCGCGCTTGGAAACACGAAACCATAGATCGAGCCCGAATATTCACGCATACTGACCCAAGAAACAACATCGGGAGGATGTGATGGGTTTTCTGGCAGTAATCGTGGCCGCCGTCGCGGGGTTCGCCTTTGGCGCCGCGTGGTACATGGCGCGGGCGAAACCCTGGATGGCCGCCGCGGGGATCGCGGTGGGTCCGGACGGCAAACCACAGGGCAACGGCTCCCCCTTGCCATTCATCCTGTCGGGTGTGGCCATGATCCTCGTTGCAGGCATGATGCGCCACACCTTCGTGCAGTCCGGCATCGACACGATGGGAGAGGGATTGGTATCGGGACTGGGCATCGGGCTCTTCTTAATCAGCCCCTGGATCATGATCAACAACGCCTACACAGGCCGACCCTTCACGCTGACTCTGATCGACAGCGGCTATGCGACTTTCGGCTGCGCGATCATGGGGCTGGTGCTGACACTGTTCTGAGATTCGGCCAGTGTTCTGAAATCAGGGCCGGGAAAAAGAAAAAGGGTTCTGGTACCCCTACCAGAACCCTTACTCACCCCGTGTGATCCCATAACCACCCACACACGTATGAATTCTGTTCTGGCCTTCCTGGCCTGATGACTATGTGTACCTCAGATAGTTGACTTTTTCAAGAATCGACTGTGTCAAACGGTCCTGAATACCGAAACGCCCGCTTAACCAAGCGGGCGTTAAAGTATTGAATTATTAAGGTTAATCAGCCGTAAACAGATTCTTTCTTGAAGTGCTTGGTCAGCATGTAGTAGATCACCGCGCGGTACTTGTTCCGCTCGGACTTGCCATAGGTTTCGATGACCGCGTTGATCCCTTCCATGAGTTTCGGACCATCCGGCAGGCCAAGTTTCTTGATCAGGAAATTGTTTTTCACGGTCTCGAGCTCTGCCGACTGGCTTCCCGCAACGGTCTGCGAGTCCGCGTTATAGATCGAAGGACCGCAGGCGATCGTCACCTTCGTCAGCAAATCCATGTCCGGCTGCATGCCACACTTGTTCTTGAGGTCGTCCGCGTATTTTGCGATCCACTCGTCCCGCTTGCCCATATTCACTCTCCCACATTGGACTTTGATCAGCCAATTCTGATCTTGCGGGCAAGCCTAGTGTCAATTTTCCTCTGGCAAAAGGAATTTCTCGGGCGGTTTTTCCCGTCCACGACGATGGCAAATGACAAATAGGGCACCCTTTCGGATGCCCTTTTTGCGTCGCTTTTGATGTCTTGATCAGGATGCCGGATCGAGCGGTGCTTCGAGTTCAAGTTTTTCAACAGAACTTTCGTCCACTGCCGGAGCAGCGTCGACCTGCGCCTTTGTCCAGTTTGTAAGCGTCAGATCGTCCTCTCCTGCACGCGAAATCTCGCTCAGCGGGACGGCGACATCATGTTGACCGATGCCCAGAAAACCGCCGACACCAACTACCGCGGCAAGGTCTCCGTTTTGTCGCGTGATATAATCGACCTCGCCGAGTTCTTCACCGCCAGCAGCGGTTACATTCAGACCTACAAGATCTGATACGACCATCCCGGCAAAGGGGCTGACCATCGAAGTGTCCGTGCTCGCGGATTCAGTGGTGGTCGCACTGACACCAGTATCGGCGGTTGCCGGGGCTGCAGCGGTGCCATCGGCAGCCACGCCCGCAGTTGTTGCAGCATCGACATCATCTGCGGTCTCATCTGCCATCGAATTGGCTGAGTCTGCAGCAGAATCGGCGATCTCCGCTGCGGTGTTGGCGGTAGCCTCTGCGGCATTCGCAGCGGCGTTGGCGGCACTATCGAGTGCCTCCCCTGCAGAATCAGCAGCATTGTCGAGCGCTTGCTTCGTTCCGGTTTCACCGGTTGCAGGCGCGACGGTCGCGTCAGAGGTCGCGGCCTCGCCGAGTGGCGTCTGGACGGTCGTATTCGTGTCAGTCGTCGCGGTTTGCGCAAAGGCTGCACCTGCGGAAAGGGCGATAACCGCAACCGTGGCTTTCAGGGTGGAATTGGTCATGTGAAACTCCTTCAGAGTTGTTTTCCGATTCGGGAAACAAACTCTCCGGAGCAGGTACCTGTTCCACCCATCCTGCTCATGGGTCGGAAACCGCCCGTCAGTTCAACGTCGCGCACTGCATGATTTCCTGAGCGGCCAGCATACCATGCTGGTGTTCATGCGCCGTCAAGGCGACCAGCATCGCATCGAACTTCCAGCGCAGATCTGCGGCCGGGGCAGAGGGTTTCGCGTGTTGGGCCATGTGTATTCGACCCCCACCGTCAGCTTGCACGACCCCGACCAGTGCGCCTGCCAAAACCTATAGGCCTTTTAGCACTTGGTTCTCTTGACCAGCGGTTCCCGCGCGCCTGTTGAGCGGCGCGGAGTATTCCCGCGCCGCCCATTGGGTTCTTCAGTAGCGATAGTGTTCCGGCTTGAACGGACCGTCCGGCGATACGCCGATATAGGCGGCCTGTTCCGGGTCCAGCTTGCTCAGCTTCACGCCGATCCGGTCCAGATGCAGGCGCGCGACCTTTTCATCCAGATGCTTCGGCAGGATATACACATCGTTCTTGTACTTGTCCGTGTTCTGCCACAACTCGATCTGCGCCAGCACCTGGTTGGTGAAGGATGCCGACATCACGAAGGACGGGTGGCCCGTGGCATTACCGAGGTTCAGCAGGCGCCCTTCGGAGAGCAGGATCAGACGGTGCCCGTTGGGCATCTCGATCATGTCGACCTGTTCCTTGATGTTGGTCCACTTGTGGTTCTTCAGCGCGGCGACCTGGATTTCGTTGTCGAAGTGGCCGATGTTGCCGACGATGGCCATGTCCTTCATCTCGCGCATGTGCTCGATGCGGATCACGTCCTTGTTGCCGGTGGTGGTGATGAAGATGTCGGCGGAGCCCACCACATCCTCGAGCAGCACGACTTCGAAGCCGTCCATGGCAGCCTGAAGTGCGCAGATCGGGTCGATCTCCGTCACCTTCACGCGCGCACCGGCCCCGCGCAGGGAGGCGGCAGAGCCCTTGCCCACGTCACCGTAACCCATCACGACGGCGACCTTGCCGGCCATCATGGTGTCCGTGGCACGGCGGATGCCGTCGACCAGCGATTCCTTGCAGCCGTACTTGTTGTCGAACTTCGACTTGGTGACGGAATCGTTGACGTTGATCGCTGGGAAGGGCAGCTGGCCCTGCTTCACGAGATCATAGAGGCGATGCACGCCGGTCGTGGTCTCTTCGGAGACGCCCTTGATCTGGTCACGGATCTTGGTGAACCAGCCCGGGGTTTCCTTCATGCGCTTGGCGATCTGCTTCTTGATCACCTCTTCCTCTTCCGAGGTCGGCACGGAGATCACGTCTTCACCCGCTTCGGCACGCGCGCCCAGCAGGACGTAAAGCGTGGCGTCGCCGCCGTCGTCGAGGATCATGTTCGGGCCGTCGGTGAACTGGAACGACTTGTCGAGGTAATCCCAATGCTCCGTCAGCGACTGACCCTTGATCGCGAAGACCGGAGTGCCGCCTTCGGCTATCGCCGCCGCCGCGTGGTCCTGGGTGGAGAAGATGTTGCAGGACGCCCAGCGCACATCGGCACCGAGTTCGACCAGCGTTTCGATCAGAACCGCCGTCTGGATCGTCATATGAAGCGAGCCGACGATGCGCGCGCCCTTGAGCGGCTTCGTCGTGCCGTATTCCTCGCGGCACGCCATCAGGCCCGGCATTTCGGTTTCGGCAATATCCAGTTCCTTGCGGCCATAGGCCGCGAGCTTGATGTCTTTGACGATATAGTCGTTGGCCATGTGGCACCTCGTTCAAACAATGTTTGAGCGCCGCCTAGCACCTCTGACCTCCTTTCTCAACGTCTGTCGAGGTGTCAGGACACTTTGCCGCCCGATGGTCAGCCGCTTTGCGCCGCGCTGCGCGGTTTCATTGCAAAGCCGATCAGAGTGATGGCGACAAGGACCCATTCGCTGATGATCGTTTCCATCCCGTTAATGCTCTTGTGATGGCAGAGCCATTTTGCCAGAACCGTCCCGTCGGCAGCGCGCGATCCATCCGGAAGGGATGGATCAGACGCGTGGCAGGGACACAGGACTTTGGCGGTATGGCAACAACACAACGCGCATGGCAGCGGATGCTTTCGGGGCGCAGGCTCGACCTGCTGGACCCGACCCCGGTGGACATCGAAATCGAGGATATCGCCCACGGCCTCGCCTTCGTGGCGCGCTGGAACGGGCAGACGCACGGCGATTATGCTTATTCCGTGGCCGAACATTCCCTCTTGGTAGAGACGCTTTATGCCCGTGTCGACCCCCGCGCACCCGCGAAATGGCGGCTGGCGGCGCTGCTGCATGACGCGCCGGAGTACGTGATCGGGGATATGATTTCCCCCGTAAAGGCCGCCGTGGGACCAAGCTATGGGGCGCTGGATGATAGGCTGGCGGCGGCGGTGCATATCCGGTTCGGGCTGCCGGCGGCAATCCCTCCGGCGGTCAAGAAACAGATCAAGAAGGCCGACCGCATCAGCGCCTGGATGGAGGCCACCCAGATCGCGGGCTTTTCGGAGGCGGAGTCCACACGCTTCTTCGGCCGCCCCGATCCCGCATTGATGGAGGGGCTGGATATCGTCCTGCGCCCCCCCGTGCAGACCCGCACCGCCTTCACCGCCCGTCACGCGTCACTTCTGGCGCAGATTCCATGATCACTGTCCGACCTGCGATGGCGCTCGACGCCGCCAGCATGGCCCGCCTGCTGAACGCCATCATCGAAGTCGGCGGCACCACGGCAATCGTGCGACCCGTCACGGGCGATGACCTGAAGGAATGGATGGCCGAAGATGCGGACCGCTCCGCATGGCAGGTCGCGGTCAACGAGGGTGAAGAGGTCGTCGGCTTCCAGTGGATTGCGCCCAATGCGGCCCTGCCGCCCAAAGCTGCCGATATCGCGACCTTCGTGCAGATCGGTCAGACCGGCCTAGGCATCGGATCCTCACTGTTCGATGCGACCCGCAAGGCGGCAAAGGCGCTGGGCTATAGCTGGATCAACGCGAACATCCGCGCAGACAATGAAGGCGGGCTGATTTACTACCAAAGCCGGGGATTTCAGGACTACGGCGTCATCGAAGGCTACGAAATGACCAATGCGCAGGTCGTCGACAAGCGTCTGAAGCGCTACGACCTCTAACGCACCCAGACCTCGACTCGGCGATTTACCCGTCGTCCCCAGGCGCTGTCGTCGCAGGCCATCGGCATCGCCTCGCCAAAGGCATCCACCCCCAGATCAATGCGTTCGAGGTTCGCTGTCACGGCAGCAGCACTGACCGCACGCAACACCGCCTCGGCCCGGCGCAGGGCAATGTCGCGGTTCGCCCGCGCGGCCCCGTCGCCGTCACTGAATCCCACGAACAGTACCTGCCGGGCATCATACTGCCCCTGCTCCATCGCCCGCGCCAATTGCTGCACATTCGACCGCGACTGCGCGTCCAGCCGGATCGACCCCGCCTCGAAGCGGAACGAGGTGGTGAGCCGCGCCATCGGCGCCAGCGTCGACGTCATGCGCTGCAACTCCTCCAGCGTGGTTTCCGGCCCGGCGACGAGGATCGCATTGGCAAGGCGGTTGCCCTGTTCCTCCACCGGTATTTGCTCGGGCGTCTGATCGATGAAACCCGCGCGGCGTATCACGTTCTGCGCCGCGGGGTCTCGGGTGAAGGCCAGGAATTCCCGCGCGATCAGCGGCAGACGACGGGCCGGGAAGTATAGGAACATCGGCGCGGTCAGTGGATAATCCTCTGTCTTGATCGTGCGCCGCGCGGCATCAAGGGAGAAGCCGCAACCGCCACCAAGCGTCAAGACTTCGGTCGCGCCATGGTCGGCATAGCTGGTGATGCCCAGGGCAAAGGTGTCCCTGGCCACTGCCTCCGCCAGAATCGTGGGCAGCGCATGCCGTGTGATCGCGTCGGTGAGCGGCAGGTTCGCGGGGGTCATGACCTGATCGACGATCGCCTGGCTGAGCCCGCTGGCGCGATCCGGCAGATGCAGGTCGATGGGCGCATCCGGCCCGCCAAGTTCCGTCCAGTTGGTGATCTGCCCTGCAAAGACCCGCGCCAGCATCTGGGGCGAAATGCGCCGCACCGGATTTGTCGTCGACACCACAGGCACCACCGCATCAAGCGCCAGCACGCGGCTCCGGTTCGCACCTGTCATGTCGCCCAGACCCGCCTCTCGGGCATTGATCCGCTCGTCCCTGCGGATTTCGCGCAGCGCCATGACGACATCGGCATCGTCCGCCAGAAGATCCGCAAAGCCTTCGTCGGTGTTTGTCGCTCTGAATGCGAAACGTGCGGCAAGGTCGCCATCGTCCTTGCGGGTGAGCGAGATGATGAACTCCGTCTGACCGGCATCTTCCCGGCTGACCGTATAGTTTTCGCGTTGCGCGAAGGCATCGATCAACGCGGGCATCAGGATCGCGCCCATCGTCGCGGAGCCGGAAAGCTGCACCTCTGCCACGAAGTGTTCCAGATTGGGGCACCCCGGTCCGTCGCAGTCCACGCCGGACCCGTCTACCGTCAGTTCCCCGTATTCCGTGCGCAGGCGGTAGAATTCCCCGTCATAGCCCAGCAACATCCCGCTGAGTTCCACCTTGCCATCGCGCGAGGTCAACGTCACGTCCTGCGCCGACACGGGCAGGGCCGCGACAAGGAAAAATGCGGCGAGAACCGCCGCATGTTTCAGATTGATCATGTGACCCCGGGGGTTGCGTTACTTCTGCGCAACCTTCAGGTTTTGGAGAAGATTATTCAACACAAGAAAGCTGCCCACAGAGTCGCATTCCGGCACCGGCAGGGTCAGGTTCTGGGTCCTGACCTTGCCGCCTTCAGCGATCTCCAGCGTCTGCGCCTCGATCTCCACACCACAATTGGCGCGGTTGATCTCTGTTTCGACGCTCAGCGTGATGTCACCTGACTGCACTGCGGCTTTCTTCGGGAAAGTATAGACTTCGGCCAGCAGGGGATCGGCAGCATTCCTGTCCCCGTTGCGCGTCAGCACCCCACCTGCGCCAGTGACCGCTGCCGCCATATCCCCCGGCGCGCCTTCCCAGACGTGCCCGGTCGTGCCATAGGCCGCCCCGAACTCACGCGCGTGGATCTGGAACCCGGTGTTGCCCTTCCATTGCAGGACCACACGGTCGAAATCGGCCAGATCCTGCACCTTAGTCTGTGCCACGGCACCTTCGCCGTTGGTGAAGGCCACGATGAACACTGCCTCCGACGCAAGGGCCGGGACCTTGATGGAAAGCAGGCCGTTCGCCGAGGTCGTTTCGGTAAAGATCATGCCGTTATGATGCACCGTCACACGCTCGTTCGGCAGGCAGGAGGCGCTCATGGTAAGCTCGACCATGGCCGCCGCAATAGCGCGTGCCTCTGCGGTGACGTTACAGCCGGGAGTGGCAATTCCGGTCGGCGCTTCGGGTTTGGCAGGTTCCGGCAGGATGGATTGCGGGGCACTGGCCGTGATGACCTGGCTGTCCTGCGCCGGACGGTCGATCAAGCTGTCGAATTCGCCCGATGTCAGGGTGATCGCCTCGACGGTCAGCATCGCATTGTCGACGTCGGTGTCTTCGCTCTCAGGCGTATCATCGATCACAGGCGCGACTGCATCAGCTGCGGCCTTGCCATACACATGCTCCGCTTCTATCGAATTCTGCATCACGAAACCGATGCCGATTGCAAAAGCCAGCGTCCCTGCGGCGGTGAGGATTTCCTTCTTGCGTGACACTTACCCAATCCCTCTCTACGGATTTGTTCAGGGCAGGTGTCGTTCATAAACAGGGCCAGGTTATGGCCATGAAAAGGGAAGTTCAGGGCAGAATAATGATGAAAATGGCAGTTCAGGGCAGAAAAATGGCGCTGCCGTCAGGCCAGACGCCCGTGACAATGCTTGAACTTCTTGCCCGAGCCGCAGGGACAGAGTTCGTTGCGACCGGGATTCCCCCAAGTGGATGCATCGTCCTCGACGAACCCGTCAATGGGATCACCCGCAGCTTCCGTCGCACTTTCAGCCGGTGAAGACGCGCTGGCAGCCGCCTGCATGGCGGCCTGTCGCTGCACCATCTCCTGCAACATCGCCTGACGCTCTTCCTCGCTCATCGGCTGGACCTGCCCAAGCTTCTGGGTCACGTCCTGACGCAGCGAATCCAGCATCGTCTCGAAGAGCTGGAAGGATTCATTTTTGTACTCGTTCAGCGGATCACGCTGGGCATAACCGCGAAAGCCCACGACCGACCGCAGATGCTCCAGCGTCATCAGGTGGTCACGCCACTTGCCGTCAATGGCCTGCAACAACAGCTGTTTCTCGATGTTGCGCATGTTTTCCGGGCCGAACTTCTCGACCTTGTCGGCCATCATCTTGTCGGTCGCCTCGATCAGGCGCTCGCGGATCACCTCGTCGTCCACGCCTTCTTCCTCGCACCAGGCGATGATCGGCACGTCGATGTTGAGATGTTCGATCACAGCGGCATAGAAGCCCTGCGTGTCCCACTGATCCGCATAGCTCCTGCGCGGCATGTAAGTATCGATCAGGTCGTCGATGACCTGAAGGCGCATGTCCGTCACGATCTCGTTCAGGTCCTCGGCTTCCATGATGTCGCGGCGCTGGCCGAATATGACCTTGCGCTGTTCATTCATCACGTCGTCGAATTTCAAGAGCTGTTTGCGGATGTCAAAATTGCGGCCCTCGACCTTCGCCTGAGCGCGTTCGAGCGACTTGTTCACCCAGGGGTGGATGATCGCTTCGCCTTCTTTCAGGCCAAGTGTCGTCAAGACTTTCTCAAGACGTTCCGATCCGAATATGCGCATCAGGTCATCTTCGAGCGACAAAAAGAACGAAGTTCGACCCGGATCGCCCTGACGGCCCGACCGGCCGCGCAACTGGTTGTCGATACGACGGCTTTCGTGCCGTTCGGAGGCGAGGACGTAAAGCCCCCCGGCCTCAAGCACCTTTTTCTTCTCGTCAGCGTGTTCGCCTTCGATCCGGGCGCGGACCGCAACCGGGTCAGCCTCCGGGTCCGCGTCCAGCGCTTCGAGCACCTTCAACTCGACGTTGCCGCCCAGCTGGATGTCGGTGCCGCGACCGGCCATGTTGGTGGCGATGGTCACCGCCCCGAACTTGCCCGCGTCGGCGATGATCTGCGCCTCCTGCTCGTGCTGGCGCGCATTGAGCACATTATGCTCGATCCCCGCCTCCTTGAGCAGCACACTCAGCAACTCGGATTTCTCGATGGAGGTGGTGCCAACGAGGCAGGGCTGACCCTTGGCGTTGGCTTCCTTGATCTTCTCGATCATCGCCTCGTACTTCTCGCGCACCGAGCGATAGACCGCATCGTCCTCATCGACCCGCGCAATGGGGACGTTGGTCGGAATCTCCACCACGCCAAGCCGGTAGATCTCGGCAAACTCCTCGGCCTCCGTCAGCGCGGTCCCGGTCATGCCCGCCAGCTTGTCATAGAGCCGGAAGTAGTTCTGGAAGGTCACGGATGCCAGCGTCACGTTCTCGGGCTGGATCGTGGTGCCCTCCTTGGCCTCGATGGCCTGGTGCAGGCCGTCCGACAGGCGGCGGCCCTGCATCATGCGGCCCGTGAATTCGTCGATCAGCATCACGTCGCCGTCGCGGACGATGTAGTCCTTGTCCTTCATGAACAGTTTGTGGGCCCGCACCGCCTGGTTGATGTGGTGGACGATCGTGGTGCTTTCGGGGTCATAGAGCGTCTGGTCCGGCTCCAGCAGCGACCGTGCCCGCAACTGTTCCTCAAGGAACTCGTTGCCTTCGTCGGTGAAAGTGACGTTGCGGCTCTTCTCGTCGACCTCGAAATGCTCGTCCTTCAGCAAAGGGATCAGCTTGTCGACGGTCACATACATGTCGGACCGGTCCTGCGACGGGCCCGAGATGATCAGCGGCGTGCGCGCCTCGTCGATCAGGATGCTGTCCACCTCGTCTACGATGGCGAAGTTGTGGTGCTTTTGCAAAATGTCGCCGAGGTTCGACTTCATGTTGTCGCGCAGGTAATCGAAGCCAAGCTCGTTGTTGGTGGCATAGGTGACGTCGCAATCGTAGGCCGCGCGCTTGGCCTCCTCCGGCATCTGCGACACAGCGGCACCCGTGGTCAGCCCCAATGCGCCAAAGACCTTGCCCATCCAGTCGGCGTCGCGCTTCACCAGGTACTCGTTCACCGTGACGATATGGACACCCTTGCCGGTCAGCGCATTGAGGTAGGCCGCCAGCGACGCGGTCAGGGTCTTGCCCTCGCCGGTCTTCTGTTCGGAGATATTGCCCTGATGCAGGAAGATCGCAGCCATCAACTGCGTGTCGAAGGCCCGCAGGCCCAGCGTGCGGCGCGCCGCCTCGCGACAGTTGGCAAAGGCTTCGGGGAGCAGATCGTCGAGGCTTTCGCCGTCGTTGGCGCGCTTCTTGAGCTCCTCGGTCTTTTCCTTGAGGCCCGCATCGCTCAGCTTCTCGAACTCGGGTTCCAGTGCGTTGATTTTCTCGACCAGCGGCCGGGTCGCCTTGATCTTGCGGTCGTTTGGCGTGCCAAAGACCTTTTTGGCGATTGTTCCGATACCGAGCATGTGATCTCCAGCCGAAGTTCTGATGTTGGTGCCGATCTGCTTGCCCACCGTCCCCCTCGCCCCTAGATAGGGTTGGAAACCGGCATCGACCGCGCCCATAGGGCGATGTAAGGGCCGCGCGAAACGCTGTCAATGTAGCAGCCCCCCGGCGGGGCGAACGATAGGACAAACCATGCAAAAATCTCTCACGTTTATGGCATCCCTTGCGGTTGCAGCCTGCCTTTCCCTGCCCGTGATGGCGCAGGACGAGCCCAGCAAGGACACCGTGGTCGCCACCGTGAATGGCAAGGACATAACGATCGGCAACATGATCGTCGCCCGGGCCAGCCTGCCCGAGCAGTACCAGCAGCTCCCCGACGAGGTACTGTTCAAGGGCATTCTCGACCAGTTGGTACAGCAGACGGCCCTCGCCGACAGCTTTACCGGCACCTTGCCGGCCCGCGTGACCCTGTCGCTGGAGAACGAGACACGCTCGCTCACCGCCGGGGAAGTCATCGAGCAGATGATGGCGGAGCCTGTTTCCGAGGAAGCGCTGAAAGCCGCCTACGACGAGCAATACGGCAATGCCGAGCCGAGCGAGGAATACAACGCCTCGCATATTCTGGTCGAGACCGAGGAAGAGGCCAAGGCGATCAAGGCGGAACTGGACGGCGGTGCCGACTTTGCCGTCGTGGCCAAAGAGAATTCCACAGGTCCTTCGGGCCCCGGCGGCGGCGAACTGGGTTGGTTCAGTGCCGGCATGATGGTGCCGACCTTCGAGGAAGCGGTGATGGGAATGGAGGCCGGCGCCGTTTCCGAGCCTGTGCAGACCCAGTTCGGCTGGCACGTCATCAAGCTGAACGAAAAACGCCAGATGGACGCCCCGACGCTCGAATCCGTGCGTGAGGAGCTTGATCTGCAGGTCCGCCAGACTGCCGTTCAGGCCGGGATCGAGAAACTGACAGCCGAAGCGGATGTGACCAAGGCCGACACGGCAACCATCGACCCCTCGATCCTGAAGAACACGGACTGGCTGGAATAAACATGGGCAAGACGCTTTCGGTCTCCCCGCTCGCCCCCGCTTCCTTCCCTGACCTGCCCGTCATCGACGGCGTCCGCTTTGCCACCACGGCGGCGGGCGTGCGCTATCAGGGCCGTACTGACGTGATGTTGGCTTTGCTGGCCCCAGGCAGCACCATCGCGGGCTCCTTTACCCGCTCCGCCACCCGCGCGGCCCCGGTGCTGGATTGTCAGGCCAAGATCGGCGGTGCCTCCGACGCGGGCGCAGCCGTCCTCGTGAACTCCGGCAACGCCAACGCCTTCACCGGCAAGGGCGGCGTCGAGGCGGTCGAAGCCATCACGGCCGCTGTCGCCAAGGTCTGCGACATCCCGCAATCGCGTGTCTTTACCTCTTCCACCGGGGTGATCGGCGAACCCCTTCCGCACGACCGGATCACGGCGGTGCTGGAGGAGTTGACTGCAAAGCTGGACGCAGGCGGCATCGCGTCGGCAGCCAAGGCGATCATGACCACCGATACCTTCCCCAAGGGGGCGGAGGCTTCCGTCACGGTCGACGGCAAGACGGTAAAGATCGCGGGCATCGCCAAGGGGTCCGGTATGATCGCGCCCGACATGGCGACGATGCTGGTCTATATCTTCACCGATGCGGTCGTGGCGCAGGACGCCCTGCAACGGATGGTATCGACCCATACCGAAAGCACCTTCAACTGCATCACGGTGGACAGCGATACCTCCACCTCCGACAGTCTGATCATGGCCGCGACCGGTGCCTCAGGCGTCGACGCGTCCGACAGCGCGGAGTTCAGTGCCGCCCTGCATCGCCTGATGCTGAACCTCGCGCATCAGGTGGTGCAGGACGGCGAAGGGGCGACCAAGTTCGTCGAGATCGTCGTGACGGGTGCCGCGACGGATGCCGACGCCAAGGTGCACGGCATGGCCATCGCAAACTCCCCCCTGATCAAGACCGCCATCGCCGGACAGGACCCGAACTGGGGCCGCGTCGTCATGGCCATCGGCAAATCCGGAGCCGCTGCCGACCGCGACCGCCTGTCCATCCGTTTCGGGGATGTCGAAGTGGCCAAGGACGGCTGGCGCAGCCCGGCTTATTCCGAGGAGGCCGCCGCCAACCACATGAAAGGCCAGAACATCCTGATCGGCGTCGATCTGGGGTTGGGCGAGGGCAAGGCGACCGTCTGGACCTGCGACCTGACCCATGGCTACATCGACATCAACGCGGACTACCGGTCCTGAGGGCGCATTGGTGAAGACCGTCCTCGTCTCGGCGGTAGCACTCATCGACGTGGACGGTCGGGTGCTGTTGGCACAACGCCCGGAAGGCAAGTCCATGGCGGGTTTGTGGGAGTTTCCCGGCGGCAAGGTCGATCCGGGCGAAACCCCCGAGGCGGCTCTGATCCGCGAGTTGCACGAAGAACTTGGCATCGACACCTGGTCCTCCTGCCTTGCTCCGCTGACCTTTGCCAGCCACAGCTACGACGATTTTCACCTGCTGATGCCGCTCTTTGCCTGCCGGAAATGGCAGGGGACGCCGATGGCCCGCGAAGGCCAGACGTTGAAGTGGGTGCGCCCCGCACAGATGAAGGATTACCCCATGCCCCCGGCAGATGTGCCGCTGATCTCCATACTGCGGGACTGGCTTTGAGCAGATCGGCGGCAAATGCCTGAAATTTTTGCGTAATAAACGGTCAATTGTGAAACAATTATGTAGTATTTGCGGGATTGTGCGGTAGAGTCAGACAAACTTTCTGGGGGGGAAGCACAATGTTGAGGACAATCACAATCGGCTCCTGCGTGTCGGTTCAGGGCATTTTCGTCAGATCGATGCCCGATGGTCGCATCAGCGTTCAGGTCGACAATTCGATCTTTTCGGGTGTGCCGGTAGACCGCAAGAATTGATCCTCGGCACCGGCGGATTTATCAGGACCTAATTGCGCATTGGCGCGTTTGCCTCTGTCACTGATCAGAGAAGCAAATGCCACAAAAGCGCGTCGTCATCATCCTGAACAAGTCGTCCGGCAATCACAATGGCACGGACCGGGAAGAAGAGATCCGTGCGGCCTTTGAGCGGCACGGGGCCGTTGTGGCGTTTGAGCGAATCAGCGCGCACGACAGCGTCGAGTCCGCGGCAAATGCTGCCTTGAAGGACAAGGACGCCATTATTGCAGTATCGGGTGGCGACGGCACGATCTGCGGCGTTGCATCGGTGATGATCGAGCAAGACCGCCCCTTCGGCATCATTCCCTCCGGCACGTTCAACTATTTCGCCCGCTCGCTCGACCTCCCCGACGACCTTGACGCCGTAGCGTCGTTGATCGTCACCGGCACCCCCGGGCCCGTCGATGCGGCGACGATCAACGGGCGCATGTTTCTCAACAACGCCAGCATTGGGGCCTACGCAGCGATCCTGCAAACGCGCGAGGGTGTCTATCGCCGCTGGGGCCGCAGCCGGATCGCGGCCTATTGGTCGGTAATCAAGGCGCTCGCGACTTTTCGCGCGCCTTTGCATCTGACCGTGACGATCGACGGGGAAACCAGCAGCTTTCGCACGCCGATCCTGTTCATGATCAATAATGCCTTCCAGCTCGAACAGATGGGGCTCGACGGCACGGAATGTATCGAAGCGGGCAAACTCGTGGTGCTGATCGCTCCCGACACCAACCGCTGGGGGTTGTTCAAGCACGCCATCGCTCTGGCGCTTGGTGTTGCCAAGCCCGAAACGGACTATGACATGCGATGCGGGCGGGATGTGCATATTGTCATGCGGCGCAAGAGACGCCCAGTGGCGCGGGACGGGGAATTATCCCGTCTGGGCGGCCCCTTCGATGTCCGTAAGACGAGAAAGCCGTTGCAGATCATCATGGCAGAAGACAAGGCGGGTCAGGTCCGGTGACCCGACTGCTTCACCTTTCGGATCTGCACTTCGGCAAGGACAGGCCAGATCTACTGGCCCCGCTTCTGGACAGCATTGCGGAACTCGCGCCCGACCTTGTGGCCATTTCGGGCGATCTCACGCAGCGCGCACGCGAGCGCGAATATCGTGATGCGCGGGCCTTCATCGACCGTATCGCAGCCCCCGTTCTCAGCATTCCCGGCAACCATGACATTCCGATTCATCGGCCCATGACACGGGTTTTTGCCCCTTGGCACTATTACCGCAAATGGATCGCGACCGACCTCACCCCGGTGATCGAAACGGAAGATGCCATCGTGGTCGGCCTCAATACCGTGGACCGTTTCCGCTGGCAGACCGGCCGAATGAGCATGAACCGCGTCCGCAAGGCCTGCGCCGCAATGCAGAACGGGCCGGAAGGCAAGCTGCGGGTGCTGGTGGCGCATCACCCGCTGGAGCATCCGAACTCCACAAAGAAGAAGCCCATCCCCGGTGCCGCCCGTGCCCTTGAAAGGCTAATTGGCTGCGGCGCTGACATCATCCTGTCGGGACATCTGCACATCTGGCACGCCGGGACTTTCGCGCATCGCGCCGGGGACAGGGAACGGCAGATCGCCGTGCAGCTTCACGCAGGCACCAGCCTGTCGTCGCGTGTCAGGGGGGAGCAGAACGACTTCAATCTCATCGATATCCACGCCGAACGAGTCGATGTGGCCCGGATCAGCTACGATGAGCAAAAGGGCCGCTTTGAACAGTCAGAGGCCCGGACTTTCGGCCGGGCCTCTGACAGGATGTTGCTCTGATACAGATCAGGCGAGCGTGCGGGTCACTTCCTCGCGGGTGAAAATCTCGATGACGTCGTCGGGACGGATATCATCGTAATTTTCGAACGCCATACCGCATTCCTGACCGGACTGAACCTCGGGGACTTCATCCTTGAAACGCTTGAGTGTCTTGAGCGTGCCTTCATGAACGACCACGTTGTCCCGCAGTAGACGCACCCCGGCAGAGCGGCGCGCGACGCCTTCGGTAACAAGACAACCGGCGACCTTGCCGACGCCCGTGACCTTGAAGACTTCCTTGATCGTGGCATAACCGATGAAGTTTTCCTTGATCTCGTTGCTCAGCAGGCCCGATGCTGCCGCCTTCACGTCGTCCACAAGGTCGTAGATCACCGAGTAGTAGCGGATCTCCACGCCCTTCTGGTTCGCCGTGTTGCGAGCAGAGGCATTGGCACGGACGTTGAAGCCCATGATCGGTGCGCCTGAGGCTTCCGCAAGACCCACATCGGTTTCGGTGATGGCACCGACACCCGAATGGAGAACGCGCACGCGGACCTCGTCGTTGCCGATCTTTTCCATCGCTTGCACGATGGCTTCAGCAGAGCCTTGAACATCGGCCTTGACCAGAATGGGCAGCTCGCTGACGTTTTCGTTGGCCTTGGCATTTGCCATCAGCTGTTCCAGCGTGGTCGCGGCACCGGCTGCGGCGCGCTTGTCCTTCGCGGCGTTGGCACGGTATTCCGCGAT
>JBBSJO010000084.1:0-16842 GCA_038257185.1 Rhodobacterales bacterium | reverse complement strand
TGGGCGGGCGCCTGATCACCCCCGGTCTGATCGATTGCCACACTCATCTGGTCCACGGCGGCAATCGCGCGCGCGAATTCGAGATGCGGCTGGAGGGGGCGACCTACGAAGAGATTTCCCGCGCGGGCGGCGGCATCGTCTCGACCGTAGAGGCGACCCGCGCCGCCAGCCTCGAAGATCTGATCGCGGCAGCCCTCCCGCGGCTCGATGCGATGATCGCGGAGGGGGTCTGCACGGTCGAGATCAAGTCAGGCTACGGGTTGGACGGGGAGACCGAGCTGCGCATGCTCCGCGCCGCCCGTGCTCTGGAAGGGCTGCGGCCCGTGCGGATCGTCACCAGTTTTCTCGGGGCGCACGCGATCCCCAAGGAATTCGCGGGCAACGCGGATGGCTATATCGACGAGGTCTGCATACCCGCCCTACGAGCGGCCCACGCTGAGGGATTGGTAGATGCGGTCGATGGGTTTTGCGAAGGCATTGCTTTCGATCTCAATCAGATTGAGCGCGTCTTTGATGTGGCACATGAACTTGGACTCCCGGTGAAGCTGCACGCTGAGCAGCTTTCGCATCTCGGCGGCACACAATTGGCCGCTCGATACGGCGCGCTCTCCGCCGACCATGTTGAATACGCAAACGCCGAGGATGCTGAGGCCCTTTCAAAGGCAGGCAGCGTCGCCGTCCTGCTGCCGGGCGCCTTTTACACCTTGCATGAAACGCAGGTCCCCCCGGTCGCGGCATTCCGGTCTGCCGGTACAGCGGTGGCCCTGGCTACCGATTGCAACCCCGGTTCCTCGCCGCTCGCCTCGCTGTTGCTGGCGATGAACATGGGCTGCACCCTGTTCCGCCTGACACCGGAGGAAGCCCTGCGCGGCGTGACGCGCAATGCAGCGAAGGCTTTGGGGCTCCCTGAGCACGGGCAGCTCGCGCGCGGGATGCGGGCGGACCTTTGTGTCTGGGATGTCGATCATCCCGCCGAGCTTGCCTACCGCATCGGATTCAACCCGCTTTACCGGCGCTATTTCGGAGGCCAGCCATGATCCTGACACCGGGGGCAGTCACGCTCGAAACACTGGAGCAAATCTGGCGCGGAAGCGACGGGATCGAACTCGACCGCGCCGCACAGCCCGATGTGGAAAAAGCCGCCGCCATGGTCGCCCGCGCGGCGGCAGGAACAGAAGCCGTTTATGGGATAAATACCGGGTTCGGAAAGCTCGCCAGCCGCAAGATCGCGCCCGAGGACACCCAGACTTTGCAGCGCAACCTGATCCTGTCGCATTGCTGCGGCGTGGGCGAGGCACTGTCGCTGCCGCTCACGCGGCTGATGATGGTGCTCAAGCTGATGTCGCTGGGGCGCGGGGCCTCGGGGGTGCGCTGGGAGGTCTGCGCGCTGATCGAAGGCATGGCGAACGCAGGCGTCATGCCGGTGATCCCGGCGCAGGGGTCGGTGGGGGCATCGGGTGATCTGGCCCCGCTCGCACATATGGCTGCCGCGATGATCGGCGCGGGCAGGGCGGTGATCGGAGGCATCGAGATGGATGGCGGTGAAGCGTTGGCGCAGGCCGGTCTGACCCCCGTCGTACTGGGCGCAAAGGAAGGTCTGGCGCTGATCAACGGCACCCAGTTCTCCACCGCCTGCGCGCTGGCGGGGCTCTTCGAGGCGCAAAATGCCGTGCGTAACTCGATGGTCATCGCGGCGCTCAGCACGGATGCGATCATGGGCTCGACCGCGCCGCTGGTGGCGGAGATCCACGCGCTGCGTGGTCACGCGGGGCAGATCGACGTGGCCCGGCAGATGCGCGATCTGATGGCGGGGTCCGAGATCCGCGAAAGCCACCGCGAAGGCGATACCCGGGTGCAGGACCCCTATTGCATTCGCTGCCAGCCGCAGGTTCTGGGCGCGGCTTGGGACGTGATCCGGCAGGCGGCGCATACGCTGGAGGTGGAGGCGAACGCCGTCACGGACAACCCGCTGGTGCTGGTGGGGCAGGACCTGATCGTTTCGGGTGGCAACTTTCACGCCGAGCCTGTGGGCTTCGCCGCCGACATGATCGCGCTGGCGATTGCCGAGATGGGCTCGATCGGGCAACGTCGGGTGGCCCTGATGGTGGACCCGACGCTGAGCCACGACTTGCCACCGTTCCTGACGCCCGCGCCCGGTCTGAATTCCGGTTTCATGATTGCGGAGGTGACGACTGCGGCCTTGATGAGCGAGAACAAGCATATGGCGAACCCCTGCGTGACCGACAGCACGCCGACGTCGGCCAATCAGGAGGATCATGTGAGCATGGCAGCGCATGGGGCCTACCGGCTAGCGCGGATGAACCGCAATCTGGCGGTGATCCAGGCGGTCGAGGCGATGTGCGCCGCGCAAGGCATCGAAGCGCGCGCGCCGCTTGTGACCTCGCCGCGTTTGCAGGGGGTGATCGCGCGGCTTCGGGCAGAAGTCGCCACCTTGAAGGAGGACCGCTACATGGCGCCGGACATCGAAAGGGCCACGGCGCTGGTGCAATCCGGTGCCCTGGTGGAGGCTTCGTCGTGATTGATGTAAGTCAGGGAGGCAGCCCCATCGTGCTTGGCCTGCCGCATACCGGAACCGACGTGCCGCCGGAGATTTGGGAGAGGCTGAACGAGCGGGGCCGTGCGCTGGCCGATACCGACTGGCATATCGACAGGCTATACAGGGATCTTGGGCTGGATCTGACGCGGGTGCGGACGCCGGTGCATCGCTATGTGATCGACGTCAATCGCGGCCCCGATGATGCAAGCCTTTATCCGGGGCAGAACACCACCGGCCTTTGCCCGCTGACGGACTTCGACGGGATGCCGATCTACCGCGAAGGGATGGAGCCGGACGCGGCGGAGGTGGCGCGGCGCAAAGAGGCCTATCACGCGCCCTATCACGCGGCCTTATCCACAGAACTGGCGCGGGTGAAGGAGAAGCACGGAGTCGCAGTCCTTTACGATTGTCACTCTACCCGGTCAATTATCCCCTATCTCTTTGCGGATACCTTGCCGGATTTCAACATCGGGACGAATTCGTCCGCAAGCTGCTCGATGGGTGTGGAAAAGTCTGTGCATACGCGCTGCCGCGCCGCGCAGGCCTACACTTGCGTGTTGAATGGCCGCTTCAAGGGCGGCTGGACCACGCGCCATTACGGCCAACCTGCCGATAACATTCACGCGGTCCAGATGGAACTGGCGCAGTCCACCTATATGGACGAATTCCCGCCCTGGACTTACCGCCCCGACAAGGCAGAACGCCTGCGCCCCGTTCTTTACCGCATTCTCAACGACCTGGCCGAACTTGTTCATGAAAGGCAACTGCGATGACCAAAGCCCCGGACCCCGCCACAACCTGCGCGACGTCTATCCGGCGACCGGCACCACGCTGACGGCGAAAAGCTGGCAGACGGAAGCGCCGATGCGGATGCTGATGAACAACCTGCACCCGGATGTCGCTGAAAACCCTCATGAACTGGTGGTTTACGGCGGCATCGGGCGTGCGGCGCGGACATGGGAGGATTTCGACCGCATCGTTGCCGCTCTGACCGATCTGGAGGGCGACGAGACGCTTCTGGTCCAGTCCGGTAAGCCTGTGGGTGTGTTCAAGACCCATGAAAATGCCCCCAGGGTCTTGATTGCAAACAGCAATCTGGTGCCGCACTGGGCGAATTGGGATCACTTCAACGAACTCGATAAGCGCGGGCTGGCGATGTACGGCCAGATGACCGCAGGATCGTGGATTTACATTGGCACGCAAGGGATTGTGCAGGGAACCTACGAGACTTTTGTGGAGGCCGGGCGGCAGCATTACAACGGCGACCTGACCGGCAAGTGGATTCTGACCGGGGGCCTCGGCGGCATGGGCGGCGCGCAGCCTCTGGCCGCCGTCATGGCCGGGGCCTGCTGTCTGGCGGTGGAGTGCAATCCCGACTCAATCGATTTCCGCTTGCGCACGAAGTATCTCGACGAGAAGGCTGAAACGCTGGACGAAGCTCTCAAGATGATCGCGGAGTGGACGTCGAAAGGCGAGGCCAAGTCTGTCGGTCTGCTGGGCAACGCGGCGGATGTGTTTCCCGAATTGGTGAAACGCATGAAGGACGGCGGCCCGCGCCCCGATATCGTGACCGACCAGACGAGCGCGCACGACCCATTGAACGGCTATCTGCCGCAGGGCTGGGGCATGGCTGAGTGGCGCGCGAAGCGTGAGAGCGATCCGAAGGCGGTGGAGAAAGCCGCGCGGGCGTCGATGAAGACGCATGTAGCCGCGATGGTGGATTTCTGGAACGCAGGCGTGCCGACGCTGGATTACGGCAACAACATCCGGCAGGTCGCACTCGACGAAGGGCTGGAGAATGCCTTTGCCTTCCCCGGTTTCGTGCCCGCCTATATTCGCCCGCTGTTCTGCCGGGGCGTGGGGCCGTTCCGCTGGTGTGCGCTGTCGGGAGATCCGGAGGATATCTACAGGACCGACGCCAAGGTGAAGGAATTGATCCCGGACGATCCGCACCTGCACAAGTGGCTCGACATGGCCCGCGAGCGGATCAGCTTTCAGGGGTTGCCTGCGCGGATCTGCTGGGTGGGGCTGGGCCAGCGCGACAAGCTTGGGCTGGCGTTCAATGAAATGGTGCGCAACGGCGAATTGAAGGCCCCCATCGTGATCGGGCGGGACCATCTGGACAGCGGATCCGTCGCGAGCCCGAACCGGGAGACCGAGGCGATGAAGGACGGCTCCGACGCCGTATCGGACTGGCCCTTGCTGAATGCGCTGCTGAACACAGCGAGCGGGGCGACATGGGTATCGCTGCACCATGGTGGCGGTGTCGGCATGGGGTTCTCCCAGCATTCTGGCATGGTAATCTGTTGCGACGGGACGCCCGAGGCCGACAAGCGGATCGCGCGGGTGTTGTGGAACGACCCGGCGACGGGTGTGATGCGCCATGCCGATGCAGGGTATGAGATCGCACTGGATTGTGCGCGCGAGAAGGGCTTGAACTTGCCCGGGATACTGGGATGACATGCGGCGCGCGTGAGCAGGCTCACGACGCCCCACCCGCCATCCCGCAATATTTCACCTCAATCGGAGGGGCTCTACAATGCCGACTCAACCACCCGTGTACATCGACTACCTCAACCGTTTCGACATCGAGGCGCTGAATTTCAGTGATGCGGAACTTCTCGGCGCCATTGAGGCAAGCCTTGCCATGCAGGGACGCGGTGACACCTCGATCGAGCCGCGCACCCACATTCGGCCCCGCGCCGGGGTGGAGGGGCATTTCAACGTGCTGCGCGGATGGATCGGGGGCCAGATCGACAGTGCGGGCACCAAGGTGGTCGGCGATTTCGTGGACAACTACAAGGAGGGGCGGCCCAGCGAGTATGGGTTGCTGACGCTCTTCGACCCGCGCAACGGGGCACCGAAAGCCTTGGTGGACGCGACCGGGATCACCGAGATGCGGACGGGGGCGATCACGGCTTTGGGGGCCAAGTATCTCGCGCCGAAGAATCCGAAGGTGCTGGGCCATATCGGAGCCCGGGGGACGGCCTATTGGAACGTGCGCCTGCTTTGCGCGCAGTTCGATTTCGACGAGGTTCGTGTGCATTCAAGGCGGCCCGAGTCGCGCGATGCCTTCGCTGCGCGTCTGGAGGAGGATCTGGGGCGCAAGATCGTGGTGACGGACGACTGGCAGTCCTGTCTGGAAGGCGCGGATATCGCGGTGGAAGCGAGCCGGTTGCCGGAGCCCAAGCCGCTGTTCCTCACCGAGTGGGTCAAGAAGGGCGCGTTGGTCGTACCCTATGGCACGATGTCGGCGGTGGAACTGAGCCTGACGGACATCATGGACAAGGTGGTGATGGACGACTGGGGGCAGGCGCACGGCATGTTCGGGTCTCTGAGGGCGCATGTGGACGCGGGAAAGCTCACGGCCGAAACGCTGCATGCCGAACTTGGCCAGATCGTGGCCGGGTTGAAACCGGGGCGGGAGAGCGACGAGGAAACCATCCTGTTCTGGCATCGCGGGCTGTCGCTTTCCGATATCGCGCTGGGGCACGCGATGCTGGAGAAGGCGCGCGGCATGGGCATCGGCCAGCGGCTGCGGTTCGCGTGATGAAACTGGGCGCGCGGGTCACGCTGGCGGGCTTTGGCGCGGCGCTGGCGCAGCGCGACCTTGCGATCGGTCCTGCTGTCCGGCCGCGGCTTGAAGCCGCGCGGCGCGTCGTCGACGCCGCCGTGGCGGGGGATGCCCCGGTCTACGGCCTGAATACCGGGCTGGGGGCCAATCTGGGCCATCGGATCGCGCCGTCGGAAATCGCCGCGTTCCAACGGCAATTGGTGGAGGGGCGTGCGGTGGCCGTGGGGCCTTTGCTGCCGCCCCAGACAGGACGGGCGGTGCTGCTGGCGCGGCTGATCGGCGTGGCGCAGGGTCATTCGGGCATGTCGGTGGCAATGTTCGAACACCTATGCGCGCTCTGGCGGGCGGGGGTATCGCCGGGGGTGCCCAAGTACGGCTCCATCGGGGCGGCAGACCTCACGCAGAATGCAAGTTGGGCCATGGCGGTGCTGGGGCAGGGGCAGATGTGGGACGGCGCGGCGTGGGCCGAGGCGTCGGAGGCGCTGGCCTCGCAGCGTGTGACCGCACCGGTGCTGGAGCCCAAGGACGCGATGGCATTGATCAACCACTCCGGCACTTCCGTCGCTCTGGCGGGGGCGGCACTGGGATCGGCTGTGGCCGCGCTGGGAATGATGCGTCAGGCGGCGGTGCTGTCCTTCGAGGGTTACGCCGCCAACGCGGAGATCTTTGCTGCCGACATCAACGCTCTGCGTCCTTCTCCCGGACAAGCGGAAGCGGCGGCGTGGTTTTCCGAACACCTACAGCCTGCTGATCCGCGCCGGGTGCAGGATGCCCTGAGCTTTCGGGTGCTGGCCCCGGTGATCGGCGCGGCAAGCGATGCGCTGGACCGGGCGGTCGCGATCTGGGAGGACGAGCTGAACGGCGCCAGCGACAACCCGGTGGTGTCGGGGCAGGCGGCGATGCGTTCCACTGCGAACTTCCACGCGCCCGCCCTTGCATTGGCGCTGGAGCAGGTGAGCCTTGCGCTGGCGCTGGTGGCCTCCGGGTCTGCCATGCGGGTGCAGCGGCTGATGAACCCGGATCTGACCGGTCTGCCGCGCTACCTCAGCCCCGTGGGCGGAGCGAGCGCGGGTTTCGTCCCGCTGCAAAAGACGGTGGGGGCGCTGATGGGGGATATCCGTCGGCACGCGATGCCTGTGGTCTGCGATGCCGCCCCCGTGTCTGACGCGGTGGAGGACGTGGCACCCATGACGCCACTGGCCGCGCTGAAGCTGAGCGACCAGATGGTGCCGCTGCATCTGCTGGCGGGGATCGAGGCACTGGTGGGCGCGCAGGCGCGCGATTTGCGGGGGCTGGACGCGACCGACCTGCACCGCGCCATCCGGGCAAAGGTGCCGATGCTGCAGGAGGATCGCCCGCTTGGCACGGACGTGGAGGCGGTGGTCGGCGTGCTCCGCGCGGTCTGACGCCTATTCGGCAGGCGTTTCGCGTGGCTGGTTGGCCCCCAGTACCGTGACCAGCCCGCGCCGGATGCGAACCCGGAGCCCTTCGATCACACTGAAGAGCGAGGGCACGAAGAGCAGCGACAACACTGTCGACAAGAGCAACCCGCCGATCACTGCCACGGCCATGGGCGCGCGGAACTCTCCCCCTTCACCGATGGCAAGTGCGGAGGGCACCATGCCCGCAGTCATGGCAATGGTGGTCATGATGATCGGGCGCGCCCGCTTGTGGCCCGCGTCCCGCATCGCATCGAACTTGGTGGCACCGCGGCCCATCGCCTCGATGGCGAACTCCACCAGCATGATGGCGTTCTTGGTCACGATGCCCATCAGCATCAGGAAGCCGATGACCACGGACAGCCCGATGCCCGACCCGTTGATATAGAGCGCGAAGATCGCACCGCCGATGGCCAGCGGCAGCGACATGAGGATCGTGACGGGTGTGAGGAAGCTGGAGAAGAGCAGCACCAGGACGACGTAGACCAGCAGGATGCCCGCGCCCATGGCCAAGCCGAACTGGGTAAAGACCTCTCCCATGACTTCTGCGTCGCCCGCCGACTGTATCGCGGTGCCTTCGGGCATGTTCCTGGCGACCGGCAAGGTGTCGATGGCAGTCGTGGCCTCGCCGAGGAAGAAGCCCTCGGACACGTCGGCCTTGACCGTCGTGCGGTACTGGCGGTCATAGCGTTCGATGGAGGCGGGACCGGTCGAGAGCGCCACTTCGGCCACGACCTCAAGTGGCACGGGGGTGCCGCTGCTGCTGGGAATGCGCAGGTTTTGCGTGCGGAACAGATCGTTGCGCACGTCCTCTTCCAGCCGCACGATGATGGGGATCTGGCGGTCGCCGCTGGTAAACTTCGCGGCATTGGCGTCGCTCGCCCCGATGGTGGCGATGCGAATGGTATTGGCGAGAGCAGAAGAGGTCACACCCAGTTCGGCTGCGAGCTGCGGGCGCGGCGTGATCTGGATTTCCGGTCGCACGAGCGAGGCCTCGCTCGATGCGCCCTTGATCGAGGGCAACCCGTTCATCTGTTTCGCCAGCGTCACGGCCGCTGCCGAGGTATCCGCCACGTCCTCGCCCAACACGCTGATCGCGATGTCGCGTTCCCCGTTCTCGCGCAGCACGTAGAGCCGCACGTCCGGCACATCCGCCAGCAGGCTTTCGATCTGGTCGGTGATCTCGAAGGAGGTCCGTTCCCGGTCCGACTTGGAGCCCATGCCGATGCGGATCGTGGCGGTGGTGGTCGCGCCATCGACAAAGACCGACTCGATTTCAGGGATAGCGCGCAGGACCTCCGTCACCTCGCGCGACACGGCGCGGGTTTCCTCCATCTGCGATCCGGGCGGCAGTTCGACAGAGACGCTGGCGCGCCCGGTGTCCTGCCTGGGACCGAATTCGGTGGGCAGCAGTGTGGCGGAATAGATCGACCCGGCGAAGATCACTGTCCCCAGCAACAGCGTGATGGTGCGGTTGTGCAGGGTCCAGCCGAGGATGCGCATGTAGTTGCGCATCACAAAGCCGTCCTTCTCGTCCTCCGGCTCCAGCCCGTCGCGCAGGAAATAGGCCGCCATCATCGGTGTGATCAGCCGCGCGACGAGCAGCGAGAACAGCACCGCCACAGCCACGGTAAGGCCGAACTGCTTGAAATACTGTCCCGCGATGCCCGACATGAAGCTGACGGGTGCAAAGACGGCGACGATGGTGAAGCTGATCGCGATGACGGTGAGGCCGATCTCGGAGGCGGCCTCCTCGGACGCCTCATAGGCCGGTTTGCCCATCTGGATGTGGCGCACGATGTTCTCGATCTCCACGATGGCGTCGTCCACGAGTATGCCCGTAACCAGCGTGATGCCCAGCAGGCTCACGGTGTTCAACGAGAAGCCGAGAGTGTTCATTACGATGAAGGTGGGGATGATGGACAGGGGCAGGGCCACAGCCGTGATCAGCGTCGCGCGCCAGTTCCGCAGAAACAGGAACACCACGATGATCGCGAGCGCTGCGCCTTCGTAGAGCGTTTCCATCGCGGAATGGTAGTTCCCCTCGGTATAGGTCGTGGCATCGTCGATAAGCGCGATCTTCAGGTCGGGATACTCGGTGGAAATCTGCGCGATACGTGCCTTGGCATTGTCGCCCGCCGTCAGGTCGCTGGCCCCGGTGGAGCGGAAGACGCCGAAAGCCACGACGGGCTGGCCGTCGAACATGGCAAAGGTTGCGGTTTCGGTGGAGCCGCTGGCCACGGTGCCCAGCTGGTCCAGCCGCACGGTGCGCCCGGTCTTGAGCGTGATCGGGGTGGCGGCGAGGTCGTCGATGGTGGCGGCACTGCCCAATGCGCGGATGGAGTATTCCTGTCCCGCCAGATCGCCCGATCCGCCGCCAAGGTCGATGTTGTTCTGCAACAGCTGGTTGTTCACTTCAGATACGGTCAGCCCCAGCGCCAGCAGACGGTCGGGGTGGAGTTCGACCTGAATGGCTTCGTCCGCGCCGCCGATGCGGGTGACCTTGCCGACCCCGTCCTCGCTTGTCAGATCCCGCGCTATGACGTCATCCACCAGATATGACAGCGCCTCGATGGAGCGGGTGGGATCGGAGACGGCGTAGGTCAGGATCGGCTGGCCGGTGACGTCCAGCCGCTGGATATTGGGTTCGGTGATGCTTTCGGGCAGGTCGCTGCGGGTCTTGGCGACGGCATCCTTGATGTCGTTCAGGGCGCGGTCGGTATCCACTTCGAGATCGAATTCGATGGTGATCGTGGCCACGCCATCCGTGGCGACGGCAGTGACATGATTCACGCCCGTGACGTCGGACACCGCGCTTTCCAACGGCTTGATGATCTGGTTGGCGATCTCCGAAGGCGCGGCACCCGCCTGCGCGATGTTGATGGTGACGATGGGAATATCGATGTTGGGGAACTGCGTCACCGGCAGGCGGAAGAACCCGACCATCCCGACGATCACAAGCACCAGAAAGAGGGCCAGCGTTGGCACCGGTTTGCGGATCGCCCATGTCGACATGTTCATTTGTCGGATGCCCCTGTCGCCTGCGCGGTGGCGGCATCCGGCTGCACCGGATTGATGGCATCGCCGTCACCATAGAACGCCCCGGCCTTTGCCACGACCATCTGGCCTTCGGTCAGGCCCGACAGGATCTCGCGCAGGTCGTTCCAGATCAGCCCGGCTTCAACAGGCTGCTTGCGCAGCACCCCGTCCGCCACCGACAGGACGTAGGTGCCCTGCGTGTCGGTCAGCACGGCGGCGTTCGGCACGGCAAGCGACAGGCGCTCTTCCGTCACGATCCAGCCGCTGGCAAAGACGCCGGAGCGCAGGCCCGCCTGTTCCACGGGCGTGATCCGGACTGTGCCGAGCCTGCTGGTGGCGTCCACCGTGGGCGAGACCCTGCGCACCTTGCCCGCGACATTGCCGACCCCGGCCACGTCTAGGGTCGCCTTGTCGCCGACCTCGATGCCGCCGAGGGCGTTCTCGATCACCTCGGCCTCCACTTCCACCACGCCGTCGCGGATGATGCGGAAGATCGGCTCGCCTCCCGATGCCGCGATGGCACCGATCTGGCCGTTGCGGGCCGAGATGATGCCGCCCGCCGGCGAGCGCAGGGTGGCGTGGTCGAGATTCATCTGCGCGATGTCGAGCTGCGCCTGTGCCTGCTGTGCCTGAGCCTTGGCGACCGCCAGCCCGTCTCGGGCAGAGGCGACGGCGGCGTCTGCCGCTTGCGCCGTGGCGATGGCCTGATCGAGCGTGGCCTGCGTCGCGGTCCCGGCATCCCGCAGGGTCTGAGTGCGCTGAAGGGTCTGGTTTGCCTGCGTGGCATTGGCCTGTGCCGAGGTGATCTGGTTTTGCGCCTGACTGACCGCCGCCTCAGCGCGGGCGCGTTCGGCTGCGGCCTGCGCCTGCTGCGCGTCGAGCGTGCGTGCGTTCAGGGTTGCCAGCACCTGATCCCGCTGCACCTCGTCGCCGACATCCACTTCCAGCGTGTCGATGGTATAGCCGTTGACCTGCGGATAGACGAGTATTTCCTGATTGGGCACCAGCGTACCCGACACCGGAACACGCCCGATTATCTGCGCCTTGACGACCTGCGCGACCGTAACGAAAGGCACCGATGCTCTCGGCGCCTCGGCGGCTTCGGACTGCGCCCTTGCAGGCGTGCCCGGCAGCAGGGTGGACCCAAGGCAAAGCACTGCGACACCAACGATGCCAACCATGCGGATTGTCCTGCTGGTCATGGTTTCATTCCTTCATTGCGTGGCGGAAGGCCCGGCGCTTGCCTCGGGAAGTAGGGATTGCCCACGCCCGCGTCAATCGGCGCGGACGCAACGATTCGTAGGGTCTATCCCCATTGGGACCAGAAACAGGCGTCCTGTAACCCTGCCGCGATCAGGGCGCGTCCGGATTGCATCCCTGACCGGTGTGCTGATCGGCGGTCCCGTCGATAAGAAGGACCACCCTCCACCGCCACCGTCTAACTTGCGACCGCCTTCATGAAGCGGTCCCGGATCACGACCGGGTCCATCGTGATCACCGGCAGCTTGATGTTACCGCTGTCGCATTTGCACACGATCACGGTCTGCTTCTTGCCGTCGATAGCCGATTGCAGCACCGGGCCGAGGTCATTGTCCTGCACCTCGATCACGTTGTCGCAGCCGCAGGCGCGGGCTACGGCGGTGAGCGAGGTCTTCTTGCCCGCATAGGTCGGCTGGTCCCCGGTGGAGCCATAGGACCCGTTGTCGATGATCAGCAGGATATAGTTGTCGGCCAGGTTGTTGGCGATGGTCGCCAGGGTGCCGAGGTTGGTCAGCACCGATCCGTCCCCGTCAATGGAAATGACCGTCTTGGGCTGGGCCAGCGCCAGACCCAGACCGATGGAAGACGCGAGCCCCATGGTGCCGAGCATGTAGAAATTGGTCGGCTGGTCGTCGATCTTGTGCAATTCCTGGCTGGGCAGACCAATGTTGCAGACGACCAGTTGGTCCCGAAGGATGGGCGCGATCTCGCGCAGGATTTCGGAACGGATCATTGCTCGCCGTAGCCTCCCCAGAAATTCGCATCGGTGAGGATTGCGACAGGTTTGTTGCACATGAAGGTGTATTTCAGGATCGCGTCCAGCTCGTCCACGTCCGATGTCCTGTGAAAATGGTAGGTGGGGATGTTCATCTGGGCCAGCAGCGCCTTGGTATGCGCCGCCATTTCGACCTGGCAGGCCACGGGTTCACGCAACTCGCCGCGATAGGAAATCAGCATGGGCAGTGGCATGCGGTAGTACTGGATCAGCGTGGCGAGCGTGTTGATCGTCACCCCGATGGCGGTGTTCTGCATGATGATGGCGGCACTCTTGCCGCCCATCCATGCCCCGGCGCAAAGCCCCATGCCCTCGTCTTCCCTGTTGGAAGGGATATGGAAAATTTCCGGCCGCGCCTCGACCTCTTCGATCACGCCTGCAAGCTGTTTACAGGGCACGGTGGTGACGAACGAAATGTCGTTGGCGACAAGATCGTCGACAATTTTCTTGTCAATGCTCAAGGATTTGTCCTTTGCGTGGTCAGCGTTGGGAGTTCTGGATGACGGAGTGTGAAGGGGAACTGTTGCAGCTATTCGCACGTAGGGCGAGACGATCGGAGAGCAGGGGCCGTGCGTACTGATCACGATATGCCGGAGTGGCTTAATCCGTCAAAGCCTCGGTTCGTCGCGCGACGCCACCGCCACTGGCTCCAGCCGCAGCCGGGACCATAGCCGCGCGCTGCCCCAGACCCACGCTTGCGCCGATCACGCAGGCCACGCGCCCGGTCAGATCGAAAAGGGTGCCCGGATCACTCATCAGTGCCGAGGTCGAAATTCTCGCCTGGGAAATACTTGGCAAGGCGGGCGTCCGCCGAGCGGGCGTGTTCGTCTCTCGCTTACAACGGTGCAAGTGCCGGACCGGGAAATGGGGCGACAGGCGGGTCTCGCGCTTCCGAAACGTGTCAGGGACGGCAGCGCGCTGGAACGGATCGAATTCCCGGCCAGACCCGTTTTCCGAGAATCGCTGGGCCCTGTCAGAAAAAACCCGAGGGTGACTGATGGTATTAGCCGCCTTCACAGGCGCAAAGCGGCCACAGGTCCTGAGACACCTGATCCCGAAATATCTGCGACTGTACTTGGAGGCGAGTAGGAGAATCGAACTCCTGTACACGGATTTGCAATACTGGACGGCCCAGCCCTTAACGAACGGCGATGGACCCTATCGCACACTAATTACTATTTAAGAAGAGATACTTAATTCGAAGGCAGAGTATTTTAGAGGTCACTAAGGGCCGTTGAAGTACGATAGAAGCTCCCCTATAAATTTATATGAGATTTGTAGAAGCGCCCCGTGCAGAGAAAACTAAAGTTCACCGATCTATCCGTGAAGAACCTGAAACCCGCCGTTGGCAAAGAGCAGACGGTCTATACCGATTTGCAGACCACGGGGCTGCGGTTACGCGTGAGCCATACGGCCAAGAGCTGGATATTTGACTACTTGGTGTTGGGCCGCGAAGGTCGGCGGACTCGCACACTGGGACGATACCCCAGCATCGGTTTGAAAGAAGCCAGACAGATGGCGACCGAAACCTATGTAGATGCCCAGAACGGAATCGACATTGTGGAGCGCGTCACTGCGGAGGCCACCGCCAGTAAGGCCCCGGCCGACGCCAAGGCCAACCGCAAGACCCTGAGCGACGTAGTGCGGCTATATCAGCGGGAACGGTTGGTTCACAAGAAAACCGGCTTGGAAGTCGGGCGCTGTCTGGAACGGGAATTGTTCCAGTGGCTCGACCGGCCCGCCGAGGAACTGACTGAGGATCACCTCGCCAGCCGCATCGCATCTGATGAAAGAGGTCTGAGTGTTGCGCGCCAGCGGACGGTCAGAGCCTACTTGCGCGGCTTCACCAAATGGGCAGCCCAGCGCCGACACCTGCCGACCGATCCCGGAGCCAGATTGCCGGTCCCAGAGGGCAGGGTTGAGGAGCGCGATAGGGTTTTGACGGTGGCAGAGGTCCATGCGCTTTGGCAGGCCACGGCGGAGATGATGACCGCAGACTATCGGGACGCGGTACGCCTGCTGATCCTGACAGCCCAGCGCCGCAGCATCATCACAGACCTGACTTGGGCGGAGGTCGATCTTGAAGGAAGCTGCCTAGACATTGGCAGCGGACGCACCAAGAACTCCACGGCCAGCGTCACCCATCTTTCTCCAGCGGCCTTGGCCATCCTTGCAACTCGTGAACCGAGTACGGGCAAGGTGTTCCACGTACCAAGCCTGAATCATATGAAGGCGAAGTTGGATAAGGCCACCGGGATTACAGATTGGCGTTACCACGATCTACGTCATACCTTTGCAACGAATATGGCCGAGCGCGGCATTGCAGCCGAGGTGGTCGATCTGGTCCTGCATCACAAGATGGGTAGTACTCTGAGCAAGGTGGCGCGTATCTATAACCGGGCGGCGCTGCTCCCTGACCGCGCAAGGGCGCTGGACGCCTGGGGCGGGATCGTTTGTTCCAGTGGGGAGAACGTGGTGAAGCTTCATAGATGACGATCCCATAGCTTTTGTCTGCCAGATGTTCGGGGTGCCAGTGGGGGAGTTCATCAAGGGTGTTCGAGCGCGTTGACGAGCTCGATAGTTGAGAAAAAACGGACCTTGCGGCGGTGATGTTCGACGGCCTGCACGCCAAGGGCTGTCGCGACATGGGTTCGCAAATGACGCCGGAACGCTGTAGCGGTTGCGTTCAAAGCTGATCAGGCAGGTCGGAGACACCCGCTTGCTCTGTTCGACGAAGCCATCGAAGGCAGGGGGCAACGGCATCAGCGCGGCTTGTTCTGCGGCCCAAACGTCGGCAACGCTGCCGGGCAGCGCTGCATGCGGAATCTCAGTCCATAGCGCGACACAGCGCTGTTCCAGCCAGTCGTTTAGTGCTGCGAGATCAGGAAAGCTCGGCATCGGTTGCCACAGCCGGTGCCGGGCATCCTGCACGTTCTTCTCGACCTGTCCCTTCTCCCAGCCAGCAGCCGGATTGCTGAACTCGGGCTCGAACACGTAGTGGTTCGCCATCGCAAGGAAGCGCATATTGACTTGCCGCTCCTTTCCGCGACCGACACGATCAACCGCCGTCTTCATGTTGTCATAGATGCCGCGCCCCGGGATGCCGCCGAAGACCCGGAACCCATGCCAATGGGCATCAACAGCATCTCGTGCGTTTGCAGAAGATACGCCCGGACCAGAAAGGCCCGGCTGTGCGACAGCTTGATGTCGGCGACTTGCAGCTTTGTGCGCTCGCCGCCCACAACGGTAAAATCCTCGCTCCAGTCGAAGTGGAATGCCTCGCCCGGGCGAAACGACAGCCTCACCGCGTTGCAGATACCGATCATAGCCTCGCATCCAACCATTCACGCGTTCGGCTACCCACCCCCCTGCCGCACCAGCCTCGCTTTAAGAAATTGCGCCGTTCAAACCGCGATGACAGTCCGACTTAACTCTGGCATCCGTCGCCGCCATCGCCTCCGCGTTGTGCCGGGAGTAGCCCTGACGCTCGTACTGATCGGAGGTTTTCTTCCACACGGTCTGAGCATAATCGGTCCAAAGCCTTGCGTTCTCACGCTTTTTCGCGTCCTCAATCTCGGATACGGCGTCGCTTAGGCAGTCTAGAAATGACATCCTGCTACTCCAGTCAGTTCGTGTTCGAGAGGTTTGGTCCGGCTTGAGCCGGTCAAGCCTCATGCAGGTTACACTAGGCTAGAGCGAGGCTAGTCCGAATGCCCTGCCATACACATGCTTCGAAAGTTCCAGTTTTCAGGCAGGCAGTGGAACGACCGCGTATTTTCACCTCTGATCAGGTGCTTGGTCTGCACATCCTCGCCTTTCAAGTCAAAGGCGGCGACGCTCCGGCCTTTCGTGCCGAGTTAAAACACGGCTGCTTTCAAACCAGAGCGGCCCTTGGTCACTCTATATTATGCCGCAGCGCAGCTTTCTGAAGTAGTCATTCACAATGAATTTCCGCAGCATAGTTCGAGCCCGCTGACACTGTTGGACTGATGGTTCCTGACAACTCTTGCACGGGCGCGTCGTTCTCCCGCTGGCTCTGAGAAGAACTTTTCCATTGGTCCTGAAAGTTGTTTAACGTCAGAATGGGTCAGATTATCATTTCAGGAGAGAAGCCATATGCTCCAGACGCTTGGACTTCTTTTGGGCTGCCAGCTGCTGGGAGAGATAACTGTGCGGGGCTTTGGCCTCTCGATACCTG
>JBBSJO010000083.1:0-16870 GCA_038257185.1 Rhodobacterales bacterium | reverse complement strand
GTCTGTCCAACCCTAAAGGAGCAGACGAATGAGAAAGAGCCGTTTCACGGAAGTGCAGATCATCGGCATGATCAAGGAGCAGGAAGCTGGCCTTCCTGCCACTGAGTTGTGCCGAAAGCATGGGATCAGCCCGGCCAGTTTCTACAAGCTGAAGGCCAAATATGGCGGCATGGAAGTGTCGGATGCCCGCCGCCTGAAGAGCCTCGAAGACGAGAATGGCAAGCTCAAGCGGCTCCTGGCGGACACCATGCTCGACAATGTGGTGTTGAAGGATCTGCTGGGAAAGCGATAGCGACACCTGCACAGCGGCGGGAAGCGGCGCTCAAGGCGATGCGGGATCATAATATCTCGCAGCGCCGGGCCTGCAACCTGGTTGGTGTCGATCCTAAAACCGTGCGGCGCGAACGCCCGCCTGATCATGCGGAAATCCGCAAGAAGATGCATGAGATTGCGGGCAATCGCCGCCGGTTTGGTTATCGGCGTGTGGGTATTTTGCTTGAGCGGGAGGGATTTATCATGAACCCCAAGAAATTGTATCGCCTTTACAGGGAGGAAGGACTGTCCGTGCGGCGGCGGCGCGGTCGCAAGCGCGCACGCGGCACGCGAACACCGATGCCAATTCCGATCCGGCCAAATGTGCGTTGGTCGCTGGATTTTGTTTCCGACACCTTCGGCGCATCCCGCAAATTCCGCATCCTGGCTGTGAACGATGACTGCACACGTGAAAACCTCTGCCTGATCGCCGACACCAGCCTCTCCGGCGCGCGGGTGGCGCGGGAATTGACGGCGTTAATCCGAATTTACGGCAAACCAGACTGCATTGTCAGCGATAATGGCACCGAGTTCACCAGTCGGGCGATCCTCAAATGGGCTGGTGATACCGGCGTCGTCTGGCACTACATCGATCCGGGCAAGCCGCAGCAGAACGGACTGATCGAAAGCTTCAACGGCAGCCTGCGAGATGAGTGCCTGAACGAGGAGATCTTTGACAGCCTCGCCGACGCCCGCCAGACGCTGGCCCTGTGGCGCTACGATTACAACAATGTCAGGCCGCATTCGTCACTGGCCAACCAGACCCCCGCGCAAGCGCGCCGGACGCTTGAGCAATCTGAGGGCTCCGCGCCCGGCGCGCTTGCGCCACCCGAAACCGACGACTATCAAACCTGCAGACTCTCGTTATGAACGACGGAGCCTCGGGGGGCAGGTCATTGCCGCCACCTCCATATGCGGCGCATATCTGCCTGAAAGACAAGAATGCCGGGGCCAATATACATACATGGTGTGTGGAGGATCGCCATCTTGCTATACTTGCCAATACTTACGCATGGACTCGGGATGCAGGTTCGCGTCGGACCGGGACTTACCGTCCTTCTGTCCGTTCAATGGATCGCCAAACGCCTTGTCCCCGGCGGATCGCTTTCCGTCAGGTCGAGCGCTTTCACCGCGCGCCGCGCCCGGCGGTGCTCGTGCTGCTTGAACGTCTTGTCGCTGGCCTGTAGACATGCGCAGGGCGGTGGTCATGCGGGTAGATCGCCACGTGAAGGCCATCGAGACGGAGGACAGTCGGCATGGCTCAGGGTAGCATAAACCCAAGCGGTAGGGAGTAAGCCCTGCTCAAATTACACATTGCAGACGTGAGGCGATTCAGATGTCAGCCGACCACTGTCAGTCCGCGCGGTGCCCGGCAAGGGATGCACGCTGGAGTTCTCAAATTGCTCTATTCCGCCTCGCGCCCACGCCGGTCGATCAGCAGCGCCAGCACCCAGCCTGCCAGGAACCCGCCCAGATGGGTTTCCCAGGCGAGCTGGCCGTTCATCGCCCACCACAGCACCAAGTTCATCAGCGTCAGCAGCCCGACCGCCCGCGCCACGGGCCAGAGCCCCTCGGTAAAGGTGTAGCGGTCGACACAGTTCCAGGCCAGAAGTCCCCCAACCAGACCGAAGAGCGCCCCCGACGCGCCCACCATGGGGGCCAGCTGCGTGCCCAGAAGTGCAAAGCCCCCTGCCCCGCCAAGTGCCGATCCCACATAGAGCACCGCGAAGCCGCCCATGCCTACGCGGTCCTGCACGACCCGGCCCAGCGACCAGAGCGTGATCATGTTGACCGCGAGATGCGCCAGACCCGCGTGCAGAAAAGCATAGGTGAAGAACATCGCATAGGGCTGTGCGGCATAGTTCGGCTGCCAGCCCTTCAGCAGCCCGTTCCAGAAGCCGCCGTATTCATAGGCCTGCGCCCTGAGTCGCCCGTCCGCAAGCCAGCCGAAATCTGAGAGCGACAGAACCGCCTCAATCACTACGCAGGCACCGATCAGAGCGGTCAGAAGCCAGTGTGAACCGAATCGGCCCCGTGTCGTCATCACCATGAGACGGGCCACCCGGTCAGGAGCCACCGTCGGAGCCGTCGGGGCCGTCAGGCACGAAGCGCGGCAGGCGCGGCAGCACCTCGGCCATCATCACCTCGATGCGTGCAGCGGCATCATCCTCCGTTTCGTTCGGACCGATGGGGGTGGTAAAGCGCACGATGGCCCCGTCCGACCGGCCCATGGTGAACCCGTCGTAGAGCACCGTCATCTTAGCCGCGAAATCGTTGGTCATGCGCCGTCCGCGCTGTTCGAACCAATAATAGACCAACTGCTTGTCGAGCCCCCTCTGGATCACCGCGCGGTTGAGATCGAAGGTGCCGTAGATCGTGCCCGGAAAGCTCACCTGATGGGTGCCGAAAGTGAAAATTTCCCAGCCTCCCACCGGCAGGCAAACCTCGGGCGAATGGATGCCTGATCCTTCTGTCTGCTTGTGGTAGAAAGCTGAGAACACGCTCACCGGCAGCGTCTGCCCCGGTGCGACGTAGCTCGCGTTGATGTAGTCGTCCGCGCCGAGCACCCGCTCGACATCCGCGTCGAGCCTGAACTGCGTGCCCTGCCAGTCCCCCAGCGTGCGCGGGAAGAGCGCAAAGCTATCGCGCGCCACGGGTTCGGGGGTGGGCTGGCTCACGGTGACGAAGGCCAGCGTCACCGCCAGCGTCAACAGCGCCGCAGCAATAATCGCGCGGGCCGGGCGAATGTCGAGGATGCGCGACAGGATGCCGCCGAAGCCCTGAAAGTCGAGGTCAATCGCCTCGGACAGCGGCAGCGGGCTCGGGGTCAGCCGCTGGAGCGCTATCGCCATCACGAAGAGGATGCCGACGCAGGCGCCGAAGATCACCCAGCCTTCGAAGAAATGCAAAAACCCGTCCGCCTGTTCGATGCCGTAGGAGTTGACCAAGATGCCGATCATCCCGATGCGGAAGGAATTCATCAGCACCGTGATCGGCGCGGCAGCCAGCAGCAGCACCGCCTTGTGCCAGATCGGTCCGCGGTAAAGGATCGCAAAGAGATAGGAAAAGCTGAGGATCGGAAAGAGATACCGCAACCCCGAACAGGCCTCAGCCACCTGGAGTTTGTAGACCCCCAGATCGATGATGTTGCCATCGAGGAACACCGGGATGCCCGCCTTCTGCACCATCCAGACCCCGATGACCGAGGAGATGCCCTGCAGCACGATGGTCAGCTTCCAATAGAGGAACTGCGGTAATGGCAGCATGAAGATAAGGTGTAGCACCGGCAATTGATGCCGCCGCCCCCGGTCCCAGCCGAACACGGTCAGCACCACGCCGCCGACCCAAATGATGAACGCATAGGTCACGATATCGGGGATGCGCACCACGTTGCCCAGAATAGCCAGCGCCAAACCGAGCGCGATCACGACAAGGCCTGGCCAGCGATCCTTCACCCGGGCGGTTGCCGAAGGCGCGCGGCGCAATTCGCGCAGAAATAGGTAAAGCGAGATCACCGGGATCAGCGGTCCGTGGCTGTATTCGGGCGTTGACCAGGCCCGTGCGAGGCTTTCAAAACCCAGCCAGAACACCGGGATCGCCGCGAGCGTGGCCAAAAGAAACCACGCCAAGCCTGCGGGATTGATCCCGCGACCTGCCAACAACGGCGACATTTTCGTCTGAATCGCATCCATGCTCGGAGAACCTCTTGAAAAACCGATCTATGCCCTGAACCCGGCCGCTGCATAGCAGAGTTTAAGCGCCCGTGCGAGCCGATCCGGCCTCATGACGCAAGGGTGACCGCCGCCAGTCTCAGGGCCGGAAGTCGAAAGTCTTTTCCAGCCCCAGACTGATCGCGTTGGAGCGTCGGTCGGCGGCGACGCTGTCGAGGATGGTTGTGTGCTGGTAGCGTGCTACCATGTCCCAGTCTTGCGCCAGTGCGCGCCGGTAGGCCAGTTGCAGGCCGTAGCGGCGCTCCTCTTCGGTGGTGGCGGTGGTCGAGGTCTCCGTATCACTGAGGGTAACGCCCGCCGACCAACTCGAGATGTCGTTGACTTGACCCACGAGGTCGCTGCGCAAATTGATCCGGCGGCGGTCCTCGCCGGTGACGCCCTGCCGCGACACGTCGCTCAGCCCGGCACTGATTGACCAGTTCAGCGTTTCCGTCAGCGGTGCCGCGTAATTGGCCGACGCCTGGGTCACGATGACGGCGGTGTCGTCCTCCTCGTCGGTGCGCGCCTCCTGGCTCAGCTCGACGCCGAAACTGCCCAGTTTGAGCGGCTGCTCGTAGGCCAGCGAAAACAGTGGCTCCAAGGAGAACCCGGAAGTCTGGGTGACCCCGATGCCATAGGACAGCGTCCCCTCGCGCGGCAGCGTCATGCTCCGGCTGCCGCGTAAGGTGCTGCGGCGTCCATTCAGCGTGTCCTCGGAGGAAAAATCGATAGCTATGGTGCCATTTGGCAATGTGCGGTCAACGCCGATGGTATAGGCCAACCCATCTGAGACAGTCGTGCCCGACACCCGCTTGGTCTCGGTGCGCTGCTGGCTCAGGGCCAGATCGAGCGTCAGGTCGGGTGCCACGTCGAACGCGACCCCGGCGCCGAAGGAGGTTTCCGTCCGATCGGTCTGATCCGTGTCCTCGGCCTCATAGCGGCGGGCGCTGGCGGTCAGCCGGGCAGTGATCTGTGGGTTGATCCGGAAGGTGGTCAGCACCCCTATTCGGCGGGTCTGCGTGGCAAAGAGATCGGGATCGGTGGTCTCGGTATAGCGGCGGGCCTGCGCGGACAGATCCAGCCGGAAGCCGATGTTGGACTGCATGCCGGTCTCGAAGCCCACTGCATAGGCGGTGTTGACGCGCACACCGCCCTCGATCTGGGCGATTCCCGTCACCGGGTCGCCCTCGGGATCGAGGATGTCGTCTTCGGGAGGGATCAGTGAGAGATCGAAAAAGGCGTCGTCGAGATCCGTCCGGCTGTAGCGCGCGGAAAGGTTCAAGCGGCTGTTCGCCCCCTCCAGCGCATAGGACAACCGCGCAAAGGGATCGCTGAACTCGGTCTGGCCGTCGCTGTCGATGTCATAGGCACCTGCCGTCGAGAACCGGAACGCCTGCGTGCGGGTCACGTCGCTGTAGGCGAGCCCCAGGCTGGTGCTCGAGCGCAGGATATTTTCGGTGGGGTTGGCCACCAGGTCGATGTTGTCGCTGTATTGCAGGGACTGGCCCACCGTCAGGCGCAGGGTCCTGCCGCCCGGATCGTCCTGGGCCGAAACGATGGATACCAGTCCCACCGCCGCCGCTCCTGCGGCAAGGACGATCGGTCGTCTCAGGTGCCCCCGTCTCGTCATGCCCTACTCGAACAATCGCCGCTGTGGCACCAGGATCACGTCGCCATCCTGCAGGACGAAATTGCCGCGCAACTCGGCCCCCTGGGACACCGCATTGTAGTTGATCGTGTAAAGCGTCTGTGCCCCAGTTGCCGGATTGGTGCGACGAATCTGGACGCGCTTCAGCGCCGCGAAGTTGGAGAACCCGCCCCCCAGCGCCAGCGCCTGAAGGAAGGTCGTGCCGGGAGAGACCGCCTGGCCGCCGGGGCTTGCGACCTCGCCCAGAAAGAAGACCGATATCGTCGGATCGGGAGCAGGAGCAGGAGCCCTAGCGGCACTGCTGCGGGCCGGTTCGGCCTGGCGCAGCGACACGATCGAGGCGAAGACGTTCGGTGCGGCGGCGAAGTTCGAGGCGATGGCACTGCCGACCGCAGCCTCGATCTGGCCCAGTGACCGGCCGCCGGCCTGCACGGTGCCCGCGAAGGGAAAGCTGAAACGCCCGTCGGGAAGCACGATCACGTTGCGGTTGAGCGTCGTGTCTTCGAGGACCTCGATGCGCAGGGTGTCGCCTGGGCTCACGACATAATCGCTTTGGGCCATGGCGGCGCTTGCCGCCAAAACGGCCCAGATTGCCAAAAGAAGTGTTTTCATGTCGTCCTCATGCCGGTTTGGCCCCTATACCCCCATCCATGCATGCCTCGTGAATCTGTCCAAAGGAAGGTTTCACGTGCCTGTTGGAGCGTTTTTCGCACATTGTGCCTGCCATGACACGGTGCGGAAGCGAAATCCAATATACTTTGCATTCGATCGCGAACGCGCCTTTCGACACACGGCACCTTGGGAAAACGCAAAATACCTTACTGCTCAGGCGCCGTCATCAGCGCCTCAAGCCGCGCTCGCGCATCCGCGATCGGACCGGTGGCATTGTCGGTTCCGGCCAGCTCAACGGCCTTCTCGTATTGTGCTATCGCATCTTTGGGGCGCGAAAGCGCCTCGTAGACCATCCCAAGGTGGTACTGCACGACCGGATCGCGCGGCAGACCCTTGGCAGCCGCTTCGAGCGGTGCCAACGAGGTCTCCAGGTTGCCCTGCCGGAAGGCGATCCAGCCCCAGGTGTCCTGGAACGCGGGCTGCTCTACGTCGCGCAGCCGGCGCGCCACCGTCGCCGCCCGTTCGAGGCTCTCGGCATCGTCGCGGTGGCTGGCCAAGAGGCTCGCGAGGTTGTTGGCGACGATCACCGAATTGGAATTCTGCGCGTAGAGCTCCTCGTAGATCGCGATGGCGCCTTCGCTGTCACCACTCTGTTCCAGGTCGCCCGCACGCACCCACAAGAGGTCGGCGGCTCCGGGATTGGCCGCAAGCCCGTCCTTGACCAGCTGGGGTATCTCTTCTGACCTGCCCAGTGCGCCCACGGTGCGAATCAGTTCGAGCCAGAGGCGCGGGCGGTCGGGACCGTCCTCAAGCAACGCGCGGTAGCCGGCCTCCGCTCCCGCCAGATCGCCGGTTGCGGCCTGGGTGGCCGCCATCAGGTAGCGCCGGGCGGGGTCCTGCGAGTCCTCCGCCAGCGCCCTCTTCGCGGTTTCCAGCGCTGCGGCACTGTCGCCACTGACCAGACGCGCGCGGATCAACGCCCCAGTCGCCGTCAGCGTGTTGTCCCAGTCCTTCGAGATTTCCTCGAGGAAGGCGATGGCGGCCTCGGTGCCGCTCTCGCGTTCGATCAGCGTGGTCTCTAGACTGGCGGCCGCCTGTTTCGCGGCATCGTCATCGAGCTGTTTCAAGGACGCGATTACCTGCTTCAGTCGGGGGGTGTCCTCCATCAGCAGATAGATCCGGCCCAGTTCCGTCAGCAGCGCGGGGTTGTCGCGGGTCGCGCGCAAGGCCGCCACCAGCGTCTGTTCGGCGGGGACATAACGCTCCTCTTCAGACAGGAACCGCGCATAGCGCACCGCCTCCGCCGGGGCTTGGCCCGAGGCATCGACGGCCAGCGACAGGAAATCGCGCGCCAGATCCCGGTTGCCCGCACGCTGGTAAGCCTGACTCATCATCGTCATCGACGCCACGTCCTGCGGCGCCTGGTCGAGCGCTGTCCGCAGGGTGGCGATGGCCCCATCGGTGTCGTCGGCCTCGATCTGCCAGGCGGCGCTCATGCGCAGCGCATCCACCTGAGTGGGGTCCTCGACCAGCACCTGTTCGACCAGCTGCCGCGCGCCCACCTTGTTGCCGTTTTGAAGCAACATTTGGGCGAGGCTCACCTTGATCTGGCGCATCTGAGGCGACGGATCGGCGGCGGCGATGATCTCCTCCATCTCCGCAATTCCCTTGGCACGATCGCCCTGCTGAAACACAATCCCCGCGCGCAGCGCCCTGTAGAGACTAGGGTCGGCCACCTCGGGGATGACCTTGTCGAGTTCGGCCATCAACGCCTCGGGGCCGCGTAGTTCGCCGATGAACTGCAATAACGAAAGGTACAGCGCCGGCTCCTCGGCCTGCGGATCGGCGATCTCGCGCAGGAAGGTTTCGGCTTTTTCCGGCTCCTGACGCGACATGTAGAAGCGGATCAGCGTCTGCTTGATCGCGTCGTCCTCCGGAAAGCGCGTGACCATGTCGCGCAACTGGGCCTCAATCGCGTCCGCGTCCTCCAGCTGGGCCAGAATCGACAGGCGCGTGTTGTAGAGCCCGCGATTGTCGGGGTTCTTCTCGAAAGCCCGGTCGATCGCCGCCAGCGCCTTTGAATAGGTCATGTCGCGCACGTAGCCGTCGATCTCGATCTGTTGCAGGATCGCGTTGTCGGGCTGGTCTTCGACCAGCGCCAGGGCCCGCTCAAAGGCGGCCTGCCGCGCGGGCGCGTCCTCTGCCATGCTGGCCTTTCGGTAATCGGCCGCAACGGCCAGCGTCTTCACCCGTGGATCATCCGGTGCTGCCTCGATCGCGGCAGCGCTGTGGCGGTCGAATTCCTCCCAGTTCTGATTGGCGAAGGCCATCTCCGAGAGCGCGATCCGCCCCTCCAGATCGTCGGGATATTGCTCTACGAGGAGTAGGTACTGGCCGTAGGCCTCGCGCTGCTGGCCCTGTTCGCGCACGATGCGGGCATAGGTCTCGCGCGCCTCGCGATGGGCACCGTTCAGGTTGAAGACGTTGCGGAATTCGATCAGTGCACGGTCGACATCGCCATCTTCGAGCAAGCTCAACCCGCTCTGATAATAGCGCTCGGCGCGTTCCTTGGAATCCTCACAGGCGCTCAGGGTGACGAGCATTACCAGCATGGCGGCGATTCTGAAAACGGACCGATACACCCTTGAACTCCTTCGTAACGTGATTGGCTTTCATGTCTCAACATACACAAGCCGAACGGAACCGACCATCCGAAGATGAATAGTTCCGTTCGGGTCGGAAAAACGATTGTTCAGTATCCCGTGCAGCGCAGCACGACACCGACGGTGCGCCCCAGGATGGCGACATCTGTCTTAAACGAAACATGCCTGTCATAGGCATCGTCGTGCTTGACGCGCCCGGAGAAATCGCTCTCGTTGCGATCCGAGACCTGCCAGAAACCGGTAATGCCTGGACGCAAGTTATAATAGCCCTCACCGTGATAAAAGGCCTGCTGGTCCACCATCATCGGGCGCGGACCCACCAGCGACATGGACCCGTTCAGCACGTTCCACAGCTGCGGCAACTCGTCGAGGGAGGATTTGCGAAGGAACCGTCCCATCTTGGTGATCCGGGGGTCACACTTGAGCTTCTGCGTTGCATCCCATTCGGCGCGCGCGGCGGGGTGCGCCGCGAGGTATTCGCGCAGGTACTGATCGGCGTTCGGCACCATGGTGCGCAGTTTCCACATACGAAAGCGACGCCCTTCGCGACCGACGCGTATCTGGCTATAGAACGGCTTGTGCCCGTCGCTGGCCGCCATGAGCACCATCAGGAAGATCAGCGGCAGCGCGATCGGTAATGCCAGCACGATCAGCAGGGTATCGAAAACCCTTTTGAATCCAACGCGGTAAATCCCGCGCCGCTTTTCAGGGCGCGCATCAGTGATTCTGCGAGACGGCGCAATGTCAACCAGATCATTCAAATTCGAAAAATGTAACGTCATAGCAGCACTCCGACAAATTTGCCGATTTCCAAAACTTTCACAAACCAGGCCGAAAAAAGACCTAGTTCACTCTCTCAACACGATCAGACCTAAGCCCCCCAACGGAAAGTAAACCCCACGCACCAAATTCGTTTAACATTTCGAAGAATTTTATCAAAGAGATAACGCCTGAAAAACAGCGAAAAAATCCTCCAGACGGACAATTCCCCGATTTTGCGTGACCAGACGCACAAACCCCAGAGACCTGCACAACCTGAAATTGCTGGCCTTTCGCCGGCGGTAGAGACAAAGGCCCTTGCAAGGCATAACTGTTCTCACTTTGGAAACATCTACGCAAAATTTGCACGAGTTCTGTGTGAGACTTGCGAATCAGCCGGGCATCAAATTGCTGGCGGACCCGCCTGCTCCGCAAAACCTGATGGCAACCGCAGAATTGCCATGTTTATCATGCTTTAGGTCGTGTATGACTGCTGCCGCTACGACTTTGGGGTGGCGCTTGCCGGTTGCGGCCAGAATTTGCGAGTACATGTGACGTGAGCATCGACCTTTACATCGGAACCTTCGGCTTTTCGGAGCGGCCCTTCACGCTGTTGCCCGATCCCGATTTCCTGTTCTGGTCTCCCGCGCATAGCCGGGCCTATGCCATCCTGGAATACGGGCTGATGACACGGGCACCGCTCACGGTCGTCACCGGCGAGGTCGGCACCGGCAAGACGACGCTCGTGCAGGCCATGCTCAGGACTCTGGAGGACGACATCGTCGTCGGGCTGATCTCGAACGCCCAAGGCGGGCGCGGCGACCTGCTGCGCTGGGTGCTCAACGCGCTCGATGTCGCGGCAAGCGCGCAAGAGGATTATGTCGCCCTGTTCCAAAAGTTCCAGGATTTCGTGATCGGAGAATACGCCCAGGGCCGCCGAGTCGTCCTAGTGATCGACGAGGCACAGAATCTGTCGGTCGAGTTGCTCGAAGAGCTGCGGATGCTGACCAACATCAACGCAGGCAAGGACGAGCTTCTGCAGCTGATCCTGGTGGGCCAGCCCGAACTGCGCCAGATGATCTCGCGCCCCGAACTGCGCCAGTTCGCGCAGCGGGTGTCGGCCACCTATCACATCGACCCGATGGATCTGCGCACTACCCGCGACTACATCCGCCACCGACTGTGCCATGTCGGCGGTACCGGCGAGGAATTCAGCCCCGCCGCAACCAGAATGATCTACGAAAACTCGGAGGGTATCCCGCGGATCGTCAACAAGCTGTGCGACCTCGGCCTCGTCTATGCCGCCAGCTCCAACCGCGGGCGGGTGGGGCTAGGCACGGTAAGGGAGTTGATCCGGGATGGTTTGCTGATAAAGACGCGCTCGTGGCCACTGTTTCTCACCGACCGCATAGACATCCCCGGAAAAGCCGCCGAATGAATCTTGATCTCAAATTCTACTGGGCCCTGTTTTTGCGCCGCCTGCCGGTGATGACGGCGTTGTTCCTGTTCTGCGCGGGCATCGGCGTGGCGCTTGCGATCAAGCTGCCAACGACCTATTCCGCCATGGCGCGCATGTTGGTGGAAGCGCCCCAGATCTCCGATATGCCCGGCGCCATCCAGACCGACGGGGCCGAGCAGCTGGAAATTATCCAGCAGCGCCTGATGACGCGCGCGAACCTCATCGACATCGCCAACCGCCGCAAGGTCTTCGGCACGGGCACGAACATGAACCCCGATGCCATCGTGGCTGCGATGCGGGGTGCAACCGACATCAGCCGTTCCAGCGGGCGCAACCGCGCCACGCTGATGTCCGTGAGCTTCAACGCCGCCGACCCGCAGATCGTGGCGGCGGTGGTCAACGATTACGTGACCCTGATCCTCAACGAGAACACGCGCTTGCGCACGGGACGGGCCGAAAGCACGCTGGCCTTCTTCAACCAAGAGACCGACCGGCTCGGTACCGAACTGAATCTGCAGAGCGAACGCATCGTCGCCTTCAAGTCTCAGAACGCTGGTGCCCTGCCCGACAGCCTCAACTACCGGCTCAATCGCGAGGGCCTGCTTCAGGAACGTGTCGCACGCACCGAACGCGAGATTGCGAGTCTGAATGACCAGCGTCAGCGCATCGTCCAAGTCTACGAGACTACCGGACGCATCCAGGCCCCGCAACAGGATCAGCGAAGCCCGGCGGAAAAGCAGCTCACCCAGCTTCAGGCCCAGGTGGAAAGCCTCAGGCTTGTCTATTCAGACACGAACCCGCGGGTTCGTGTCTTACTAACCCAGATCGGCCAGGTCGAAGCCCAGATCGCCGCGGAGGGCGGGGCGACGGGGACCGAGGAGGTATCGCAGGAATCGATCCTCAACATTGCACTCGCGCAAATCGACAGTCAGATTGAGTCGCAGCAGCAGACGCTCCGGGAAGACAATGCCGAGCTTGAGACCCTGAGAAGCTCGATTGAGACCACCGCAGCTAACGGCATCGAGCTCGACGCGCTGAACCGCGACTATAACAACGCTCAGACGCAATACAGCGCCGCCATCGCGCGCCGCGACCAGGCGCAGGTCAGCGAACAAATCGAACTCAGCGCGCGCGGCCAACGGATCACCGTGATCGAACAGGCCACCGTACCCAACCGTCCGTCGAGCCCGAACCGCCCCGCCATCGCCGCGGGTGGCATCGGCGCCGGGCTGGCCGCGATGGCCGCCCTTTTCGTGCTGCTCGAGGTGCTCAACCGCACGTTCCGCCGCCCCATAGAGATGACCAAATCCTTGGGCGTCACTCCGCTCGCGACCATCCCCTTCATGGAGACGCGGCGGCATTTCTGGGTCCGCCGGTCGCTCAAGCTGACACTGTTGATCGTGGTGATCATCGCGGTGCCGGTCGGTCTCTGGGCCGTCGACACCTACTACCGTCCCCTCGATCTCATCTATGCCCGGCTGCTGACGCAGCTGGGCCTCTGACGGAGCATCCCCGACAATGGAAAAACTTCAGAACGCCATCGAAAAGGCCCGTCAGAAGCGCGGCGACGACACGCCGTCCGCCCCCCGGCCAAAACCCGGCGACAAGGCCGTGCCGCCGGATGGACTCGAAGCACAGGACATCTGGGCCGCCCTGACGCCGCTGTCGCTCGATCACAACTTACTGACCCGCAACCGGGTCGTCACGATGACAGCCGGTCGTGCCGCCGTTTCCTTCGATATCCTGCGCACTAAGATCCTGTTGCAGATGCGCGAGAAGGGCTGGACCCGGCTCGCCATCACCTCGCCGCAACCGACCTGCGGCAAGACAACGATCGCCTGCAACCTCGGCATCGGCATGACCCGCCAGCCCGACCTCACGGCGGTGCTCTTCGATCTCGACCTGCGCCGCCCAGGCATCGCGCGCACCCTGGGGCACACGCCAGAGCACAGCATCCGTGAGATGATGGAGGGCAAGGTGGATTTCGCAAACCAGGCCGTGCGGGTGGGCGACAACCTCGCGATCTCGATGGCCCGCACGCCGATGGCCGACCCCACAAGCCTGCTGCTTGATAAGGCCACCGCAAAGAAGCTCGACGAGATCGAGGCCGCCTATACGCCCGACCTGATGATCTTCGACCTGCCGCCGCTGCTAACCGGCGATGACACCCGCGCCTTCCTCAAGAACGTCGATTGCGCCCTGCTGGTCGTGCGCGCCGAGGAAAGCAAGTCCAGCCAGATCGACACCACCGAAAAGGAAATCGCCAAGTACACCAACGTGCTGGGCATGGTTTTGAACAGCTGCCGCCATGCAGACGAGAACCAAGGGCACGGGTATTATTGAGCGTCCGGGTATCTGAGCCCGGCTTGCGCAATCAGGATGTCCTCTGCCCTGCGTGCCAAGTCATGCGCATCGAAGAGTGCCGCGGCACGTGCGTGACCGGCAGCACCCATCGCGGTGCGCAAGCCCGGGTCCGCCGCCAGACGGCCCATGGCCACCGCCATCGCATCCACGTCGCCCTGATCCACCAGAAACCCCGTCTCACCCTCGACGATCTGGTCGAGTAGTCCACCACAGAGGGTGCCGACCACCGGCAATCCCAGCGCCATGGCCTCGGTGATCACCACGCCGAACGCCTCCGGCCCGCCGGGATGGTCCAGCGCGTGGTGCACCAGAACGTCAGCGGCAGAGATTTCGGCCAGGGTAGCGTCGGAGGACAATGCGCCCGCGAACCGGATGACTTCACCCGCACCGGAGGCGCGCGACAGTTCTTCCAGTCTGCTGCGTTCGGTCCCGTCGCCGACAATGACAAGTTCCACATCGCAGCGGGTTTCCCACAAGCGCGCGAAAGCCGCGATCGTGCGGTTGAACCCCTTGTAGGGGATCATGTGTCCGACAGCGATGAAGCGGACGGGGTCCACTGTCCGATCGCCGACAGGTATATGCATCCTCTCCCGGACATGCCCCACCGGGGTTCCCATTGGGCCGACAGAAATGCGCGCCGCATCATACCCCATGGCGACCAGAGGCGCTATCATCCAGTTGCCGACCACGATGATCCTATCGAAACGATGAAGGCTACGCCGCAGAACCCGCTGATAGACCGGGTCGTGGGTATTGATATCCAACCCGTGGAAATGCACCACCAGCGGCACGCCCAAGCGGTCCTTCAGTGGCAGCAGCCGCAGCCCCACAAACCCGGTATGGGCATAGATGATATTGGGGGGATGACGGTCCGCCAATGCGCTCAGCGCCGCCGTCTCACGCGCCCCGGCGGCCAGTGGATCGCGCATCACGGACCCGCGCAAGCGGTGTCCCATCTGCAACAGACGGTGCCCACCGGGGAACCGCCAGCGCCGCTCCCAAGGCACAGGCAGCACCGCCGTCGCACGTGTTCCCGCGTCGCGTTCCGCCTCGGGGCGCGCGTCGTCCCATGTCACCAGCAACGGCTCCGTGCGGGTAAACCCGTCGAGTTGGTGCAGGAAATACGCCTTGTCGTGCCGGTTCACCCGCACGCAGACGACCCAAGGACGCAGCTTGCCCATTCGTTCGAACTCCTTTTGCCTAAGTGCGTGTCTTTCCATAGACTACTCCACAGCGCAAACACCGATACGACCCGCAGAAAGACGGCCCGCACATGATCTGGCTCGGCAACGTGGCACAAAACCGCGACAACAACTTCAACCTGATCCGTGCGCTGGCTGCCGTGGCGGTGCTGGTCAGCCACGCCCATCCCATCGCGCTGGGACCCGGGGCTGCGGAACCACTCAAGGCGTTGACGGGATATTCACTGGGCAACATCTCGGTTCAGGCGTTCTTCGTGATTTCCGGGTTTCTCATTGCACAGAGCTATGAGCGGTCGCGCACCCGGACCCGATTCGTCGTGGCGCGGTTCCTGCGGCTCTGGCCCGGGCTGATCGTGTCGATCCTACTGGTGGCGCTGGTGCTGGGACCGGTGGTCACCACCCTGCCCGCAGCAGCCTATTTCGGTGACAGCGGCACCTGGGCCTTCGTGGCGCGCAACATCACACTGCTGTCGGTACAATTCCACCTGCCCGGCGTCTATGAGGAGCTGCCCTACACGGCCGTCGAAGGGTCAATCTGGACCCTGCTCTACGAGGCGCTGTGTTATGTCGGGCTTTTCGGTCTGGGCGTTTTCGGCCTGCTCGGGCGGCCACTCGCGATGGGAGCCGTGTTTGCCGGTTTCCTCGTACTTTACTTAGGCGTGCGGATCGCGGATTTGGACCTGCATACCAAGATCGACAATCTTATCACGCTGGCCCTGCCCTTCGGCGTCGGCACCGCCTTCTACATCTGGCGCGACCGCTTGGTGCTGTCGGTCTGGGGCATCGCAGGATTGAGCATCTTGGCCTGGACCGCCAAGGGCAGCCTGCTCTACGGTCCAGCCTTTGCACTAGCGCTGGGGTATGCGGTGTTCTGGGCGGCCTATGTGCCGGGCGGCGTGCTGCGGGCCTACAACCGTCTGGGCGATTATTCCTACGGCATCTACATCTACGCCTTTCCGCTACAAGGCTTCGCGGTGTGGCTCTGGGGGCCGATGAGCCCATGGGAGAACATTGCGCTCTCGCTGCCGCTGGTGCTGATCCCCTCGGTTCTGTCGTGGCATCTGATCGAGAAACCCGGCCTTGCACTGCGCGGCCCGCTGGTCGGCTGGCTGCATCCGGGCGTCACCGCATCTGACGTCATCCCCGACCGCCGCATCTGAGGACAAATCCGGCTTGGGGCGTAAGCGGCTTGGATAACCACCCGAATGGCGTGCGTGCGCCTTACGATGGCCAAATCTTCGTGCTAAAGCGGCTCGAAACAAAGCCCGGGGACTATCCATGATCTCGCTTATCATCGCCACCTGGAACGGTGCGCCCACCCTGGCGCGGACACTCGAGGCGATGACGCAGCTCGAAGCACCCGATACAGGCCACGAGATCATCGTCGTCGACAACGCAAGCACCGACAACACAGCCACCATCATCGACAGCTTCAAGGACCGCCTGCCGCTCACCCACCTGCACGAGCCCCGGCGCGGCAAGGCTCATGCCCTGAACACCGGAATAGAAACTGCACAGGGCGATTTCCTGGTCTTCGCCGACGATGACGTGATCCCCGATCCGGGCTGGCTGCGCGCCTACGAGGCGGCAGCGGCGGCCCACCCCGACCACGGCTTTTTCATCGGCCAGATCCGCCACGACTGGGCCAGAAAACCACCCCATTGGCTGGAACGGCTGGGGGCGGCGGGCATGTCTTACGGCGGCACGCCCTTGGACCGCGCCGAAGGCGATGTCCCCTGGCTCGCGGCCAAGGGTGCCAACATGGCCGTGCGCCGCAGCACCTTGGGCCGCGTGCGCTTTCGCACCGAGGACGGCATCAACTACATGGGCACCGGCACCGGCACCGGCGGTGTGGACAGCTGGTTCGCCCGCGATGCCTCGCAGGGCAAGGTCTGGTATGTGCCGGACGCCCGCCTGAAACACATGGTGCGCCTGCACGAGATCGGGGTCGGGCCCGTCTTCAAACGCTACGTGCGCATCGGCATGACGAACTACCACGCCGAACCGGACAGCGACACACTCTTCGCCCACCGCGTTCTTGGCCTGCCGGTCACCGTGATCGGGCGGCTCATGCGTTCGGCGGGCGGTGGGCTTTATCGTCTGGTGCGCGGCGATACCGAAGCCGCAGCGCGACGGATGCT
>JBBSJO010000082.1:0-17060 GCA_038257185.1 Rhodobacterales bacterium | reverse complement strand
ATGGCCGTGGCCCAGGCGCAGTACCCGGTCGCCGAGCTGACCCGCAAGCTGCAGGAGAAGGGCGTCGAGGTCCGCTTCGGCATCCACCCCGTCGCCGGTCGTCTGCCCGGGCACATGAACGTGCTGCTGGCCGAGGCCAAGGTGCCCTATGACATCGTGATGGAGATGGACGAGATCAACGACGATTTCCCCACCACCGACGTGGCCATCGTCATCGGCTCCAACGACATCGTGAACCCGGCCGCACAGGACGATCCCAACAGCCCCATCGCCGGCATGCCGGTGCTGGAGGTCTGGAAGGCCAAGACGGTCTTCGTGTCCAAGCGCGGGCAGGGGACGGGCTATTCCGGCATCGAGAACCCGCTTTTCTTCAAGGAAAACACGCGGATGTTCTACGGCGACGCCAAGGCTTCGCTCGACAAGCTGATCCCTCTGATCGACTAGGGGTCGTTTTCCTTCAGGGAAAACGGTCGGACTTTTTGAAAAAGTCCGATCCCTGCATCACCCCAAATGCCCCGCCGGAAACGGTGGGGCGTTTTGCTTTGACCCACTACACCCGCGGCGGGCTCGACACCCGCTCGCGGCAGCCGTGCACCGTGGCGGCGCTGACCGCGATGGGCGGCTGGACCAGGCCGCAGCTGAATGTGAATATCCAACACATACTGGCTCCGGAAGGAAAAACTGGGGGCGATCTGGCAGATGGCGATCTACGCGGGATTGCCCGCAGCGCTCAACGGGTTGAACGCGGCATTGGAGGTTTTTGGCGAGGCTGCGTGATTGCATGCAGGTCCGGTATGCAGATGTACACAGCAACACTTTGAAAAATATCCAAAATTTTCTTTTCGATAGGGCCGTTTCAGGGTATCGGCCATGAAAAGACCGCGACAGGAACCTGCCCATGGCCCCGATCATCGACCACCCCTTGCGCTACGCCCTGTCCGGCGAGCTGCACGCACGCCCCTTTCCGGCCCTGGGAGCACCCTCCACGGCAGTGTTTCTCGCGATCAAGCAACCACAGGACGCGGCGACCCGGGACCGGGCGCTGGATCTGGCCCATCTGACGCAGCTTCTGGATCACTACGGCGCACCGCGCCCGCCGGAGAAGGCCACACATTACTATGGCGACATGGGCAAGTTCATCCTGAAATGGGAGCAACACACCGAATTCGTCACCTACACCGTGTTTTCAAAGGGGCTGAGCATCCGGCCCTTCGACCCGACCGAATTCGATGTCTTTCCGGAACGCTGGCTGGCCGACGCACCGGGGGGGCGCATCACTTCGGCCCTGCTGCGGGTGGTCCCGCGCCCCGAGGATGATGAAGACATCGCAGGCGATCTGCATGACTGGTTCGTGCCCGAAAGCCTCGCCGTCGCCTCGGTGCTGGATGGGGCAGCCGTTGTCGCCAGCGACTTTCGCATCGATTCCGCAGGGCATCAGCGCATGGCGGTCTTTGTGAGCGAAGGCACGGGTGACCGACGCATCGGGCGCATCCTCCAGCGCCTGTGCGAAATCGAGACCTACAAGGCGGCCTCCATGCTCGGTTTCAGCGAGGTGCGCGAAATGGGCCCGGCGATGAATCGGCTGGACGGGCAGCTGACCGACCTCATGTCCCAGATGCGCGGACCGGACCGTGCGGCGGAGGACACGCTGCATGCACTCCTCGACATCTCGGTGGACCTCGAGGCGCTGTCGGTGAAATCGGCGTTCCGCTTTGGTGCCACCGAAGCCTACCGCGCCATCGTCGCCCAGCGGATCGAGGCCCTTCGCGAGGAGCGGTTCATGGGACGTCAGGGTTTTGGTGAATTCATGATGCGCCGCTACGATCCTGCCATGCGCACCGTGCAGTCGACCGAAAGGCGGCTGGGTGCCATGTCCGACCGCGCGGTGCGGGCCAGCAACCTGTTGCGGACGCGGGTTGATGTCGAACGCTCTGCCCAGAACCAAGACATCCTCGCCAGCATGGACAAACGCGCCGACCTGCAATTGCGCCTCCAGCGCACGGTGGAGGGTCTGTCGGTGGTCGCGATCAGCTATTATGCCGTGTCGCTGGCGGGAAATCTGCTCTATCCGGTCAGCGAGTTCACGGGGGTCAGCAAGGGGTTGCTGACCGCCCTCGTTACTCTGCCGGTCGTGCTGGCTGTCTGGTGGATGGTCCGGCGGCTGCGCCGACACTTCGACTGAGCAGCGCATTGGTTGCAAGCGCGCCCGCAGCGATCATCGCCAGCGCCAGAATCGCCGCGACCGACAGGGTCGGAACGCCCGACAGTCCCGCGCCCAGCGTGCAGCCGCCCGCTAGAACCCCGCCCACGCCCATCAGTGCCGCCCCGGCGAGATAGCGCCCAGTCTGGCGCGGGGTTTCGAAACTCTGCCACTGGAAGCCGCCGAAGATCAGGCTCGACACCAGTGCCCCCATGAAGGCACCGCCCAGCAGGCCGACGCCGAAACCGGCAGGGATCGAACTGCTGGCGATCGTCCAGAACAGGGCTTCGGCGGAAGGGGAGGTGAAGCTCAGGCTCTCCATCGCAATCGGGTCGAATTCGTCATAAAGCACGTAGCCGGTGCCGACCCAGGCAAGCGGCACAAGCAGGCCGATGGCGGCGGCCATGGCCAGTTGACCCGCGCCGTTGCCCGACCGTGCAGCAACCACGAGACAGGCAAGCGCGATCAGCCCGGCCCAGACCCAGGCCCCTCCTGGCAGGGCGGCAAGGCTCAAATGCGCCCCCATGTCGACCGTGACAGAGCCAAGCGCCACGCGAAGCGGCGCCAGCACGCCCTTGAGGGTCATATGCGCCACCACGGCAAAGACCAGTACCACCAGAACCGCACGCAGATTGCCGGACCCGCCCAGCACGGTCAGCCGCGAGATGCAGCCGCGCGTCAGAACCATGCCTGCGCCGAACAGCAACCCGCCAAGCGCAATGGCCAGCACCGGCACCTCAGATGCCATGAAGCGATGCTCTTCGAAACCGATCACCCCGACGCCGACAGCCGCCTGCGTGCCCAGAACGGCCAGGGCCAGCGCCATCAGCCAGACCCCCATGGCCTGCCGGCTGTCTTCCCCGACGAGCCCCCTGCGAAAGCAGAAGCGCGTGCGCTGTGCCAGCACCCCAAAGATCATGCCGATGGCCAGCGCCAGAAGAACCGAAGCCTGCCGCGCGGTGAAATCCTCAAACCCAAATGTCTCGAACATGCCCGAAGTCCCCCGAAAACGGAATATTTTCCCATCTGGCGGGATGCATGCCCTAAATCAAGCGATCTAAGCGCATTCCGACGGCACGAGATGGAACACTATTCCACATTCTCGGCGCAGGTAAGAACCCTCACTCACCCTTTTCCAAATACCGAAAACAATGACTGCCTCAATGCACGACAATCGAAATGAGCGTCCTTTTCGTCCCGCTCAGCGTCCCCGGATCCTGGGGTCCAGCGCATCGCGCAAGCCGTCGCCGAGGTAGTTCACCCCCAGCACGGTCAGCGAGATCGCGATGCCGGGCAACAGCACCCTCTCGGGAAATTCCTGCATCCGGTCTACCGCGTCGGATAGCAGCTTGCCCCATGTCGGATAGTCCGACGGAAAGCCCACGCCGAGGAAGCTGAGCGCGCTTTCGGTGATGATCGCGGTGGCAAGCCCCAGAGTGGCCGAGACCATGATGGGCGAGATGACGTTGGGCAGCAGGTGGCGCCGGATGATCTTGCCGGGCTTGGTGCCGATCGAGCGGGCGGCGAGGATGAATTCGCGTTCCTTCAACGCCAGAATATCGCCACGCACGATCCGCGCGGTCTGCATCCAGGAGGTCATGCCGATGACCGCGACGATCAGGATGAACATGCCGCCCTCCGGCCCGAAGTTGGCCCGCAGCGGCTGGCGGAAGAGCGTCACGGCCACCAGCAGCAGCGGCAGGATCGGCAGGGACAGTACCAGGTCGGTAAAACGCATTAGCCAGAAGTCGAGGCGCTTGAAATAGCCCGAAGCCACCCCGATCGCGGTGCCGATGACCAGCGCCAGACCCATCGCCATCCAGCCCACGGCCATCGACACGCGCCCCCCGGCGATCATCTGCGCGAGGATGTCGCGGCCCAGCTGGTCGGTGCCCAAGGGGTGACTCCACCCTGCCTTGGCCTCGCTGTCAAAGAGCAGCGACAGAACGGTGCGCCAGTCCTTGTTGCGGATATCGAGCTTCTTGGGGTCCACGTCCCAGATATAGGGGCCGAGGATCACGGCTAGCGTGATGAAGATCAGGAAGCCGCCGCCGAACATCGCGCCCTTGTGCTTGCGGAACTGGTCCCAGACGTCGCGCCACTGGCTGCGCGGCGGCTTCTGCGGGACGGTGTCCTTCAGGGCGCCATAGACCTCCAGATCGGCTTCGACGGGGCTGGCGGGGGTGGCTTGCTCAGTCATAGCGGATCCTCGGGTCAAGCACGCCGTAGAGGATGTCGGCGATCAGGTTGAAGAGGACGATCAGGATGGCGAAGATGAAGGTCAGCGTCATCACCATCGGAATGTCGTTGGCGAAGAGTGCGGTGAGCAGGAGCTGCCCGATGCCGTTCACCTTGAAGACGTTCTCGGTGATGATCGCGCCGCCGAAGATCGCGGGCATGCCGAGCGCGATTACCGTGACCACCGGGATCATCGAGTTGCGCAACACGTGCACCATCACGACCGTTGCCTCGCCCAGACCTTTCGCGCGGGCGGTACGCACGTAGTCCTGGTTGAGATTGTCGAGCATCGCGCCGCGCATGTAGCGGCTGATCTGCGCGGTGGTCTGCAAGGCCAGCACCATGACGGGCATGATCATCTGCTGGAACTGCACCTTGAAGGTGGCCCAGGAATTGACGACATGGGTCGTGTCATAGATCGACGGCAGCCAGCCGAGGTAGACCGAGAAGACGACGATCAGCAGGGGCCCCGTAAAGAACGGCGGGATCGAAAAGCCGATCATGGTGACGAAGGTGCCCGCCTGATCGAAGAGCGAATAATGCCTGTAGGCAGAATAGATGCCGATCGGGATCGCGATCAGGATGCCCACGACATAGGCCAGCCCCACGACCCAGAGCGTCTGGGGCATGCGCTGCGCCACGATATCCATCACCGGAGAGCGCGTCTGCCAGGAGATCACGCGCTGTTGCGGGACGAAATTCCCTGCGTCGTTCATCACATAGGAAAGCTGGGTGTTGGGCAGCCAGCCCAGCAGCCAGCTGTCCCGCGTCGCCCAGTCGATGAAGACCTGGGGCTCCACCACGAAGAACTGATAGAGCCACTTGTAATACTGCACATGGATCGGCTGACCCAGACCCAGCGCCTCGCGCATCTTCTGTTTCACTTCCGGCGGCACGGTCAGGGGCACCTGCGCCATCGGATCACCGGGCGCGAGTTGCAGCAGAAGGAAAATGACGAGACTGATGAACAAAAGCGTCGGGATCGACAGGACGAGTCGTCTGATGGTGAAAGTCAGCATCTGGCGGCGCCTTTGCAGGTCAGTCTGTGCGGGAGGGGGGGAGGCGAGGTGCGTGGCGACCACGCATCCTGCATCGGTATGAAAGGGCGGGGTGCGTGTTTTCCACGCACCCCGCCTTCATGTCACTCTTTCTTGCGGTACCAGTCCGCGACGTTCCACAGCTCACTGTCCCAGGTGTTCAGCACCACACCGCCCAGCGTGTTGGAGGCAGCCGAGACGCGACCCCGGTCCACCAGCGGAAGGATCGTCATCGTGTCCTTGGTGATCAGGTTGTTGAGCTGCTTGGCGAGCTCGCCACGCTTGTCCAACTCACCTGTCCGGGACAATTCGTCCAGCAGCGCGTCGTATTCTTCGTTGCAGAAACGGTTGATGTTCTCACCCTGCCACTGGCTCGAAGGCTTGGGTTCGTTGCCACAACGGTAGGACGCAAGATAGGCTTGCGGGTCGGTGCCGTCGAAGTTGTTCGCGTACATTTCCACGTCCGCATAGAACTTCTGGAAGGTGTCGGGCGAACCGGGATCACCACCGAAAAAGACCGAGGCGTCGACGTTGCGCAGTTCGACCTCAATACCGATCTGGTTCCACCAATCCTTGATCAGCGCCTGGAAGTCCTGACGGACGGCGTTGGTCGAGCTCTGGTAGAGGATCGACATCTTCTTGCCGTCCTTGTCGCGGATACCGTCACCGTCGGTGTCACTCCATCCGGCCTCCTCCAGCAGCGCCTTGGCGCCGTCCAGATCCTGCGTCAGACAATCGGTGTTGTCGGAGGCATAGAGTGCCGGGGCAGGAACGAGGTTGCAGGTCGGGCGACCGGCCTGACCATATCCGACCTCGACCAGCAGTTCGCGGTCGATCGCCATGGAAAGCGCGCGGCGGACCTTCTCGTCCGACAGGAACGGATGCGGATGCGCCACGGTGGAGCGCTCGCCTTCGGGCAGATCAGGCGAGGGATCGGTCAGGTTCATCTCGATCCGCTCGACCAGCGTGCCGAATGCGGAGATCGGTGTGCCCTTGCCACCCTCGGCCATCTTTGCCAGCACGTCGGGTGCCAGCTGCATGTTCCAGGCATAGTCGTATTCGCCGGTTTCCATGACAGCACGGCCCGCTGCCGTTGCGTCGCCGCCGCCCTTGAAGGTCAGCTTGGCGAAGGCAGGCTTGCCTTCCTCGCGGAAGTTCTCGTTTGCTTCCATCGTGATCACGTCATTGGGACGGAATTCCGTTACCTTGAAAGGACCGGTGCCGATGGGGTTGAAGTTGGCTTCCGTACACTCCGGCGCCTTGGCTCCGAGGCATTCGGCAAACTGTGCCGCCTGAATGATGGGCGACTGTGCGCCCATGAAGGGGCCGTAGGGGTTCGGCTTGGCTTCGGTGAAATGCACAACGATGGTCATGTCGTCCGGAGTCTCGATGCTTTCCACGCCGTCGAACTTGGCGCCTTGGGCGCAACCGCCTTCGGGATGCATGCAGTAGTCAGCGGTGAACTTGACGTCGGCGGAGGTCAGCGGCGTGCCGTCGGACCACTTCATGCCCTCTTTCAGCTTCCAGGTGATCGACTTGAGGTCTTCGCTCACGCCACCGTTCTCGACCGTCGGGATTTCCGCCGCGAGATAAGGCACCAGCGCGCCCGTCTCGTCATAGCGGCCGAGCGGTTCGATCACCAGCGAAGCGGCCTCGAGATCCTTGGTGCCGCCGGACAGGTAGGGGTTGAGGATTGAGGGAGCCTGCCAATAAAGGATTTTCACTTCTCCGTCGCGCCCGCGCGCGCCCGAGTGGGCGTCCGCCAGGGCAATGGTGCCGAATGCGGTGGTTGCAATGGCCCCCATCAGTAGGGTTCTCAGTTTCATAACGTACTCCATGTTGGACACTTGGTGTGCCGAATATTGGGCGCGTTCAGGACGCGCCGGTTCATGCCGTTGGAGGTTTTGATGAACTTCGCCGTCTAACCTGACCTGACGTCAGGTTTTTCCGCTGATTTCACCGTTTCCCCAAACGCCTGCCTCATATCGAAGCATGTTTTTACAGAAATGCAAGCCCGCAGATGTGGCATCCTCCTGAATCGCAACCCAAGGCCCATCGCGCAGTTTGACAGTGCCCGTGAATTGGCCGTAGCGTCGAGATCGGGGAAGAGGTCTTACGGGGACAGGGATTGCCATGCTCGATCACTCGAATGCCGGACCGATTGCACAGGTCAGGGAACTGCGCGTGCAGTTCCAGACCAAGGACGGCCCGGTCGTCGGGGTGGAGGACGTCAGCTTCGACATACGCCCCGGAGAAACCGTCTGCGTCGTCGGCGAGTCCGGGTCGGGCAAGTCGGTTTCCTCACTGTCGCTGATGCGGCTCGTCGAATACGGCGGGGGAGAGATCGCGGGCGGCCGGCTCCTGTTCAGGCGCGAGGAGGGGGGCGAGATCGACCTCGCACAGACCGATCAGGCCCTGATGCGTCATATTCGCGGCAACGAGATCGGGATGATCTTTCAGGAACCGATGACGGCGCTGAACCCGGTCTTCACCGTGGGCAAGCAGATGACTGAAGGCCTGCGGCTGCACATGAACATGAACCGCGCCGAAGCCGAAGCCCGTGCGCTCGCGCTGCTGAAACAGGTGCGCATCCCCGAACCCGAGCGGCGGCTGAAGCAATACCCGCATGAACTCTCGGGCGGCATGCGCCAGCGGGTCGTGATCGCCATGGCGCTGGCCTGCGAGCCGCGCCTGCTGATCGCGGATGAACCCACGACGGCGCTCGACGTAACCATCCAGGCGGAAATCCTGGCCCTGATGGACCGCCTCAAGCGCGAAACCGGCACGGCGGTGATGTTCATCACCCACGACATGGCCGTTGTGGCGCAGATGGCGGACCGCGTCGTCGTGATGTACCGCGGCAGGAAAGTCGAGGAGGGCACGGTCGAGGAAATATTCGAGAACCCCCAGCACGGCTATACCAAGGCGCTGCTGGCGGCGGTGCCGAAGCTGGGCGAGATGACCGGCAAGGATTATCCCGAGCCGATGAAGCTGCTCGGGACTGAGGACAAGGAGATCGTGCCGATCAAGGGCACCAACGAGGTGTTGCTGACGGTCAGGAACCTCACCACGCGCTTTCCGGTCACGGGCGGTTTTCTGCGCCGCAAGGTGGCCAACGTCCATGCGGTGGAGGATTTGTCCTTCACCATCAACAAGGGCCAGACGCTGAGCCTGGTGGGTGAATCCGGCTGCGGCAAGTCCACTGCCGGGCGGTCGATCCTGCGTCTGGTGGAGCCGCTGTCGGGCAAGATCGACCTTGGCGGCAAGGACATCATGGCGCTGAACCAGCATGACCTTCGCATCGCGCGGCTCGACATGCAGATGATCTTTCAGGACCCCTTCGCCTCGCTCAACCCGCAGATGCAGCTTGCCGATCAGGTGGCCGAACCGATCCACAATTTCGGGCTGGTCAAGGGAGCGGCGGTGACCGAATGGGTGGAGACCCTGTTCGACCGGGTGGAACTGCCGCGCAGTTTCATGCGGCGCTTTCCCCATGAGTTGTCCGGGGGCCAGCGCCAACGGGTCGCCATCGCCCGCGCACTCGCGCTCAAACCCAAGCTGATCATCGCGGACGAGGCCGTCAGTGCGCTCGACGTCAGCGTGCAGGCGCAGGTGTTGAACCTGATGATGGAACTGCAACTTGAAATGGGCCTGTCCTTCCTCTTCATCAGCCACGACATGGCGGTTGTGGAGCGGGTCAGCCATCAGGTGGGGGTCATGTATCTTGGCCGGATCGTGGAACTCGGGCCGCGTCGGCGGGTCTTCGAGAACCCGCAGCACCCTTATACGCAGGCGCTGATGAAGGCGGTCCCGATTGCGGACCCGCGCCAGCGCAAGGATGAGAAGGACCTGAACTTCAAGCCGATCCCGTCGCCGATCCATCCCGTCAGCTACAAGCCGCAGCCCTCCGTCTACAAGGAGGTAGAGCCGGGGCATTTCGTCCTGACCTCCGACAGCGGCTACTGACGGGACCACCGGCAGTCGACCCATGATCCAGAACATCTCCATTCTCGCGGGCGTCGCGCTCACGACCCTGATGGTGTTGCTGCCGCGCGTGTCGCAAGCCCCGCTCTGGCGCGCGACGGTGACGCCGCTGGCCTCGATCATGGGCAGCGGCTTCCTTGTCCCGTCGCTACTGGCGGCACTCAGGGCGCATCGGACGGATCGACCCTTGACGCAGACGGCACTATATGTCGCCTTGGCGCTGCTGGGCCTCGTGATCGCGATCTTCGGGGTGCCCGTGGAATGACCCCGAGGCCCACCCCGACACCGGACAGAGGAACGCCCATGCCTGATCGCCTTTCCCCCTTCGATCTGATGACCAAGCTGGTCAGTTTTCCCACCGTGTCGCGAGACACCAACATCCCCCTGATCGACTGGGTGGCCGACTATCTGGCCTCCCATGGCATCGAAAGCCATCGATACGTGGACCCCGACCAGCCGAAACACGCGCTTTTCGCCCATGTCGGACCCTGGGAGGAGGGCGCCCTGGTCCTGTCCGGGCATACCGATGTGGTGCCCGTGGACGGCCAGCCCTGGGACACCGATCCCTACGAGGTTGTCGAGAAGGATGGCAAATATTACGGGCGCGGCACCTGCGACATGAAGGGGTTCGATGCGCTGGCCCTCTGGGCGCTGGTCGAGGCGCATTACGTCGGGGTCAGACGACCGCTGCAGATCGCGTTGAGCTTCGACGAGGAGGTCGGCTGTACCGGCGCACCCCCGATGATCGCGGCGATGCAGCCCGTGTTGCCGAAGGGTTCTGCGGTGATTGTGGGCGAACCCTCCACCATGCAGGCGGTGACGGGGCACAAGGGCGGCACCGGGTTCAATACCCATGTGGTGGGTTTCGAGGTCCATTCGTCGATGTTGCACAAGGGGGTCAACGCGATCATGGCCGGGGCGAAGCTGATCGAATGGGCCAATGAGATGAACACCGAGAACATGGAGTCGAGACCGACGGCGCTGGCCGCGATGTTCGATCCGCCCTTCACGACAGTGCATGTGGGCATGATCTCGGGCGGCACGGCGCATAACATCACGGCAAAGGATTGCCGTTTCGCTCTGGATTTCCGGGTGGTGCCGGGGGAGGACAAGGATGCCTGGGGCACGGCCTTTCTGAAGAAGGTGCGTGCGGTGGAAAAGCAGATGCAGGCGGTGGTGCCCGAGACCCGGATCGAGATCACGCCGCGTTTCGATGTTCCGGCACTGATGCCCGAAAAGGAAGGGGCGGCAGAATTGCTGGTCCGCCAGATCACCGGGGACAACGCGAGCCACAAGGTCAGTTATGGCACCGAGGCGGGTCAGTTCCAGGAGGCGGGCTACTCCGCCGTCATCTGCGGGCCGGGCGATATCGCGCAGGCGCACCAGCCCAATGAGTACATCGAGGTGTCGCAGTTCGAGGCAGGGCATGACTTCATGCGCAAGTTGGTGGAACGGCTGGCGTCCTGAGGCTTTCGCCGCTGCGGTCGTGCGCGGGGCAGGCGGTGCTCTTGAGTTTATTTTGCAAGATGAAGATGGAGAAGCAGTGCACAAGGTAAGCGGCGGTTCGCACTGGATCGGGGAGAGCCCGACATGACGGGCTTTCCTTTCACCGGCGATCTGCCGCTGACTTATCCCGGTCCGCACCCCGGCGAGACGGACGTGGTGGTGATCGGCGGCGGGGTGATCGGGGTTTGCACGGCGCTTTACCTCGCGCGCGGGGGGCACCGGGTGACGCTGCTGGAAAAGGGCCGCATCGCAGCGGAGCAGTCGAGCCGCAACTGGGGCTGGATCCGCCAGCAGGGGCGCGACCCCGACGAATTGCCGATCATGGTGGAGGCGGGGCACCTCTGGCGCGAACTCGCGACCCAGACCAACGTGGACATCGGCTTGAGGCAGACCGGCGTCACCTATTTTGCCAGCACCGCGCGCCGGATGGCAGGTTACGAGGCCTGGCTGACGCATGCGCGGGCGAATGGCGTGGACACGCGGGTCCTGTCGCGGGCGCAGACGGCGGAGCTTTATCCCGGCATGAGCACCACCCCGCTTGGCGCGCTGGTCACCGCGTCGGACATGCGCGCGGAGCCTTGGGTCGCGGTGCCCGCGCTGGCCGCCATCGCCGTGCGCGAAGGCGTGACCATCGTGGAAAACTGCGCCGTGCGGATGCTCGACATGGCAGGCGGGCGCGTGGCGGGCGTGATCACCGAGACAGGCCGCATCGCGGCACCTGCCGTGGTGCTGGCGTGCGGGGCGTGGTCGTCGCTCTTTCTGCGCAACCACGGCGTTTCCCTGCCGCAGCTGTCGGTGCGCGAAAGCGTGGCCGCAACCGGCCCGCTGCCGCTGGTTGCGGAGGGTGCTGCCGCAGATGGCCGCGTGGCCTACCGTCGCCGCGCCGATGGCGGCTACACGCTGGCCCCTCCCGGCGCGCCGGACCTTTTCATCGGGCCGGACGCCTTCCGCGCCCTGCCGAAGTACCTCACACAACTGCGTGCCGACCCCTTTGGCCAGCGTTTCCGGCCCGCCGCGCCGAACGGCTATCCGGATGCCTGGACAACCCGCCGCCGCTGGGGAGCAGACCAGCAGAGCCCCTTCGAGAGGATGCGCGTGCTCGACCCCGCGCCCAACATGCGAAAGATCACCCGCCTGCTGCGCGATTTCGCAGCGATGTTCCCGGCGTTGCCGCCGGTCACGCTCAAGGCCGCCTGGGCGGGCATGATCGACACCATGCCAGATATCGTACCCGTGGTGGATCAATGTGTGCAGCTGCCGGGGCTGGTCATCGGTACGGGTATGTCAGGCCATGGGTTCGGCATCGGGCCGGGGATGGGGCGCGTGCTCGCCGCTCTGGTCACCGGCGACGCGGTGGGACATGATCTGAGCAGATTTCGCGCCGCCCGCTTTACCGACGGCAGCGCGATCCGACTGGGACCCAACGTCTGAACGCATCCGAAGGAGACCCTCATGCCCGTCAAGAACCGCTTTGCCGAAACCCACGCCGAGATCACCGGATGGCGCCGCCACCTGCATGAAAATCCCGAACTGATGTTCGACGTCCACGACACCGCAAAATTCGTCGAAGAGCGGCTGCGTGACTTCGGCATCACCGATATCACCACCGGGATCGGACGCACCGGCGTCGTGGCCGTGATCGAGGGCAAGACCAATACCTCCGGTCGAACGGTCGGGTTGCGTGCCGACATGGATGCGTTGCCGATCACGGAGGCCACGGGACTGCCCCATGCCTCAAAGGTGCCGGGCAAGATGCACGCCTGCGGCCACGACGGCCATACCGCAATGTTGCTGGGGGCCGCGCAGTACCTGGCGGAGACGCGCAATTTCGACGGGCGTTGCGTGCTGATCTTCCAGCCCGCCGAAGAGAGTGGGGGCGGCGGCAACGAGATGGTCAAGGACGGGATGATGGACCGCTGGGAGATCGACGAGGTTTACGGCATGCACAACATGCCGGGCCATCCCGTGGGAGCTTTCGCCATCCGCGAGGGTCCGCTTCTGGCCGCAGTGGACTTCTTCGACATCGTGATCGAGGGCAAGGGTGGCCATGCCGCAGCCCCGCATGAAGCAATCGACAGCAATCTTGCCGCCGCCCATGTGGTCGTGGCCCTGCAATCCATCGCCAGTCGCAACGTCGATCCGCTCAAGCAGGTGGTCGTTTCGGTCTGCACCATCCGCAGCGACACCGAGAGCCAGAACGTCCTGCCCCAGCGGGTGAGCCTGCGCGGAACGGTCAGAACGCTGGACGAAGGCGTGCGTGATCTGGCCGAGGCGCGTCTGAGCGATATCGTCAGGCACACGGCGGCGGCGCACCAATGCAAGGCCGAGCTCACCTACGACCGGGGCTATCCGTCGACGGTCAACCATTCGGAAAACACCGTCTTCGCTGCCGATGCGGCGGAAAAAGTCACTCCGGGGGTGTTGCGCGATACGCCGCCCATCATGGCAGGGGAGGATTTCTCCTACATGCTGAACGCGCGGCCCGGGGCCTATATGATGATCGGCAACGGTAAGGGCGCGTCGGTGCATCACCCGGAATACGATTTCAACGATGACGCGATCCCGGCAGGCTGTTCGTGGTTCGCGGAAATGGTGGAAACCCGGATGCCCGCGGGGTAGGGACGCACAAAGCCCCCAGCCGAGGATAGCCGATGACACAGACCCGCCCCTTTGCCCGTTGGCTGTCCGAGACCAACGAGGTGACGCGCATCTTTCTGGCGGCTGGACAGATTCCCGATCTGATCAACCTTGGCGGCGGTCTGCCTGAACCCTCCGTCTGGCCGGTGGAGGCCCTGGCGGACATCGCGCAAAGGTCGGTGCTGGCGCATAGCTCGGCCGCACTGGGCTACAGCCCCATCGAGGGCTTGCCGCTGCTGCGCGATGCCATCGCCGCGCGCTACGGGACTGCCACGACCCGGCTCACCCGCGATAATGTGCTCATCACCAGCGGCGGGATGCAGGCGCTGGACCTTCTGGGCAAGATCATGCTCGACGAAGGCGGGCTGATCGCGGGGCAATTCCCCACCTACCTCGGCGCGCTGGACGCCTGGAGGCCAAGGCGACCAACCTACCGCGCGCTGCATCTGGAGGGGCGGGGCGATTTCGACGCCCGCGCGAGCCTTGAAGGGGCGCAGTTCGCCTATACCGTACCGAATTTCTCGAATCCCTCCGGGTTCCTGGTGCCACTGGAAGCGCGCGCGGCCTTGGTCGAGGCGGCCCACGCCACGGGCACGCTGCTGGTGGAGGACGACCCTTACGGCATGTTGTACCTTGACGGCGCGCCGTTGCCCCGGTTGCTGGATCTATCGGCGGGGATGCAGGATGGCCGCCCCTACGACGGCCCGGTCGTTTACCTCGGGACGCTGTCGAAGATGCTGGTGCCGGGCCTGCGAATCGGCTGGGTCATTGCGGCGCCCGACGTGATCGCGGCGCTGACACTCGCCAAACAGGGCTCCGACCTCTGCACAAGCGGCCTCTGTCAACAGGTCGCACTCGAGGCGCTGTCGCGCGGGCTGATCGAGGACATTCTCGCGCCGACGCTGGACCTCTACCGCGAAAGACGCGATGCGCTTTGCGGGGCGATGGACCGGCATCTTGGCGATCTTTTCGAGTGGCGCAAACCCGAGGGCGGCATGTTCGTCTGGGCACGGGCGCGTGATGCGCGACTGGATACGGACAGGCTGCTGAAAACCGCGCTCGACTGCGGTGTCTGCGTGTCGCCGAGCAGTGCCTTCGACCCGGAGGGCGCAGATCACAGTGCGGTGCGCATCAACTTCACGCTGAATGCGCCGGAGAAGTTGGTTGAGGGCGTGAAGCGGCTCGAGACCGCGACGCGCCGGGTGCTGGGCGACAATACCTGAAGCGTCGGGCGCCGCCGCATCCCGCGTTCGTATGCCGCACGGCCTTCACTCCCGGCTGCACCCGGCCTAGTGTCTGCCGCAAGACCCACTCCCAAGCGAAGGATATCCCATGCCTGTCAAGAACCGCTTTGCCGAACTGCACGCCGACATCACGGCGTGGCGGCGTGACCTGCATGAACACCCCGAGATCCTCTTCGAGACGCACCGCACCTCGGCCACCGTCGCCGAGAAGTTGCGCGCCTTCGGCTGCGACGAGGTGGTCGAGGGCATTGGCCGAACCGGCGTTGTCGGCGTGATCAAGGGGCGGGAGACGGGATCGGGCAAGGTGATCGGTCTGAGAGCGGACATGGACGCGCTGCCGATCAACGAACAGACCGGTGTGCCCTATGCCTCCAAGACCCCCAACGCGATGCATGCCTGCGGGCATGACGGTCACACGGCGATGTTGCTGGGGGCGGCGCAATATCTGGCGGAAACGCGCAATTTCGACGGCACCGTCGTGGTGATCTTCCAGCCTGCCGAAGAGGGCGGCGGCGGCGGGCGCGAGATGTGCAAGGACGGGATAATGGACCGCTGGGGCATTCAGGAAGTCTACGGCATGCACAACTGGCCGGGCATACCGACGGGCGCCTTTGCGATCCGACCGGGGGCGTTCTTTGCCGCCACGGACCTGCTGGAGATCGAGGTCGAGGGTCTCGGTGGCCATGCCGCCAAACCGCAGGAGACCATCGACACGATGGTGGTGACCGCGCATATGATCACCGCCCTGCAAACCATCGTGAGCCGCAATGCGGACCCCATCGGCAATATCGTGGTGTCGATCACCTCCGTCGAATCCTCCTCCAAGGCATTCAACGTGATCCCGCAGCGGGTGAGCCTGATGGGCACCGTGCGCACCCTGTCCAACGATCTGCGCGATCTGGCGGAGAAGCGGGTGACAGAGATTTGCGAGGGCATCGCCACGACCTTCGGTGCGACGGCAAGGGTGAATTACACGCGCAACTATCCGGTCATGGTGAACCACGCCGAGCAGACCGCCTTCGCTGCCGACGTGGCGCGCGGCGTCTCGGGGCAATGCGACGATGCACCTTTGGTGATGGGGGGCGAGGATTTCGCCTTCATGCTGGAGGAACGGCCGGGCGCCTATATCCTTGTCGGCAACGGCGACGGGGCCATGGTGCATCACCCGATGTACAATTTCAACGACGAGGCGATCCCGGCGGGTTGTTCCTGGTGGGCGGGAATCGCCGAGCAACGGATGCCGGTGGCGGGTTAGGCCCTCACCTTCGCCCTTTCCTTCAGGGAGAAGGCGCGGAACCGTCCCAGAGCATCCAGTAGACCGCGTCGATCCCCTCAGCCTCCGCCCGCGCCGAGAACCGGTCGACCGCGAGGGCGCGGGCCGTAGGTGCAAGCGTGTCGGCGCGCGCGAGCATCTCGAGCGCGGCCTGCGCCGCAGCCTCTGGCGCCGCAGTGACGATTGACCCAACTCGACCGTGATCTGAAAAGGCGCCGAAATACCCCGCATCGCTGCCGACGAAGGGCACCCCGCTGGCCAGCCCCTCAAGCGGCACCATGCCGTAACCCTCGTAGCGCGGCAGCTGCACCACCAGCGACAGGGCGCGCATGAGGGCGGGCAAGTCGGCAGCGGGCACTTCGCCGATGAAGCGTATCCGGTCGCCAAGTCCTGCGGCGGAGACCTTGTCCTGCTGTGCTTTCAGGAAGGGTTCATGTTTGGCGCCCGCGCGCCCCACGACAAGTGCCACTGCGCCGGCACGTTCCGGCAGGAGGCGCAGCATGGTGTCGACGAAGACGTCCGTGCCCTTTTCCGGGCGGATACGACCCACGGTGGCGATCCCGTGAGTGCCGCCATATCCGAGGGCAGACCATGCGGCGGTGCGGTCCGGGGCGGGCGTGAATACGTCGGTATCCACGCCGTGCGGGACCACAGCGCGGACATGCGGCACGAAGGCTGCGGCCTTGTCGGTCGTGGCGATCACCGCATCCATGCGAGAGATCAGCCAGCGCGGCCATGCCGAATGCAGCCGCTGGGCGGCGGAGGTGAAGACGATGCGGATCGGCGCGCGGCGGACGTCGCGCAGCCACAGCGCGCTCAGCATCTCCGGATTGCGGCGCACGTGCCAGATGGCGAAGGGCTTGTTCGGCGGGGCTGTACGGGAGGCCAGATGCGCTGCGGTTCGTGTGAGGGGGACAGGACAGCCGGGCAGGGGTTGACCT
>JBBSJO010000081.1:0-17163 GCA_038257185.1 Rhodobacterales bacterium | reverse complement strand
GTGCGACGCTGATCCTGGGCGATCTGGTGCTCAATTTCACCGAGGAGTGGGAAGGCCACGACATCGGTGAGAACGACAGCACGTTGGAGGAGCAATACGCAACTTACGAGGAATGGGTGAAGACCGACAGCGGCCCCCCGCTGGCGGTGCTTCAGACCGACACGCTGACCCTGCCCCACGCCACCGTGCTGCGGCACCTGCAACGCGACAGGTTCGAGGACAACCCGGCCACGATGAGCGCCGTGATGTTGGCACAGGTAGGCGCGGACCGGATCATGCTCTGGCTGGATGCGCCGGAAAACACACCGCTGGCCGACATCGACAGGTCATCGCGCGAACTGGCCGGGATGTTACGGAACGAATGTGCGGACCCTGTGTCCTGCGCCGAAGACTACGAGCCGCAGAACGCGGCAAAGAAATGAGGCCGAGATGAGCGACCCCTACGGCGACCGCGGCAACAAGGACGCGTCCATTGCCAACCCCAAGGGCATGGGCAGTCCGATGCCGAGGTCCGGCGGCAAGAGCCACCCATCCCCGGGAGGGCCCTTCCTGATCGGCGATGGCATGACGGCGGGCTATGGCAACGGGCCGGATATCCTGCACGATTGCACCATTTCGGTCGACCGGGGCGAGATCGCGGTGATCGTGGGACCCAACGGGGCGGGCAAGTCCACAGGGATGAAGGCCGTTTTCGGCATGCTCGACATGCGCAAGGGCCATGTGCGGCTCGACGGTGAAGATATCACCGACCTCTCCCCGCAGGACCGGGTCGCCAAGGGCATGGGCTTCGTGCCGCAGACCTCGAACATCTTCACTTCCATGACGGTGGAGGAGAACCTGGAGATGGGCGCCTTCATCCGCCGAGATGATTTCAAGGGGACGATGGCGCAGGTCTATGACCTGTTCCCGATCCTCAAGGAGAAGCGCTTTCAGGCGGCAGGCGAACTTTCGGGCGGCCAGCGCCAGCAGGTCGCGGTGGGGCGCGCACTGATGACGCAACCCAAGGTGCTGATGCTGGACGAACCCACCGCGGGTGTCTCGCCCATCGTCATGGACGAGCTTTTCGACCGGATCATCGAGGTGGCGCGGACCGGTATCCCGATCCTGATGGTGGAGCAGAACGCGCGGCAGGCCCTTGAGATTGCGGACAAGGGTTATGTGCTGGTGCAAGGGGCGAATGCCTATACCGGGACAGGCAAGGAATTGTTGAACGATCCCGAAGTGCGCAAGAGCTTTTTGGGGGGATGAAAATATGACACCTATCCATATCGTTGCTCTCTCCGCTGCCCTCCTGTCGGCGACACAACTTGCCGCGGCGGAACAGCGCAACTGCGTATTCGAGAGGCAGATGTCGTCGGAAGGCACCTTCAACGTGAACCTGCCGGTGGCGATCGCCCGCGCAGGCAACCGCGCCACGGTCGCGGTCGCCACAAGCGGACAGTATCCAGCCAAGGCACGCAGCGCCGGGAGCAGCCTGGAGTTCCGTTTCAGCACGCCCGTGTCGTCCGAGGTCATCGCGGTCGGAAGCGCTGGCGAAGCGATCTGGCAGATCGATTTCAAGGACGGACGCAGCATGGGCTACGCCGGACGATGCGGCAAGGCGCGGGGATAACGCAGCATGGACCTTCTCAACGCAATCATCGCGCTTTCCAACTACGTGCTGATCCCCGGCATCGCCTATGGCTCTCAGCTCGCCCTCGGGGCGCTGGGTGTCACGTTGGTCTACGGCATCCTGCGGTTCTCGAACTTCGCCCATGGTGACACGATGGCGATGGGAGCGATGGCCACCGTGCTGATGACATGGCTGTTCCAAAGCTGGGGACTGCACCTCTGGGTGCTGCCCACTGCGCTGCTCGCCCTGCCCTTCGGTATCGCCTTTGCCATCGTGCTGCTGCTCGGCACGGACCGACTGGTCTACCGCTTCTACCGAGAGAAAAAGGCGAAACCGGTGATCCTCGTGATCGTCTCACTCGGCGTGACCTTCATCTACAACGGCATCACGCGGTTCATCATCGGCGCCGACGATCAGAACTTCCTGGACGGGGAGCGTTTCATCATTTCGGCCCGTGATTTCAAGTCGATGACGGGGCTGGAGGAAGGTCTGGCGTTCAGGACCACCCAAGGCATCACCATCGTCACCGCCATCGTCGTTGTGGCGCTGCTGTTCTGGTTCCTGAACCGGACGCGCTCGGGCAAGTCGATGCGGGCCTATTCCGACAACGAGGATCTGGCCCTGCTGTCGGGCATCAACCCCGAACGCGTGGTCATGATCACCTGGATCATCGTGGCCTGCCTCGCCACCACTGCGGGGGTGCTTTATGGCCTCGACAAGACCTTCAAGCCCTTCACCTACTTCCAGCTTCTGCTACCGATCTTCGCGGCTGCCATCGTGGGGGGCCTCGGCAACCCGCTGGGCGCCATCGCGGGGGGCTTCGTGATCGCGTTCTCAGAAGTCACCATTACCTATGCCTGGAAGAAGGTGTTGGGCTACGTCATGCCAAACGGGATGGAACCGGACAACCTCGTCCAGTTGATGAGCACCGACTACAAGTTCGCGGTCAGCTTCGTGATCCTGCTGATCGTGCTGCTGATCAAACCCACCGGACTTTTCAAGGGGCAGTCGACATGAGCCAGACCGTCAAGAACACCCTGCTCTTCGGCGTGATCGCCGTGTTGATCATATATGTCGGCGTCAGCAGCAGCTGGAACTCCGCCCTGCTGATCATCGCGATGGGCCTGATTTCGTCGATCATGGCGCTGGGGGTGAACCTGCAATGGGGCTTCGCGGGTCTGTTCAATGTGGGCATCATGGGGTTCGTGGCGCTTGGCGGTCTGGCCGCCGTGCTGGTGGGCATGCCGCGCACCGCGAATGCCTGGAGTTCGGGGGGATTTGCCATCGTCGGAGCGCTGCTGCTGGGGGCCGGGACGATCATCGCCGCCGTGCTGCTGATGAAGCGGATGAAGCCGGGGCTACTGCGCGCCTTGGCGGTGATTGCGGTACTGATCGTGGGGTTCATGGTATTCCGCGCCCTGCTTGACCCGGCGGTCGCCCGGGTGGAAGCGATCAATCCCGCGCAGACCGGCTATCTGGGCGGGCTGGGCCTGCCGGTGCTGCTGGCTTGGCCGGTGGGCGGTCTCTTTGCCGCCGGGGCCGCCTGGGTGATCGGCAAGACGGCGCTGGGGCTGCGGTCGGATTATCTGGCCATCGCGACGCTGGGCATCGCCGAGATCATCATCGCGATCCTCAAGAACGAGGACTGGCTGGCGCGGGGCGTCAAGAACGTGATCGGGGTGCCGCGCCCGGTGCCCTACGAGATCGACCTGCAGAACGATCCGGGCTTTGTCGAACGCGCGGCAAGCCTCGGGTTCGACCCGGTGGAGGGATCGACGCTCTGGGTCAAGGTGCTTTATATCGCGCTCTTTGCCGCCGTCCTGCTGCTGCTTTTGTGGATGAGCCAGAAGGCCCTGCATTCGCCATGGGGCCGCATGCTGCGCGCGATCCGCGATAACGAGGTCGCGGCGGAGGCCATGGGCAAGGACGTGACAGCGCGGCATTTGCAGGTCTTCATTCTGGGCAGCGCCATTTGCGGTATCGCAGGGGCGATGATGACCACAATGGACGGGCAGCTCACACCCGGCACCTATCAGCCCCTGCGCTTCACCTTCCTCATCTGGGTGATGGTGATTGTCGGGGGATCGGGCAACAATTTCGGTGCGGTGCTGGGGGGCTTCCTGATCTGGTTCCTCTGGGTCCAGGTCGAGCCGATGGGGCTTTGGCTGATGAACGTGATCACCTACGGCATGGCCGATGGTTCGCCCCTGAAGGACCACCTGATGGACAGCGTGGCGCATATGCGCTTGCTGACGATGGGGATGGTGTTGTTGCTGGTGCTGCGGTTCAGTCCAAGGGGGCTGATCCCCGAGAAATAGGTCGGCGGCGGCGGTCAGGCCGTGCCGCGCCCGGAGGACCGACACTTACAGGTCGCGCGAAGGATTGCAGAAGTAACCTGATCCCGCACCTTCCAACAAGAAAGGGCGGCGCCCTGCGGCACCGCCCTTTCCCGAAACACTTCTGTTGGCTCAGCCCTTGGCGGCCTTGGCGACTTCGGCGGCGAAATCTTCCTTCACCACCTCGATGCCCTCGCCCACTTCCAGACGCACGAAACCGGTGATGGTCGCGCCCGCCTCTTTCGCGGCGTCGCCGACGGTCACGTCGGGGTTCACCACGAAGGCCTGATTCAGCAGCGTCACTTCGGACATGTACTTCTTCATCCGGCCCACGATCATCTTCTCGATCACCGCTTCGGGCTTGCCGCTTTCGCGCGCGATGTCCATCTGGACCTGCTTTTCCTTCTCGACCACCGCCGGATCCAGATCGGCCTCGCTCAGCGACGCGGGGTTCACTGCGGCGATGTGCATCGCGACCTGCTTGCCAAAGGCGTCGTCACCCCCGGTCATCGCGACCAGCACGCCGATCTTGCCCATGCCGGGCGCGGCGGCATTGTGGACGTAGGACACGACCTGATCGCCGTCGATGGCGGCCATGCGGCGAACCGACATGTTCTCGCCGATCACGGCGACTGCGTCAGTGACGGTCTGCTCGACTGACTTGCCCTTCAGATCGGCAGCCTTGAGCGAGTCCAGATCCTGCGCGCCCAAAGCCGTGTCCGCGATGCCTGCGACCATCTTCTGGAAATCGGCGTTCTTGCCGACAAAGTCGGTCTCCGAGTTCACTTCGACGGCCACACCGTGCCCGCCTTCGACCTTGACGGCAACGAGGCCCTCAGCCGCGGTGCGGCCCGATTTCTTGGCGGCCTTGGCCAGACCCTTGGTGCGCAGCCAGTCGACGGCGGCTTCCATGTCGCCGTCGGTTTCGGTCAGCGCCATCTTGGCGTCCATCATGCCGGCACCTGTGGTGTCGCGCAGTTCCTTGACCATGGATGCTGTGATTGCCATCTCTTGGTTCTCCTTTGGTGAATATGTGCATGGGGCCACTGCCCTGAACGTCAGCCTGTCGGGGCAGGATTACCCTGCCCCACATGTCGCTTCCGTGACGAAAGGGTTTACCCTTCGGCTTTTTCCTCGGCCTTGGCGACGGTTTCCTTCGTGGATTCCAGATCGTAAGGCGCGTCCTTGGCCATCGCGTCGTTCGAAACCGTCTCGGCAGAGGCTCCGCCCACTTCGACGCCCTCGCTCAGCGCTTCCTCGACGGGGGCTTCTTCCATCGCGCCGATGTCGACACCTGCCGCACCCAACTGGGCGGACATGCCGTCAAGCGCCGCGCGGGCCGCCAGATCGCAATAGAGCGCGATGGCACGGGCCGCGTCGTCGTTGCCGGGGATCATGTAATCCACACCGTCGGGCGAGCAGTTGGTGTCGACCACGGCCACAACCGGGATGCCCAGCTTGTTGGCTTCGGCCACGGCCAGCTGCTCTTTCTTCACGTCGATGACGAAGATCAGGTCGGGACGGCCACCCATCTCGCGGATACCACCCAGCGATGCCTGCAGTTTGGTCTGGTCACGCTCCATGCCAAGACGCTCTTTCTTGGTCAGGCCTTCGAAGCCACGCTCGAACTGCTCGTCGATGGATTTCAGACGGTTGATCGACTGGGACACTGTCTGCCAGTTGGTCAGCGTGCCGCCGAGCCAGCGGTGGTTCATGTAATACTGTGCGCATTTCTCTGCCGCTTCGGCGACGGGCTGTGCCGCCTGCCGCTTGGTGCCGACAAAGAGGATGCTGCCGCCCTTGGCGACAGTATCGCGGATCACCTGCAGGGCCTGGTCCAGCATGGGAACAGTCTGCGTCAGGTCCATGATGTGGATGCCCTTGCGCGCGCCATAGATATATGGACCCATGCGGGGGTTCCAACGCTGCGTCTGGTGGCCGAAGTGAACGCCTGCTTCAAGCAATTGGCGCATGGAGAACTCTGGAAGAGCCATGGTCGTCTACCTTTCCGGTTTAGCCTCGTCGGGGGTATGACACGTTGTGTGCCAACCGGCGGACCATGCGGGATGTCTCCCCGAATGGCCCAACCCCGACTGCGGGATCAAGTGGGGGGCATATAGGCCAGCGTGGACAGGGGCGCAAGGGCCAATCGGTCCCCTTCCCCTCCTCTGCCGTCGATAGTCGTGGACAGGCGTGACTGATATGCCGCAAGGTCGGTCAGACGCTTCTATGGACAGGACCCGGCCATGACCAGATCGCTTGCTTTCCTTCTTCCCCTGTTTCTGGGCAGTGCCGCAATGGCCGCCCCTCTGACCCTGACCCCGGCCGACCCGCAGCCCGACACGGGCGCGCTCAGCCCAGGTCTGGCGGTCGCCTACGCCTACCCCAAGGATGTCCATACGTTGGAAGAGGCGCAGGACGCCCTCGGGAAGGCGCGCGCAGGCCTTCCGCTCAATGGCCTGTCCTACGAGGACAATACGGACGGCGACCTCACGCTGACGTCGAAAAGCGCCCAGAAGGTCGCCGCCGCGATCAGCGGTTTCATCCGCTTCGACACACCCGGCACGTACACGGTGGATATCTTCAGCAATGACGGGATCATGCTGTCGCTGGGTGGAACGCAGGTCGCGCACTACGACGACATCCACGCTTGCGAATCCGCAGGCGCACAGGAGGTCGAGGTGCCGACAGCCGGCTGGTACGCCGTTGAGGCGACCTATTTCCAGCGCAAGGGCTCGGCCTGTCTGGCGATGGACTGGGACGTCGGCGGCACCATGGGCCCGGTGCCGGATGAGGCCTTTGCCCATACCAAGTAGGGTCAGCGTGGGTGTGGCATCGCGCTGCGCACGGCAACTTCGCAGGCCCGCGCCAATGCCTTGCGGTCGGTGAAGTCCGCGACCTTCAGGGGCGGGTGATACACCACCCTGACCTGGCCCTGCCGGGCAGGGGCCAGTGTCATCAGCAGATGCGCGCCAAAGGACATGTCGCCCCACCAGCCGTAAAACCGCGCCTCCGCGCCGGGAGGCGGTTCGTAGATCACGGTGACCGGTTGAAGGGCGATCCTGTCGCGGAGGCCTTGGGCGAAGAAGGCCTCGAACAGGGTGGTCTTGAAGGGCAGCACCTGCAACCCGTCCGTACTGGTGCCCTCGGGAAAGAAAAGCAGCTTGTGCCCGGCCAGAAGACGCTTCTGAAACAGCTCTGTCTGCAAACGCGCGCGGGCGGGATTGCGTTCGATGAAGACGGTACCGGTGGCGCGGGCGAGCCAGCCGATGCCGGGCCAGCCCGCGACTTCGGATTTCGACACGAAATAGATACGCTTGGCGGCATTCAGGGCAAAGATGTCGAGCCATGAGGTGTGGTTGGCCACCACCGCGCCCTGGCCCTGCATCGGTACGCCCTCCACCCCGCGGCGGATGCCGAGGATCACAAAGGCCGCCCGGCAGACGCCTTGGGTGATCCAGGGCGTCACGGGCCGGCGGAGTCCGCAGAGCGGCCGTTCCACCAGCCGCAGCAGCATCAGGACCGCCAGACCGCCAAAAACCAGCCCCGCCAGCATCACGGCCCGCAGCGCGACCCGGACCCATCCCAGGACAGTGACCTTCGGATAGGCGGGCGGCACACCGCTGTCCCAGGTGGTCATGCCCCGGCACCGCCATAGATGCGCGCCTGCCGTGCGCTGAGCTGTGCTGTGTCCATGATCAGGCACACGTCGACGGTGTTGAAGTCGTGGTCCACGAAGGCCCCTTCCCCCACGCAGCCGCCCAGACGCAGGTAGGCCTTGATCAGGCTCGGCACCTGCATCATCGCCGCGCGCCGGTCCAGCAGCGCCTCGTCGATCAGATCCATGCGCTGGAACGAGGTTTCCAGCGCCCGCACCCGCAGCGCCGGTGGCGCGAGGTGCCGGTGGTGCAGCAGCGACAGCGGCTGCGCCAAGCGCCCGATTTCCGTGCCATGAAAACTCGCGACGCCGAACAGGATCTCAACGCCATGCTCCGCCACATAGCGCGCCAGCGCCGACCAGAGCGTATGCATCGCGATCCCGCCCCGGTAGTCGGGATGCAGGCAAGACCGCCCCAGTTCGAGGATACGCCGCCCCGACGCCTGAAGCGGCGCAAGATCGTATTCGGCAGCGCTGTAGAATCCCCCGGCCCGCGCGGCATTTTCCACTTGCATCAGGCGGTATACGCCCACCACCTCACCGCTGCGCCGGTCACTCAGCAGAAGGTGATCGAAATAGGGATCCAGATGATCCCGCTCCAGCCGCGCGTCGTGGTCTACCAACGCACCGCCACCCCCAAGTTCGGTCACGAAGACATCGTAGCGCAGGCGCTGCGCCGCCTGCAGATCCTGCGGTGTGCGCGCCAGCCTTACCTCGAAATCTGCTGCAACTGCCTGGGCCATACGCCTGATGCAACCCTCTCGGTGCCGATGCCGCGTGATAGGCAATTGCGCCGTCTTACGCAATCCTTGCAAGTTGGATCGGAATCGCTGATGATCTCCTTAAGGTTGCAGAGAGGCGGCCGAAACGATCTACTTGCCACTTGCGGCTGAACCGCCGTCAAACACCGGCACCAATGCGACACGGAAACTGTCTATGACCATTTTACCCTCGTCCCGAAAGTTCACCGTCAGTTTCCCGCCGACATGGCTTTGGACCTGGCCGACCCCCCAGTCGGGTCGGTCCGGATGTCGGACCAGCATGCCGGGTGTCAGGATCGCATTGAAATCTTCCATCTTCCGCACCGCTCCTATCCGTCCGGGGGCATGCCATGAGCGTAGATAGCAACGAACTCGCAGCACTTATCGGCAGCCGCATCTGTCATGACCTCATATCGCCCATCGGTGCGATCAACAACGGGATTGAACTGTTGAACATGTCCGGTGAATTGCCGGGACCTGAAATGGAGCTGATTTCGGAAAGCGTCGGCAGTGCCAGCGCCCGGATCCGGTTTTTCCGCATCGCGTTCGGTGCCGCGGGAGAACAGATGATGGGCCGTGCCGAGGTCGTCTCGATCCTGCGCGACCTCTACGGCTCGGCACGCCACAAGATCGACTGGAAACCGACGGATCCGCAGCCGCGCGCCTCTGTCCGGCTGGCATTCCTGTCGATCCTCTGCCTCGAAACCGGGATGCCCTATGGCGGGCGTGTGACAGTGAACGAGACAGACGGGGAATGGTTGGTCATGGGCAAGGCCGACAAGATCAATATCGACGAGGACCTCTGGACCCAACTTCAGGGACGTGGCAGATCGAAAAGCCTGCTGCCGGCCCAGGTTCAGTTCGCATTGCTGCCAGCTCTTGCGCTGGACGAAGATCGCAAGGTGCGCGTCGCGTCAGGTGCCACGGAGATAAAGATCCGCTTCTGACCCAACCGCTGACAGATCAGTCCGGGCATCGAGAACCTGTCAGGATCGCGCCTTAACATATTGTTTTCAAAAATAAAAATAGAAAAGGTTCCCCGTGAGAAACCTTGCCCTGCCGCCAGCAGCCCCGCTCCCGCGTCAGCCCCGCACGGTCCCGTGCCCTGTCACGAGGTACTTGAAGCTGGTCAGCTGTTCAGCTCCGACCGGGCCGCGCGCATGCATCTTGCCGGTGGCGATGCCGATCTCGGCCCCCATGCCGAACTCGCCGCCATCGGCAAATTGGGTCGAGGCATTGCGCATCAGGATCGCGGAATCGAGTCGCTCAAAGAAATGCGCCGCCGCCTGATCGTCCTCAGTGATGATCGCATCGGTATGGTTGGAACCATAGGTCTGGATATGCGCAATCGCTTCATCGACCCCGTCCACAAGCTTGGCGGCACAGATCATGTCGAGGAATTCCTTGCCGAAATCCTCGGCTTCCGCCTTGACGGTGCCCGGCACCTTGGCCAGATCGCCCGCGGCGCGCACCTCGACCCCTGCAGCCAGCAGCGCCTCGATCAGGATCGGTCCGTGCTGGGTATAAAACCGCCAGTCGATCAGCAGACACTCCAGCGCGCCGCAGATGCCTGTGCGCCGGGTCTTGGCGTTCAGCACGATCTCCACCGCCATCGCCGGATCGGCGGTAGCCCCCACATAGGTGTGGCAGATGCCTTCGAGATGGGCAAAGACCGGCACCCGTGCCTCGCGCTGCACCAGCCCGACCAGGCCCTTGCCACCGCGCGGCACGATCACGTCGATGGTGTCGGTCATGGTCAGCATCTGGCTCACCGCCGCCCGGTCGCGGGTCGGCACAAGCTGAATTGCATCTTCGGGCAGTTTCGCATCGCGCAAGCCCTGTTGCAGGCAGGCGTGGATCGCGCGGGAGGAATGGAAGCTCTCCGACCCGCCGCGCAGGATTACGGCATTCCCGGACTTGAGGCAAAGTGCACCGGCATCCGCCGTCACGTTGGGGCGCGATTCATAGATCACGCCAATGACCCCCAATGGAGTGCGCACCCGGCGGATGTTCAGCCCCGAAGGCTGGTCCCATTCCGCGATCACCTCACCCACCGGGTCCAGTTGTTCGGCGACACGGCGCAACCCGTCGACCATGTCCCGAATGCGATCCTCCGTCAGCGTCAGGCGGTCCATCATCGCCGGGCTCAGTCCCTTGTCGCGGCCATAATCGAGGTCCTGCGCATTGGCAGCGAGGATGTCTTCCCGGTTGTTCCAGACCGCCTCCGCCGCACTGATCAGCGCGGCGTATTTGCGTTCCGCCCCCGCATGGCTCAGCAATGCCGCCGCCGCTTTTGCGCGGGCGCCGATACCGGCCATGAGTTCGGGGATATTATCTAAGTCTTTCATGGTCTTGAGCCGCTATCCTGAAGTTTTCTGTGAGGGGCGTCGCCGCCTCATAGTGCCATATCGTCCCGGTGAATCAAAGCCGCGCGTGCCGGGTAGCCCAGAACCGCCTCGATCTCGGCGCTCTTGCAGCCCTTGATCACGGTGACTTCCGCCGCCGAATAACGCGCCAGCCCTGCTCCGATGCTCCGCCCGTCCGGGTCGAGAATGGCGATGCTGTCGCCCCGCCCGAACGGTCCTGTCACAGCGCGCACACCGGCGGGCAACAGCGATTTACCCCGTGCCAGAGCCGCGACCGCGCCCGCGTCCAGCGTGATCGACCCGCGCGGCTTCATCGCCGCGATCCATCGTTTGCGGGCCGAGGCGGGATCGGTGTGGGCGGTGAACCAGGTGGCATTGGCCCCGTTCTCCAGCGCCATCAGGGGCCGCATGGCCGACCCTTCGGTAATCGCCATGGCGCAGCCCGCCGCCGTAGCCGTCCGGGCCGCCATCAACTTTGTCTTCATGCCACCCTTGGAGAGGCCCGAGCCTGCGTCCCCCGCCATGGCTTCAATCTCTGCCGTGATCGTGTCAATGACGTCGTAGCGTTTTGCGGTGGGGTCGACCGAGGGATTGGCCCTGTAGAAACCATCCACGTCAGACAAAAGGATCAACTGATCCGCCCCGACAGTCACCGCGATTTGCGCGGCCAGACGGTCATTGTCGCCATAGCGGATCTCATCCGTGGCCACGGTATCGTTCTCGTTCACGATCGGCACCACCCCGAGGCTCAGCAATTGCTCCATCGTCGCACGGCTGTTGAGATAGCGGCGGCGGTCGGCGGAATCTTCAAGGGTGACAAGCACTTGCGCGGTGATGATGCCATGCGGCGCGAGCACTTCCTCATAGGCGCGGGCAAGCCGGATTTGGCCCACGGCCGCCGCGGCCTGCGATTGCTCCAGCGCCAGCGTGGTGACGGGCAACCCCAGCACCCCGCGCCCCAGCGCTATGGAACCGGACGAGACCAGCACCACATCCATCCCCAGACCCTTGAGCCAGGCGACATCTTCGGCCAGTCCTTTGAGCCAATTCGATTTCAGCGCTCCGGTGCCGCGATCCACCAGCAGGGCGGAGCCGATCTTGACGACGACCCGGCGGGCGGCGCTCAGGGTTGCCACGGGGCTTCCTCTTCCGCTGCCTGCTCCTCCGTCCGGAACCGCAGGCGGTCGTCGTCGATCTGCCCGCGCAGGGTGCGCAGCACCTCCGTCACGCCTTCGCGGGCGACGCCGGACATCATCATGACCTCTCCACCGCTGGCCTTTTCCAATTCCTTGCAGCGGGTTGCGCGCTCTTCTTCATCCAATGCATCAATCTTGTTCAACACGGTCACGCGCGGTTTCTCGGCGAGATCGCCGCCATAGGCCTCAAGCTCGGTAATGATGGTCTGGTAATCCTCCGCCACCGTCTCCGATGTGCCATCGACCAGATGGAGCAGTACCGCGCAGCGTTCGACGTGGCCCAGGAACAGATCGCCCAGACCCCGGCCCTCGGAGGCACCTTCGATCAGGCCCGGAATGTCGGCCACGACAAATTCGGTATTGTCGACGCCCACGACGCCCAGATTGGGGTGAAGGGTGGTGAAAGGATAATCCGCGATCTTGGGCCGCGCGTTGGACGTGGCCGCCAGAAACGTCGACTTCCCCGCGTTGGGCAGGCCCAGCAGGCCCACATCCGCGATCAGCTTCAGACGCAACCATAGCGTGCGCTCCACACCCTCCTGCCCCGCATTGGCGCGGCGCGGGGCCTGATTGGTGGCGGATTTGAAATGCAGGTTGCCGAAACCTCCATTGCCGCCGCGCGCGAGCTTCACGCGCTGGCCAAGCTCGGTCATGTCCACCAGCACGGTTTCCTGATCCTCGTCGAGGATCTCCGTCCCTACCGGCACGCGCAGCACGATGTCGTCGCCATCCTTGCCGGTGCGCTGCTTGCCCATGCCTGGCTGGCCATTCTTGGCAAAGAAATGCTGCTGGTAGCGGAAGTCGATGAGCGTGTTCAGCCCGTCCACGGCCTCGGCCCAGACGGTGCCGCCATTGCCGCCGTCCCCGCCGTCAGGCCCTCCGAATTCGATGTACTTCTCGCGCCGGAACGACACGCAGCCACCCCCGCCCGCGCCGGAGCGGATGTAGACTTTGCACAGGTCGAGAAACTTCATCGCGGGGCCTTTCGCGGACCGCTACAGCTTGCGGCTATAGGTCCAGGTGGGTACGGCAGCGTCGCGTGCCAGACAATAGGTTTCGGCGTCGCCCAGATAGATGAAACCCGCATTCGTCAGCACCTTCGCCGAGGCCGGGTTGTCATGGTAGACGGAGGCGAACATCGCCGCGTTCTTGAGCGGGTTCGTCACCACAAGTGCCATAACCGCTTCCGACGCCAGATGCGTGTTCCAGAAGGCGGGTGCCACCCAATAGCCGACCTCGCTCTGATTGCGGTCGAGCCGGCTGAGCGAGATCACCCCCATCACCTCCGCGCCGCCGGATTTGAGGCCGTCCATGATCCAGACGTCCTCCGTCCGCTTGTCGGCCATGGAGCGGGTGACGAAGGCTTCGATCACGCCGGGGGGCAGCGGGTGCGGTATCGACGAGGTCGTCATCGCCACGCGGGCATCGCTGGCGTACATCTCGATCAGCCCCTGATCGGAGCGCCTGAGCGGGCGCAGGTCGAAGCGTTCGGTTTCGATCACCGGCTGGTTCACGATTGTCTGGTGTTGCATCGTCATGTTCCTCCTCCGAACAATACGAATAGAACACTGGCCACGGTAAGCGCCGCCAGTGTCCACATCAAATAGGGTTCGCCGCGGGTGCCCGCCACCGTGGTCGCGATCCGATCACCCGCAAGTGTCCAGAGCGGGTGCAGCACGACCTGACACGCCAGCAGTATGCAGGCGATTGTTAAGGTTGCGTTAAGCGTTGGCGTTCCGGGGGCCACGAAGGCGGTGAAACCGCCCACGATCATTGCCCAGGCCTTGGGGTTGAGTGGATGCACGATGAGCCCGGCAAGAAATCCGGGGGCGGCATCGGTGCTGCGCCCCTGCCCCAGGCGCAGGTTCGCGACCTTCCAGGCCAGCCAGATGATATAGGCGGCCGAGACGTATTTCAGCGTCTGGAACACCCAGGGCGCGCGGTCGCTGAGTTCCATCAGGCCAAAGCCCACAGGCCAGATCACCAGTTGCTTGCCCAGGGCGACCCCGGCCACGAAAGGCAGGGCCGCGCGAAAGCCGTAGCGCGCGCCGGTTGCCATCAGGGCCATGTTGGCCGGCCCCGGCGTGCCGACCTGTGAGGCGGCGAAGATGGCGAATGATGTCACTGCGACTGTCATGCGGGCGCTGCACTTTCTGTGCCAAATGAAAAAGGGACCGGCGGTATTCGCCGATCCCTGGAATTTCTCATACCTTGCGGGTCGGGCTTACTCTGCGGCCTCCGCCACTGGCAGAACCGAAATGAAGGTGCGGTTTTTGAGGCCTTTGTGGAAGGTCACGTTGCCGTCAACCGTGGCGAAGATCGTATGATCCTTGCCCATGCCGACGCCATTCGCGGGCCAGAACTTGGTCCCGCGCTGACGCACGATGATGTTGCCGGGAACGACGACTTCGCCGCCATACTTCTTTACGCCAAGGCGGCGACCTGCGGAGTCGCGCCCGTTACGGGATGAACCGCCTGCTTTTTTATGTGCCATTTGGTCTCTCCTTACCCTTTGGTCAGTTCTTTGGCCTGTGCGATCCAGTCTTCACGACCGACACGACCCTTGAACGACAGTTTTTCTTCGATCGCTTCCACGTCCGCTTCCGTCCATGCCGCGATCTGAGCGAAAGTGGTGATGCCTTCGCCGTGCAGTTTCTTGACGATCACCGGACCCACGCCGGAGATCTGAGTCAGGTCGTCGCCGTCCTTGGCTTTCTTGGCCTTGGGCGCCTTCTTCTCGGCGGCCGGAGCGTCGTCCTTCTTGGCCTGCTTTTCGGCCTCGATCGGCGTGTCGGCGGTCTTGGCCTTCTTAGACTCGACGACTTTCGCCTCGGCCTGCCCGGTCTTGACGCGCTTCTTCATCTCGGCCTGGTCGCCGCGGTTCATGGTGTAGCGCTCTTCCATCGCGGCCACGATCGAGGCGCTGACGGAGCCCGTACCCACGGCCGCCTTGACGTCGGACTTGCCGGCACCGGAGGCCAGGATCTCGCCGATCTTGACCAGCGTCAGCTTCTGACGGTGGCCCTTGGTGCGCTTTGAGCTGTGCTTCCGGCGCCGCTTGACGAAGTGGATGACCTTCTCGCCCTTGATCTGATCGACGACTTCGGCTTCGACGCCGGCATCCGCGATCAGGGGAACGCCGACCTTGGGGCTATCGCCACCGAGCATCAGCACTTCGTTGAACAGAACCTTGTCACCGGCATCAGCCGCAATACGTTCGACCCGGAGCATATCGCCCGAAGCCACCTTGTATTGCTTACCGCCAGTCTTGATGACCGCAAACATTGCGTTTTCCTTCACTTTGCCGCGTCCTGCGGTCCCCCGGTCGGGGTGTTGCGGCCTGATGGCCACCTCGGACAGCGCGCCCTCTGGGGGCGTCATTGATATAAGTCCCGAAGCAGGCGGGCCTGCCGGGATGGCGGCTTATCGGGTGATCCGGGGCATAAGTCAAGCGGGTCTGCGGTGCTTTTGTGGGGATCGGCACGGAGGATGGAAAAGGGGTCCGGCAGGCATTGCCCTACTGCGCCCTCATCGCCAGAGGGCCTGATCGACCCTGACAGAATGAAACAATGGAGACTATTGCCCGCCTTTGCCGAGTCTCGCGACCGGCTTTTCCTTCCAAACCAGCGCAGCGCGTCTGTCGATAAAGCCCCCTTACAGTTCCTCAGCCGTCATGTTCAGCGCGACGGCTCGTCCCAAGGCATAGGAAATATCCTCATAGGCCTTGCCGAACCCGTCGAACAGCGCCCGGTTGAGGGCCTGACCGGGCGGGCTCGCGGAAAAGGCGATATAGGTCTGCAACTCGTCATCGCTGAGCGGGCTATAGGCCATCAGCATGTAGCCATAGAGCCAGCCGATGGTGTCCTCGGTGATTTCTTCCATTTCTCCGGCCACGTCGGTCAGGATCTCCTCCTCCGTCATGGAGGAGGCATCGCCGTCGGCCAGACCCCGCAGAAACTGCACATTGGCATTCATTGCCGAGGTCACGTTGCGCCCGATCATGTCGCCGCCCATGATCAGCTCCGTGATCCGGGCAAGGCGCGGATCGTCCGTATCTTCGAGACCCGCATAGTGCCCCCGCGCGGCCTCCTCCACCCGCTTGTCAGAAATGGCGGCGCGGGCGGCATTCTCCAGCACGATGATCTTGGCACCGGGCTGATGCGCGAAGAAATCGATCGTCTGCTCCAGCATTTCGCCGTCCAGCGCCTCCTCCATCGCGCGGCGCACCGTTTCGGTCATCCGCGCGGGGTCATAAATCGCCTCGACCTGCACCTGCCAGCCTGCCCCTCCCGATCCCCCCAGCATCTCTGCATCGAGCGCTGCGGCGTGCTGCAGGCCCTCGTCGCGCAGGATCTGCGCGGCTTGGGCAATCTTGAGCACGTCGACCAGAACCGTCATGCGCGCATCCGCCCAGGCGGGCAGCGCAAGGCAAAGCATCAGAGGCACAGCCCAGAGCACCCGCATATCAGAGATCCTGACTGGGCTGCATGGCTGCCAGCCGACCAGCAATCGCCTCGAACCGGTTCGCCATGATTTCATACTGGACCGCGTTCATCAGCTCATAGACTTCCTGCATTTTCGGGTTCTCCAGCGCATCGGCATAGGCGGCGACCTCGTCATCCGAAAACGCCTGATAGGTATAGGCGGCATTCGCCAGCGCCCCTGCCCGCATCGTGAGACGCATCTCGTCCTGCTGGCTCTGCATCGCTTCGCGCAGGTCGGCCTCGTCCATCCTCAGCTCTATGACCCCGGCAGCAGCAGCGGCCAGCAGGAAACGCACCTGCACCTCCTGAAGGGCATTGAGAGAGGTATCTTCCGCCCCGCTTGCCGTGTTCAGGCGCTCAAGCAGTGCAATGCGGGGAGAGCCGATGCGCACCAGACCCGCGATGATCTCCTCTCCCGTCTGGGTCTTCAGCCCCTCTTCCTCGACCATATGGGCCTCGTTTTCGACCGCCACCAGACGGCGGCCCAGATCCGAGGCGTAGAAGTCGACCGCATGGTCCAGCAGATCGTCGGTCAGCGTATTGTTCAGGATCTCGAGTGCCATGTCGTGCATCAGGTCCGTGGCGAAGACCTCTCGCACCAGACGCGACCATTCAGATCCGAAGGCATGGGCATCCAGCCCCAGCATCTGCGGCGCCGTGTCCGCAGAGAGCCTGATGCTGTCCAGCGCCACGTCGAACCCCGTCACTTCCAGGAACGCGTCCAGCCGGTCCTGGTCGGCGGCCTGCGCG
>JBBSJO010000080.1:0-17254 GCA_038257185.1 Rhodobacterales bacterium | reverse complement strand
CAGACGCGCCAGCTCGGTCTGCGCATCCGACAGCTCGGACCGCAGGCTTTGCACTTCATTATCCAGTTCCGCGATCCGCGCTTCGTTGCGTGACAGTCGGATTTCGCCGGTCGCATCGGCGGTTTCCAGCACCGCCCCCACGACCGCAAAGGCGATCGCAGCCATGACCAGCCCGATGGCGACTATGATGGGACCGACCAACATGCCCTCGCGCATGGTCTAACGCCCCGCGGCGAAGACGGCGACGACGGACACATTATCGGGCGCACCCTGTTCCAGTGCTGCCGTGACCAGCGATGTACACAGCGTCTGCGGCCCTGTGGCGCGGCGCATGTGGCTGGAGATGTCCTGATCGCTCAGGCACGCGGTCAGCCCGTCACTGCACAGCAACAGCCGGTCTTCCTGCACCAGCGGCACCGAGATATAGTCGATTTCCAGATCCCACTCATAGCCAACCGCGCGGGTCACCATATGGCTTTCGGGATGGTGGTTGCCCTCCGCCGGGTCCAGCAGGCCGCGGTCCACCATGTCCTGAACGACCGTGTGATCATGGGTCAGCAGCCGCAATGACTGGCCACGTAACAGATAGGCCCGGCAGTCGCCGACCCAGGCCACCGTGCCCACGGAATTCTGTATCATCAGCGCGACCGCAGTCGCCCCCATGCTGCCAGTGCCGCGTGCTGCCGCCTTGCAGATGCTGTCGTTCGCCTCGCGCAGGCTGGCCTGCAACGCGGGGCCCGGCAGCGCCTGCTCGGGCACCCGCGACAGCGTCTCGATCACGATGTCGGATGCGACATCGCCATTGCCATAGCCCCCCATCCCGTCGGCCACGGCCCACAGGGTGCCACCCGGATCGGTAAGGATGGCGTCCTCGTTGCGTTCCCGCACCAGACCGACATGGGTCATCCCCGCGCCCGAAAACGTCGGGGGCTGGGGCAAGATCCGGGGAACCCGCGTGATCGGGGCAGTCACGTCAACCTCGAAGACGCGGCACGGTGACAGGCCAAAAGTTCGATGGCGAATATCATATGTCGCCTCTGCAAGAATGTCTGAATTGAATTTGTGCTCAGGATAGCCTACCATTGCGGGCATACAAAATCATTTTTCCCTTGAGGCCTGCCATGTCATTTTCCATCGCAAGATCACTGATGCTCGCCCTGTCCACTACTCTCATCGCCGCTGGCGCCGCCGCGCAGGAGGATCTGGGCGTTGAGGCCCTGAAGAAACGGTTCGAACAACAGCGCGAAGTCTTCGGCGAGGCACAGTCGAACGGCCTTGGCGCGACCCGTGGTCTCAAGCTGATCACGGTCGATGACGTCACCGCCGAGGATACGACGACGGTCGCAATCGAAAGCACGACGCAAACCGAAAGCACGACGCAAACCGAAAGCACGGCGCAAACCGAAAGCACCACGACGACTGAAACAATCCCCAGCACCGATGAGACTGTCGTGACGACTGCTGCAGTAAGCGATCCCAACAAGCCGCTTGTTTTCGGCCAACTCGATCCCGACCTTCAGGTCAACCTGCGTATCAAGTTCGGCTTTGATTCCGCGGCGCTCGCTGCCGAGGAAACGCCGAAACTGGCGACGATGTGCAAGGTTCTTCAGGAAAGCGACATCAATCTGATCCGCATCGTCGGGCACACCGACACCTCCGGCAGCGACGCTTACAACGAACGTCTTTCGATCCTGCGCGCCAAGGAAGTGGCCCGCCACCTGATCGAGAACTGCGGCATCGACCCCGCGCGCCTGGAAACCGTCGGATTGGGAGAGCGCTTTCCCTTCAACGCCGCTGATCCCAAGGCCGACGAAAACCGCCGTGTGGAGTTTCAGGCGCTTAGCTAGGCCCTAGAACCGGCTACCAGATGGCTCCAAGGTTGTTCGCAAATCTCTCGCGACCGCCAGCGTCGACAGTTTGCATCGGACAACAGATCTTGCAGATTTGAAAAACGATGGCCTGAAAGGCCACCAGATTACTCAAGTCTGGTCATGCGCCAACGTAACGGCTTGTGTTATCTCTCGCTACTTGACGGTGCCCTTAGAGGACATTCGCAATGATCGCCTCTACAGCCGCCCGCGTCGGCATCGCAGGGGCGGTGCCCGCTTTCGTGACCGAAAGGCCAGCCGTCGCGCAGCCGTATCGGGCGGCGTCCAGAGGTGACTTTCCCTCGGCAATCGCTGCCGCAAATCCGCCGTTGAACGCATCACCCGCGCCCGTCGTCTCGACCACGGGACCGGCGTTTACGGCAGGGACTAACCCATGGCCGTAGAGATAGGCGCCCTGTTCCCCCATGGTGATGATTGGGGATTTCACGCCAAGCTCCCGCAACACCTCACAGGCCTTCGCGGCGTCTTCCTCGGTCCGGACGGGAACGCCCGTCAACGCCTCGCACTCGGTCTCGTTCGGCGTGACGTAGTCGCAAAGCGCAAGCATCCCGTCTGGCAATTCGGCGGCTGGTGCGGGGTTGAGAATTGTGGTCACCCCGGCATCGCGCGCGATCTGCAAGGCGCGGACAGCGGCGTCCATGGGTTGCTCCAGCTGCGTGACGAAAACGTCGGCACCTGCGATCAACTCGGACTGCGCATCGATATCGGCGACGCTGATTAGGGCGGCGGCACCCGGGGCGATGATGATCGCGTTGTCGCCAGTACGGTCCTCGATGAAGATATACGCGGCACCGGTGTAGCTTTCGGCAACCTGTTCGACATGGGGGATGACCCCTGCCTCGGCCCAGGTATCAAGCGCCAGCTTTGCGAAATCGTCCTGCCCCAGCTTGGAGATCATATGCGTCTCGGCCCCGATGCGGGCGCAGGCGACGGCTTGGTTTGACCCTTTGCCGCCGGGGCCGAGGGCGAAGGAATTTCCCAAGATGGTTTCACCGATCTTCGGCATACGCGCGGCGCGGTAGGCGGTGTCGGCGACGAACACGCCCAGGATGACGACCTTACCCATGACCTATTCCTCGTCCGGCGGCACGACGCCTTTACGCAAGGCGAAGCAGCCGTAAAAGCGCCGCTCTCCGGTCTGGATCACGGCGTAGGCCTGCTTGGCGCGGTCGTAAAAGGCGTAGCGTTCGATGCCTATCATGGTCGGGCCGTCCGCAGCGCTGACCTCTGCCTGCACTTCCTCCATGACAGGGAGGATGGTTGTCGGCTCGTCCACCACTTCCATCCGCCCGGCGGCGTCATCCACAAAAGTGTCGATCGGATAAAGCGACAGAACCGCGTGCACGACCTCCGCCGCTGACCTGTCGATGCGCAGGACCTCGCCCAGCACCGTGTCCCGCGCGACGCTGTCAGACGGGAAGTTGGTGTCGGCGATGATCAGGTCGTCGCCGTGGCCCATCGCGCGCAGTGCATAGAGCACGTCGGCGTTCAGTATCGGGTCGATGCCTTTGAGCATGTGGGCCTCCTTAAAATCGCGCGCCGTTGTTGGTGTCGAAGATATGGATGTGGGCGGGATCGGGTTTGAGGTGGATGGTCTGGCCATGCCTGCGCCGTTGTCTCGAAAAGTTCAACCATTGCAGGACGCGGGGAAACGCCGTTCAACGTGCCGCGTTCGCGGAAGGAATAGAGGCTCATCCCCGGCCCACCGCCCAGCACCATGTTGCCGCTCGCCGCCATGTCAGGGGTCGGTCGCCAGCATCAAATCCACCAGGGTTGCGATGTCGGGCCGTAGTTTCTGGGCCAGGGGCTGTGCGCCACGCGGAAGATCAAGGTTCGGATCGAACATTGGCGACCCCGGCAGCGCACCGATGTGAACCATTCCGATTACCGGTTTCACACCGCCGAACACCCGTTTGAAATTCGCTGTCATATCGTTCCTCCCGCAGAATACTATGACCGTTAACCTCTTCACGTAAAGGGAAATTTGGGTAAGATGCCGGTGTCGAAATGCCGGCAGAACGCAGGGGAAACGATATGGCTTTGAAGACACGTCACTGGGACAGGCTTGGCAATGGCGGGCTGACATTTACCGAACTGGGGTTCGGGACGGCGCCGCTTGGCAACCTGTACAAGGCGATCTCGGAGGACGACGCGCGCGCGACGCTGGATGCCGCTTGGAACGGCGGTGTCCGGTATTATGACACCGCGCCGCTTTACGGGCTGGGCCTGTCCGAGACGCGGCTGAACCCGTTTCTGCGCGACAAGCCACGGGACGAATATGTGCTGTCCACGAAGGTCGGCCGCCTGATCCAGCGCTGCGCCCCTGAGTATCGGGCAGGCGTCGGAAAATGGTTCAATGTCCCGCAGCGGCGCGAGCAGTTTGACTACAGCTACGACGGCGTCATGCGGTCGTTCGAGGCATCATTTTCGCGGCTTGGTGTCGATCAGATTGATATTCTTTACGTCCATGACCTTTGTATCTTTTCCCACGGCTCCAAAGCCGCCTCCGACATGCGGATCGAGGAATTCTTCGGCGGACGCGGCTATGATGCCATGATCTCGCTGCGGGAACAGGGTTTGGTCAAAGCCATCGGCGGCGGTATAAACGAGTGGGAGGTGTGCCAGATGCTGGCCGAGCGCGGCGACTTCGACCTGTTCCTTCTGGCCGGCCGCTACACGCTGCTGGAACAAACTGCGCTCGACAGCTTTTTGCCGCTCTGTGACGCCCGCGGGATCGGGATCGTTACGGGTGGGCCCTATAATTCAGGCATCCTGGCGACCGGGGCCAAACCCGGCGCGTTCTATAACTACGACCCCGCACCGCAGGAGATCATGAACCGGGTCCACGCCATCGAGGCCCTCTGCACGGATCACGGCGTACGCCTCGTCGACGCCGCGTTCCAGTTTCCGCTGTTGCATCCGACTCATGTGGCCGTGATCCCGGGCGGGCAGGGCGTGAAGGAATCGACGAGCAATCTGCAGGCCGCTGAGGCTGAAATTCCAGCCGGCCTCTGGACCGACCTCAAGGCGCAAGGCCTGATGCGGGAGGACGCGCCGACATGAGGGATCGCGGATGAGGATCGATGCACACCAGCACCTGTGGCAACCGTTGCGGGGGGACTACGACTGGATGCCGATGGACAACAAGGTCCTGAACCGCGCCTACGGCCCGTCAGATCTTGCGCCCCTTCTTGCGGCGCAAGGCATAGATGGCACCGTACTGGTTCAGGCCGCTGCCACTCTGAATGAAACGGAGTATATGCTTGGCCTCGCCGACGCCACGCCGTTTATCAAGGGTGTTGTGGGATGGGTGGATTTCGAAGACCATAGCCACCTTTCACACCTGAAGCGCTTGGCCCAGCACCCGAAGTTCGTTGGCGTTCGACCCATGATACAGGACATCCCAGATCTGGACTGGATGCTGCGAGACGATGTTCAGTGGGCCTACCGCGCGATCATCGACCTTGACCTGACCTTCGACGCACTCGGCTTCCCGCAGCACCTTCCCAATTTCTTGAGACTGATGAAACGCTACCCCGACATGCGGACTGTCTATGACCATTGCATGAAGCCGCAAATACGAAATCAGCGCGCGGGCAAGGACGCATTCTCGGGTTGGGCTGACGGCATGTCGAAACTGGCGGAAGAGACCACGGGGTGCTGCAAGTTTTCGGGGCTGGTGACCGAAGCCGGTGAGGGTTGGACCATCGAGGATCTACGGCCCGTTGCCGAGCATGTGTTCTACGCCTTTGGGTCAGACCGGATCATGTGGGGATCGGACTGGCCCGTTTGCAATTTGCAGGCCGACTACCAAGGCTGGCACAAGACGGTGCAGGACCTGACCCGCGATCTGTCCGAGGCCGAGCGGACCGACATTTTTGGCGGAACCGCAGCACAGTTTTATCGCCTGAACTGAGCCGCAGGGAACGCATCCGCAGGGGGCCGGGCTCAGTTAGGGGGGTGAGTCGGCAGTTCAGAAACGCATCCGCCCCAAGTACAGGAGGGGCGGACAACGCCCCGTAACCATCCTCGCCGAAACGAAAGAGGCTTACGTAAAGACACACATGGCGGGTCGGGTACTGGCGGCAGTGCGGGAAGTGGACGGTGACTTGGCCAAGGTCACGATCATCTGCTGAGGCGGGGTTGAATTCGCCGCAGATTTCGCCTTCTTCTACGCGGAATTGAAATACTCCGGAGGAGACCCCCACCATGTTCAGACAACTGATTGCCGCTCTTGCCCTCACGATCAGCGCGACGGTGACGCAGGCCGAGCCATTGAAGCTGGCCGTGACGACATCCTTCGAAAATTCGGGGCTGGCCGAGGTGCTGTTGCCGAAGATCGCAGAGGACACGGGCATCGAGGTCCAGTTGCTGGTTGTTGGCACAGGTCAGGCGATCCGTTTGGGAGAAGCGGGGGACGTTGACGCGATTCTCGTGCACTCGCGCAAGGCGGAGGAGGCCTTCGTGGCGGAAGGTTACGGCACGCACCGGCGCGAGATCATGTACAACGACTTCGTGTTGATCGGGCCTGCGGGCGATCCGGCAGGGATTGCCGATGACGCCAGTGTCGTGGAGGCGATGCAGGATATCGCGCAGGCCAAGGCCGCCTTTGTCAGCCGAGGTGATGACAGTGGCACGCATAAGGCGGAGCTTGGGGTCTGGTCCAAGGCGGGGCTGGATGTGGCGGGTTTCGGGGAATGGTACAATGCGGTTGGTGCCGGGATGGGTGCCGCGCTGAACACGGCGGCGGGCTTGGATGCCTATATCCTTGCGGACCGGGCAAGCTGGCTGAAGTTCGGAAACAGGGCCGGGTTGAAGCTGCTCTATTCCGGGGATCCGGCTCTGTTCAACCAATATGCCTACCTGCCGGTGAATCCTGAGAAGCAGCCGCATGTGAAGGCTGATCTGGCGGTGCAGTTGGAAGAATGGCTGGTGAGCGATACGGCGAAAGAACTGATCGACGGGTACAAGATCAACGGCGAGACGCTGTTCGTGTTCAACGCGGAGTAGACTTAAGCGCGCACCAGTTGCCTGGAGGGTCGTCGGCTGCCCGTGGGGTGGCGATTGATCGGGTGATCCGTCCCACTTTATGGTGAGGGTGAGGGGCGCCATCAGAGTGGCACCAAGCCTCACCAGATCGCCAGCCCGCCGGAACGGGCAGGCGATGGCCCGGCGGCTTCGCCTTGTTCCGGGCCGGCACCCTCCGTCAGTGGCTGTGCCCGTGGTCCTCGTCCAACGACCCGTGTACGGCGAATTGATCCAGTTCCGCCGCCTGTGGTTCAATCATGCGATAGGTCTCCCGCGCCCCGGTCTCCGTCAACTCCCGCGCGACGGTCAGCAAGGTGTTGGGGTCATGGTCGTCACAAAGCGCCAGCATTTGGTCAACTTCCTCAAGGGCGACGGGCAAAGCGGCTTCCACCGACGGCGCGCCGTAGATTTCCACGAAATGCCGGGCGAGGGCCGCGACGATCCAGTCCCGCTCTGACGGTTCGATCTGCGTTACGGCGACGAAACTCACCCGCCCGAAGGTCTCGCAGCCCATCCAGCCGTTGGCGAAGGCCTGGCGCGGCTTGCCGACAAGATCGCCTTCGCTCCAGTTGGAGAACTCGAACCCGCCTGAAACGCACCATTCCCCTGTGCGGGCGGGGTTGTGAAAGACGCGGGTGTCGCTTTCGTCGAAATGGATCGCGCGGGCGAGCTTCATGGCGTGTCCTTCAGCAGATCGGTGAGCGGGATCAGTGTCGTCCCGGCGGGTTCTTTCAGCAAGAGGCCGAAATTCTCATCCGCGCCGATGAAGATGCCACGACGGCCCCGCATCTCGACCTCCTTCCCGATGCCCTGCGCCACCCCCGTCCAGTCTCGGTGCAGGGCGGCGGTGCCGTCCTCCTCCCAGATGTTCAGGCCGACAAGAGTATGGCGGACCCAGGCCTCCAGGAGGGCGGTAGGGTCGACCTCGGCGCAGCCTTCGGCATAAAGCGCGGTGCGGTCGGGAGTGAGGCCCGTGTCCTCGCTCTCGGGCCAGAGTGCGAGGTCGAGACCGATCACCAACCAGTCGGGGATAAGGTGGGGGTCGGCGGTGGCGGCCCGGGCGGTCAGGGCACCGCACTCGCCGCCGTTCACGTAGATGCGCCCGTCCCAGCCGAGGTGCACGGCGACTTCCGGCGGGGCGAGCGCACCCAAGGCATCGCGAAAGCCGATGCCGCAGAGCGGCAGAGCGGTCATCGCCTCGGCAAGCGGCGTTTCGGGGGCAAAGACGATGGCGGCGCGCAGGCGGTCGGGGGCGATGGAGTGACACACGAGCCCTGCATCGCAGCCTTCGGCGGCGGTGGTGCAGGCGACGGTCAGGGGGTCGACCCGCCCCGTGTCACGGCCTTCGAACAGGGGCGGGAAGGATGGGGCGGTCATGCCGCTCCGTCGGCGATCAGGCGGCGGGCGACGTCGCGGAAGGCCTGCGCCTGTGCGCTGTCGGGCTTGGACACCACGATGGGTGCACCGCCGTCTGCCGCCAGCCGGATATCGAGGTGCAGCGGGATCTCGGCCAGCAGCGGCACGCCCAGCTTCTTCGCCTCGCGCGCCACCCCGCCATGGCCAAAGACGTGCTCCTCGTGCCCGCAGTTGGAGCAGATATGCGTGCTCATGTTCTCGATCATGCCGATGATCGGTGTTTTCAACTGGTTGAACATGTCGATGCCCTTGCGGGCGTCCATCAGCGCCACGTCCTGCGGGGTGGAGACGATGATCGCACCCGTCACCTCGGCCTTCTGCGCCAAAGTCATCTGCACGTCACCGGTGCCGGGGGGCAGGTCCACGATCAGCACATCGAGCGCACCCCATTGCACCTGTGTCATCATCTGCTGCAAGGCACCCATCAGCATCGGCCCGCGCCAGACGACGGCCTGATCGTCGTTGGTCATCAATCCGATCGACATCATCGTGACGCCGAAATTGCGCATCGGCAGGATGGTCTTGCCGTCAGGAGAGGAGGGGCGGCCCGAGACGCCCAGCATTCTCGGCTGGGAAGGGCCGTAGACATCCGCATCCAGCAATCCGACACGGCGCCCTTCAGCGGCGAGCGCACAGGCGAGGTTCGCGGCGACAGTGGATTTGCCCACCCCGCCCTTGCCCGACGCGATCGCGAGGATGCGGTCGATGCCGGGGATCTTCTGCGGGCCTGCAGGGGGCGAGGCGCGGTTCGGTTTCAGGTCTGGCGGCGGCGCTGGGGTGCTGTGGGCGGTCAGGATCACGGAAACGGGGCCGACCTGCGGCAGCGCCTTCAGTACGTCCTCCGCCGCTTGGCGTACGGATGCGTATGCGGTCCCGTGGCCTGCGCCCACTTCCATGACGAAGCGCACCGCGCCATCCTCGCCGACCGACAGCGCCTTGACCACGCCCGCCTCCACGATGGAAGTGCCGCTGACCGGGTCGGTCAGGGTTTTCAGTGCGGTCAGGACGGCGTCGCGGGTCAGCGACACGTCAGGACTGTCCCTCGATGGTGCCGGTCACGACGTGGTTCAGGTCCAGCCCTTCTACCGTGACGACGACGCGGGCCTCGAAGGTCTTGCCGCTGGTGTCACCCGCCTTGCGCATCGCTTCTTCGATGGCCTGCTGCGAGGTCACGCCGACCTGCTTGAGGAACTTGCGCATCGACATGTTGAAATTATCGCTCATTTTCGGGGGTTTCCTCTGGTTGTCAGCTTCAAGGGTCAGTTATCCTTGCGGTTTGTGAAATAGTCGTCGGAAGTGCGCGGCTTGGGGCGCTCCTTGCCGGCGAAGGGGTTGTTTTCGGAATGATACTGCGCGTTGATGCGGCAATTGTCACACATCTGGATCATCCGCGCGGCGGCGCTGCTGGCGAACATCGCGTGCTTGCCCGCGAGCTTCTCGGTGATCTTCTCGACGGTGGATTTGACGCCGAAGAGCTTGCCGCATTCGATGCAGGGGAAGGGTTCTTCCTGATGCAGGACCCGCTGGGTGAAGGCCGCGTCGGAGATGTCCATGCGCGGTTCAAGCGTGATCGCGTTCTCCGGGCAGACGTTGGCGCAGAGGCCGCATTGCAGGCAGGCGTCCTCCTGAAACCTGAGTTGCGGCAGGTCCGGGTTGTCGCCGAGCGCGCCCGAGGGGCAGAGCGAGACGCAGGAGAGGCAGAGCGTGCATGCGTCGGTATCGACCAGCACCGCACCATAGGGCGCACCGGCGGGGAGCGGGATTTGCGTGGCCTGCGGGTTCAGCGTGCGGGTGGCGAGGCGGGCGACCTGGCGGCGGGAGCCGATGGGCAGGGCAGGGGGGTGGTCGACCCCGGTGGTTTCGGCATCATAGAGGGTGTCGGACAGCGCGTCGGGGTCGGCGAGGTCGAGCAACCGGACAATCTCGCGCCCGGCCAGCGCATTGGCGAGCACGGTCTCTCGCTCCGGGGCGTCGCGTTCGGTCTTCGGCGAGAGCAGGATGGCGACCTCCGTGAAGCCGGTCATGCCTGCGGCGAGGATCTCGGCATGGCCGAAGCCTGCGAGGGCGGTGACTTCAAGCGGGATCACGTCAGCGGGCAACCCCCGACCGAAGCGGGCGGCGAGGCGGATCATCTCGGCCCCGTGGTCCGCGTCGTGGACCAGCAGGCGGGGCGCGGTGCCGCCCGCGCGGCGGTAGGTGTCGCTGAGGGTGCGGAGGCGGCGGAACAGGTGATCGACGGGCGGATCGTCGTAGGAGATCGCTCCGGAAGGGCAGACAGCGGAACACGCGCCGCAGCCCGCGCAGATCATGGGATCGATGCTGACGGTATCGCCGTCGGGCGTGATGGCGCCCGTGGGGCAGAGATCGAGGCAGCGTGAGCAGGCGGGCTGGCCCGCGCGGGAATGGGCGCAGAGGGAGGCTTCGAACCGCACGTAGAGCGGCTTTTCGAAAGTGCCGGTCATGTGGGAGGCGGCGAGGACGGCGGCGGCGACGGCAGGCGCGCTGCCGGGGTCGGCGCGAAGGTAGCCGTCGCGCTTGGCGTCGGCGGAGAACAACGGGCCGGTGCCGCGCAGGTCGAGGATCAGGTCGCAGAGCGAGGTCGCCCCGTTCTGCGGATCGGTCAGTTGCGGGTCGCCGCGACCGCCGGGGACGATCTGTTGCAGGGCGTCGATCTGGACAGTGAAATTTCCAAGGGTGCCGCTGGCTTTTGTCAGCCTTCCCACAACGGTGTCATAGGCGGGGGCAGGACGGGGCGGGGTGCCGGGGGGGATCAGGACAGTGACGGCCAGCGTATCGGCGAGTTGTGCGGCGACGGTAAAGGCTGTGTCGGAGTTGCCGAGGATCAGGCAGGTCCCTTCGCAGGTGACGTCCACGGTCTTGGCCGGCGCGGGGGCCAGCAAGGCTTCCGCCAGGAGGGCCGCCATCTTGGGCGCTGTGGCCGCGTCATCGGACCAGCCCGCGCGGTCGCGGATGTCGACGAAGGTGGGGAGGGGCTGGCCCATTTCCTCGGCCAGCGTGGCGAAACGCGGCGCTTCCTGCTGGCAGGCGATGGTCACGTCACCCTCGGTAATGGCGCTGGCGGCCTGGGTGATCTGGGCACCGCAGAGGTGCGTGAAGACCCGCGAACAGGTCATGCCGGTGGCTTTCCCGATGGCGTCGGCGTCGAGCACCTGCGTGCCGAGGCAGTCGCAAATCAGCAATTTCGCGGTCATGGCTTCCCCCGACGGGCGCGCCGGCGCGCCCCTTTTCCGGCTGACAGGTAGTCAAGAAATCGCGCGAAGGTAAAGGCAAATCCCCGCAGGTCGGCCCAGCGGGGGTGTCCGGGTACACAGCAGTATGCAGAAAAAGCTTGGCCCACGCGGGTCTTGGTGCAATTATCGTCCTTAGGGAGAGGCCATGTTCAATTATCCAGACGCCGAGACGATTCCGGTTGGCATCGTGATGGGCCGCACGGCAGGCGTTACGCGGTGGGTGAAATGGGCATGGAAGGCGTTGGCGGTCCTGCCCGGTGCCGGACCGGCGGAGTGGAAGCTGCTGCGCGAGGAGGGCGCGGTAAGCGAGTTCCACGCGGGTACGAGACCGCTGACGCTCTTCCGATCCGATACGGAGGCCTATGTCCACGAGCTGGGATCGCGCGAACCCTCGGTCTATGTGATTCTGCGGCGCAGGTCGGCAGCGGCGGATGCCGGTCTCGATCTCGTGCTGGTCACGGCATCGCCTTACGAAGCGCAGGACTATGCGGATTCGGGCGAGGAGATCGTGGAGAAAGTGGCGATGCCACAGGGGATGCGCGACTGGGTGCGGTCCTTTGTGATGCGTCATCACGAGGAGGAGGCCTTTATCAAGCGCCGCCGTGATCGCACGAAGGTCGACGGAGATCAGGATGGAATCGGTGATGCGCGGATCGTGCAGACGACGGATGTCTACCGTGCGCCGATGAAGAAGGAGTTGTCGCAGTGAGGGCGGGACCGGGATTCTGGGACCGCCGCCGCGCGGGGGTAAAGGCCGAAGCGCAGGCGCTTGCCGTCGAACCCGTCGAGGTCATGGAGGAAGCACCCCAGACCGATGCCGAGGTGCTGGAGGTGCTGGAGGCGCTTGGCCTGCCCGATCCCGACAGCATGGGTGCGGGCGACGATTTCACCGCCTTCATGGTCAAGGCCGTCCCGCAGCACCTGCGCAACCGCGCGCTGCGCAAGCTCTGGCGCAGCAACCCGGTGCTGGCCTGCGTCGACGGGCTGAACGATTATGACGACGATTATCTGACCGGCAGCACGGGCAACGGACCGATCAAGACGGCCTATCAGGTCGGCAAGGGCATGCTTTATCACGTCGAGAGGATGGCCCGGTTGAAGGAGATGGCCGAGGAGGTGCCGGAAGAGGTGCCGATGGCCGTCGAGGAAGAAGTCGTGGCTGCCGTTGAGCCGGAGCCGGTTCCCGACGCCGCGCCGGAAGAGACAAACGATGAAATGTCCCCCGCCCCGCGCCGCATGGTCTTCACCTTCGAGGAGGGCACCGCATGAATGTGACCGCCCCCGAACGCCGCGTGAGCGAGGAGGACCGCCTGAGGGCGGACCTCTACAACTACCTTGGCCTGACCCTGTCGGGACCGCCCGATCAGATGCTGCTGAACCAGACCGCCGGGCTGAGCGGCGATGCCAGTGCCTTGGGCGAGGCTGTGAGCGGGCTGGCGCGGGTGGCGAAGGTCATCAAACCCAAGAGCGCCATGTCGGAATACCACGCGCTGTTCATCGGGCTGGGACGTGGCGAGTTGCTGCCCTACGCAAGCTATTACCTGACCGGGTTCCTGAACGAGAAGCCGCTGGCGCGGTTGCGGCGGGACATGGCGGCGCTGACGATAACGCGCGCGCCGAATGTCTTTGAGCCGGAAGACAACATCGCCTCGCTGATGGAGATGATGGGCGGCATGATCGTGGGCCGCTTTGGTGCGCCCGCAAGCGACACGCAGCAGAAAGACTTCTTCAACAAGCACATCGGTCTGTGGGCCCCGCACTTCTTTGCGGACCTTCAGGCGGCCAGGGGGTCGGTGCTCTATGCCTCCGTGGGCGCTGTGGGTGCCGCCTTCATGGAGATCGAGCGCGAGGCGTTTCGGATGACGACGGGCTGACGGGCCTGCCACGTAAACGGCGGGGATGCCCGCCAGAACAGAAAGGGGAGACATCCCATGAGCGACAAGAAACCCGGCACCAGCCGCCGCGATTTTCTGAAACTGGCCGGCACGGCGGCCCCCGCCGCGGTGGCTGCCGTTGCGACCGCGGGACAGGCGGAGGCCGGACCGGCGCTGCCTGTCCTCAAGTCCGAGACGATGCAGGACACGGCGCATACCCGCGCCTACTTTGAAAGCGCGCGCTTCTGAGCGCAGGTTGTTGACGACAAACCCAGAGGCACGCACGCCAAAGGCGACGCACCGGAAGAGGGAGAACGACGATGCTGAGGAAAAAGACCACAACCGCCGCAAGAGGCCAGCGCCCCGGCGCAGTCACGCAAGCGCCATCGCGCGGCGTGGACCGGCGGACCTTCCTGCGCGGATCGGGCCTTGCCATCGGCGGGCTGGCGGCGATTGCGGGCACCGGCGGGACGGTGACGCAGGCCTCGGCACAATCGGCGGCGAACTCGGCGGTGGAGACGATCAAGTCGGTCTGCACCCATTGCTCCGTCGGTTGCACGGTGATCGCGGAAGTCGACAACGGCGTCTGGACGGGTCAGGAGCCGGGCTGGGACAGCCCCTTCAACCTCGGGGCCCATTGCGCCAAGGGGGCTTCGGTGCGGGAGCACGCGCATGGCGAGCGGCGTCTGAAATACCCGATGAAACGGGTCGCGGGAGAATGGCAGCGCATGTCTTGGGAAGACGCGATCAACGAGATCGGCGACGGCATGATGAAGATCCGCGAAGAGAGCGGGCCAGACAGCGTCTACTGGCTGGGCTCGGCCAAGCACAGCAACGAGCAGGCTTATCTCTTCCGCAAGTTCGCGGCCTACTGGGGCACCAATAACGTCGATCATCAGGCGCGGATCTGCCATTCGACTACCGTGGCGGGCGTGGCGAACACATGGGGCTACGGCGCCATGACCAACAGCTACAACGACATCCATAATTCCAAAGCCATCTTCCTGATCGGCGGCAACCCGGCGGAGGCGCACCCTGTGTCGCTGCTGCACATGCTGAAGGCCAAGGAAGAGAACAACGCGCCCTTCATCGTCTGCGACCCGCGCTTCACGCGCACGGCGGCACATGCGGATGAATATGTGCGCTTCCGGCCCGGTTCGGATGTTGCGCTGGTCTGGGGCATCCTGTGGCACATCTTCGAGAACGGTTGGGAGGACAAGGAGTTCATCCGCACCCGTGTCTGGGGCATGGACCAGATCCGCGACGAGGTGAAGAAGTGGACCCCGGCAGAGGTCGAGCGTGTCACCGGGGCGCCCGGCCAGCAGCTTGAGCGCGTCGCGCGCACGCTGGTCAACAACCGCCCCGGCACCGTGATCTGGTGCATGGGCGGCACCCAGCACACCAACGGCAACAACAACACGCGCGCCTATTGCGTGTTGCAACTGGCGCTCGGCAACATGGGCACGGCTGGCGGTGGCACCAACATCTTCCGGGGTCATGACAACGTGCAGGGCGCAACCGATCTGGGCGTTCTGGCCGATACGCTGCCGGGCTACTACGGTCTGACACCGGGGTCCTGGGCACATTGGGCGCGGGTCTGGGAGGAGGATCTGGATTGGCTCAAGAGCCGCTTCTCGGAGGCGTCCTATGGCGATACCGCGATGATGAACCTCACGGGCATCCCGGTCAGCCGCTGGATCGACGGGGTGCTGGAGGACAAGGAGAACCTGGAACAGCCCGACAACACCCGCGCGATGGTGCTCTGGGGTCACGCCCCCAACAGCCAGACGCGGCAGAAGGAAATGCAGACGGCGATGGGCAAGCTCGACATGCTTGTCGTGATCGACCCCTATCCGACCGTGACGGCCGTCTTGCAGGACCGGCAGGACGGCGTCTATCTGCTGCCCGCCTCGACGCAGTTCGAGACGCGGGGGTCGGTGACGGCTTCCAACCGCTCGCTGCAATGGCGTGACAAGGTTGTGGAGCCGCTGTTCGAATCGCTGCCCGACCACACGATCATGGCGAAGTTCGCGGAGAAGTTCGGCTTCCACGACAAGATCTTCCGCAACATCGCCATCGACGATGGCGGCGAGCCGAACGTGGAGGACATCACCCGCGAGTTCAATCGCGGCATGTGGACCATCGGCTACACGGGGCAGAGCCCGGAGCGGATGAAGATGCACATGGCGAATCAGCACACCTTTGACCGCACAACGCTGCGCGCCAACGGCGGCCCGGCGGATGGCGACTTTTACGGGATGCCCTGGCCGTGCTGGGGCAATCCGGAGATGAACCATCCAGGTACGGCAAACCTATACGACATGTCGATGCCGGTGGCCGAGGGGGGGCTTACCTTCCGGGCCCGCTTCGGTGTCGAGCGGGACGGGGAGAACCTGCTGGCCGAGGGCGTCTATTCCAAGGGGTCGGAAATTCAGGACGGCTACCCCGAGTTCACCGTGCAGATGCTGCGCGAGCTCGGCTGGGAGAACGACCTGACGGACGACGAGAAGGACGCGATCAACCGCGTGGCGGGTTTCGATCCGGGTGTGCGGCTGTCGATGAAACCGGCCAAGGACGGCGACACCGATGCCACCAACGACAATGAGGAAGTCGGCGAGACCAGCCAGACCGGCGAGATCCCGTCCGACTACGAGGAGAAGACCGGCGGCGTGAACTGGAAGACCGACCTGTCGGGTGGCATCCAGCGGGTCGCCATCGCCCATGGCTGCGCCCCCTTCGGCAACGCCAAGGCCCGCGCCGTGGTCTGGACCTTCCCCGACCCGGTGCCGATCCACCGCGAGCCGCTTTACACTAACCGGCGCGATCTGGTGGCGGACTATCCGACCTACGAGGACAAGACCTTCTGGCGGGTGCCGACGATGTACGCCTCCATTCAGGAGAATGACTTTGCCGAGGAATATCCGATCATCCTGACCTCCGGGCGGCTGGTCGAATACGAGGGCGGCGGCGACGAGAGCCGGTCGAACCCTTGGCTGGCAGAGTTGCAGCAGGACATGTTCATCGAGATCAACCCCCGCGACGCCAACAACCTCGGTGTGCGCGATGGCAAGCAGGTCTGGGTCGAAGGTCCGGAAGGCGGCAAGGTCAAGGTGATGGCCATGGTGACCGAACGGGTGGGGGCCGGGGTCGCCTTCATGCCCTTCCACTTCGGCGGGCACCTGGAGGGGGTCGATCTGAGGGACAAGTACCCCGAAGGCGCGGACCCCTATGTCTTGGGTGAATCTTCCAACACCGCACAGACCTATGGCTACGATTCAGTGACCCAGATGCAGGAGACCAAGGCCACTCTCTGCAAAATCTCGGCAGCTTAAGGAGACCTGAAAAATGGCAAGAGCAAAGTTTCTCGTCGACGCCGAACGCTGCATCGAATGCAACGCCTGTGTTACCGCCTGCAAGAACGAGCACGAAATCCCATGGGGCATCAACCGCCGCAAGGTCGTGACGATCAATGATGGCAAGCCGGGGGAGCGGTCGATTTCCGTGGCCTGCATGCATTGTTCGGATGCGCCCTGCATGGCGGTCTGCCCGGTGGACTGTTTCTACCAGACCGATGACGGTGTGGTGCTGCACTCCAAGGATCTCTGCTTCGGCTGCGGCTACTGCTTCTACGCCTGCCCCTTCGGCGCGCCGCAGTACCCGCAGGCGGGCAACTTCGGATCGCGCGGCAAGATGGACAAGTGCACCTTCTGTGCCGGCGGTCCTGACAACGATTACACCGTTGCCGAGTATCAGAAATACGGCTCCAACCGTCTGGCCGAGGGCAAGCTGCCGCTTT
>JBBSJO010000079.1:0-17458 GCA_038257185.1 Rhodobacterales bacterium | reverse complement strand
TTTAATGGTGCGGGCGGTGGGACTCGAACCCACACGGGGCGAGGCCCCTACAGATTTTAAGTCTGGTATGTCATCCATTGCATCACGCCCGCATCCGGCCCCGGGGGCCGTGCCGCACCATAGCCACGCGGGGGCTCGTGTAAATGGTCAGATGTCCTTGTCCTTGGGGCCAAGGGGCGCGCCTTCGGCCAGCAGGGCCGCCTCGGAGAGCCACGGGTTGTTGTCCACGGCGATGAGAAGCTGCGCGCGCGCCTCCTCGAACCGTCCAAGGCCCATGAGGGTCAGGGCACGTCCCGATTGTGCGGCGACATGCAGCGGTTGCAACGCCAGGGCCTTGTCCAGATCGACGAGCGCCTCGTCGTATTCCTCGCGCAGGAAGTGGATATAGGCGCGCTGGTTGAACCCCTCGGCGTAGGTGGGGCAATAGTCGACCAGGCGGTCGAATTCCGCGAAGGCACCGAGGAAATCGTAGGAGTCGCGTCGCATCAGGCCGTTGTCGAGCACCGCCTGCGCCGCTTCATCGGGAGCACGCAGCCAGACTTCCCACATTTCGCCCGACACCCGGCGCCCGGCGTTCACGTCGGGCGCGTCGTTCGCCTTGGCAACGAGATTCAGCAGTTCGCCGCGCGTGTCCACAGGATCGGGACATTCGCCGAAGGCGGGGGCGGCCATGAGGGCCAGGATGATAAGGCTGCGCATGGAAAGGATGATGGACCGGATCGCGCCCCGGTCAAGTGCCTTCTGCGAGCACCGTCTCTTTCACCGCCTCCATCGCCACGTAGGTGGAGGTGCTGGCGACATGCGGCAGACTCGAGATCGTCTCGCCCAGAAAGCGGCGGTAATCGGTCATGGAGCGGGTGCGGACCTTGAGCAGGTAATCGAAATGACTTGCAATCATATGGGCTTGCTCGATCTCGGGCACCTTGACCACGGCGGCGTTGAAGGCGCGCAGGGCGGCCTCGCGGGTGTCGCTCAGACGGACTTCGACAAAGGCGACGTGGTCGAGGCCCAACCGGATCGGGTCCAGAAGGGCGCGATAGCCGAGGATGACGCCCGTTTCCTCCAGCCGCCGCAGGCGGGCCTGGGTGGGGGATTTCGACAGTCCGATGCGGCGGGCAAGGTCGGTGATGCTGATGCGCCCGTCCTCTGCCAGAACCGACAGAATCGCGGAATCGAAGCGGTCAATGCCGGTTTGTTGACTTTTCACTGTAACGATCCCCATATTCGATGAATCGTTCTGCATTCTTCGCAATCATAAGTCAAATAGACTTCCAGACCTTGGATATACTTGACCAAACCCAGATCGGAGAGCACCCATGGCCCGTGACACCGCCCCCACCCTGCGCCACCAGATCGACGAAGGCACCTATGCCGACCCCGATGCGGTGCTCAAAACGCTGATCGACACTGCGAACCTCAGCACCGGCGACCGCGCTGCCATCAGCGCCCGCGCGGCCGATCTGGTGCGCGACATTCGTGGCACGACCGCACCGGGGATGATGGAGGTGTTTCTCGCGGAATATGGCCTGTCCACCGACGAAGGTGTGGCGCTTATGTGTCTGGCCGAGGCGCTGCTGCGGGTGCCCGATGCCGATACCATCGACGCGCTGATCGAGGACAAGATCGCGCCGTCCGACTGGGGCCGTCACATGGGGCATTCCACTTCGAGCCTCGTGAATGCCTCAACCTGGGCACTGATGCTGACGGGCCGCGTGCTGGACGACGACCAGCCCGGCCCGGTACGGCACCTGCGTGCCGCGATCAAACGGCTGGGGGAGCCGGTGATCCGCACCGCCGTGAGCCGCGCGATGAAGGAAATGGGCCGCCAGTTCGTGCTGGGCGAGGACATCAACTCCGCCATGGAACGCGCCAAGGGCATGGAGAAGAAGGGCTTCACCTACAGCTACGACATGCTGGGCGAAGCCGCGCGCACCGAAGGCGACGCGAAGCGCTATCACCTGAGCTATTCCCGCGCGATCTCGGCGATCGCCACGGCTTGTACAGACGCGGATATCCGCAAGAATCCGGGCATTTCCGTCAAGCTCTCCGCCCTGCACCCCCGCTATGAGCTGGCACAGGATGAGTCGGTTATGCGTGAACTCGTGCCGCGCCTGCGCGCGCTGGCCTTGCTGGCGAAATCCGCGGGCATGGGCCTGAACGTGGACGCGGAGGAAGCGGACCGCCTTGCCCTCTCGCTCGACGTGATCGAGCAGGTCATGGCGGAGCCCGCGCTTGCGGGGTGGGACGGCTTCGGGATCGTGGTGCAGGCCTTCGGGCCCCGCGCCGCCACCGTGATCGACGCGCTTTACGACATGGCCACGCGCCACAACCGCCGCATCATGGTGCGACTGGTCAAGGGCGCCTATTGGGACACCGAAATCAAGCGCGCGCAGGTCAAGGGGGTCGACGGTTTCCCTGTCTTCACCCGCAAGGCCGCCACGGATGTCTCCTACATCTCCAACGCGCGCAAGCTTTTGGGCATGACCGACCGCATTTATCCGCAGTTCGCGACCCACAATGCCCATACCGTTGCCGCCGTTCTGCACATGGCCGACGACAAGGAAGCCTTCGAATTCCAGCGTCTGCACGGCATGGGCGAAACGCTGCACAACATCGTCCTGAAAAATAACGGCACGCGCTGCCGTATCTATGCCCCTGTCGGTGCGCACCGCGACCTGCTGGCCTATCTCGTGCGGCGTCTGCTGGAGAACGGTGCGAACTCCAGCTTCGTGAACCAGATCGTGGACAAGGACGTGCCCCCAGAGGTCGTGGCCGCCGATCCTTTCGATCAGCTCGACGTGCCTGGAGCCAAAATCCTCACCGGTCCGGCGCTATTCATGCCCCAGCGCGCCAATGCGCAGGGCTTCGACCTTGCCCACAGCCCGACGCTGGCGCGGATCGAGGCGGCGCGGGCCTCGTTCAAATCCCACCAGTGGGAGGCCACGCCCCTGCTGGCAGGAGAGGCGGCCCCGGCAAAGCCCGTGAAGGTCACGAACCCGGCCTTCTCGGACAAATCCCCCGGCACGGTCAGCAATGCCTCCGCCCAGGACGTGGAAACCGCCTTCGCCCATGCCGCGCCATGGGCCGCCCCCCTCGCCACCCGCCGCGCGGTGCTGCTCAAGGCCGCGACCTTGCTGGAAGAAAACTTCGGCGAGATCTTCGCTCTGTTGGCGCGCGAGGCGGGCAAGGGCCTGCCCGACTGCGTGGCCGAGTTGCGCGAAGGCGTGGATTTCCTCCGCTATTACGCCGCACAGGCCACCAATATGCCGCCTGCGGGCATCTTCACCTGCATCTCGCCCTGGAACTTCCCGCTGGCCATCTTCGCGGGACAGGTCTCCGCTGCTTTGGCTGCCGGCAATGCGGTGCTGGCGAAACCCGCCGAGCAGACGCCGCTGATCGCGCACCTCGTGGTCGGGCTGATGCACCGCGCAGGCGTGCCGGTATCCGCACTGCAACTGCTGCCGGGCGGCGGCGACGTGGGCGCGGCGCTCACCTCTGACGCCCGGGTAAACGGTGTGGCCTTCACCGGCTCCACCGCCACCGCGATGCGCATCCGTACCGCCATGGCCGAACACTGCGCCCCCGGCACCCCGCTGATCGCCGAGACTGGCGGATTGAACGCCATGATCGTCGACAGCACCGCCCTGCCCGAGCAGGCCACGCAGGCCATCGTGGAAAGCGCCTTCCAGTCCGCGGGCCAGCGCTGCTCTGCCCTGCGCTGCCTCTACGTGCAGGAGGATATCGCCGAAGACCTCACCAAGATGCTGACCGGGGCCTTGCAGACGCTCAACATGGGCGATCCGTGGAACCTGTCGACCGACGTGGGCCCGGTGATCGACGACCCCGCGCGCAAGGGCATCGCGGACCACATCGCCACCGCCCGCGCCGAGGGCCGCATCATCGCGGAATTGCCGACGCCGGAAGGCGGCACCTATATCGCCCCGACGATGATCCGGCTGAACGGCATCGGCGATCTGGAGCGCGAGATCTTCGGGCCGGTCCTGCATGTGGCCACCTTCAAGAGCGGTCAGATCGACAATGTCATCGACGCGATCAACGCGACGGGCTACGGGCTGACCTTCGGGCTGCACACCCGCATCGACGACCGTGTGCAACATGTCAGCGAGCGGATCGAGGCCGGCAACGTCTATGTCAACCGCAACCAGATCGGTGCCATCGTGGGCTCGCAACCCTTTGGCGGTGAAGGCCTGTCGGGCACCGGGCCAAAAGCGGGCGGGCCGAACTATTTGCCGCGCTTCAGCGCCCCGGATGTGGAGACGGTCGAGGGACGCTGGGACACACCCCAGGACACCCTGCCGCCTCTGCCGAAACACAACGCGAAACCGATAGAGACCCTGTCGATGCCCGGCCCCACGGGCGAATCCAACCGACTGACCACCCTGCCTCGTCCCGCCCTGCTGTGCATGGGGCCGGGGGTCGAAGCCACCAAGGCACAGGCCCGCGCTGTTGCAGCACTGGGGGGAGAGGCGGTGCAGGCCACCGGCCAGATCGACCCCGCGGCGCTCACCGATGGCCCGGCCTATGGCGGTATCCTGTGGTGGGGCGATGCGGAAACAGGTCGCGCCATCGAACAGGCGCTCTCCAGGCGCAAGGGTCCGATCCTGCCGCTGATTCCCGGCCTGCCCGACCCCGCGCGGGTGCGCGCCGAACGGCATGTCTGCGTCGACACCACCGCCTCGGGTGGCAATGCGGCGCTGCTGGGAGCCGCCACCTGACGACAAGGGGTCGGGCACCCAGCCCGACCCGTCTTGACGCCGCGCGCGCAATCGCCCAGCGTGCCCCCATGTTTCCGATCCGCGATCATAACCCCTCTGGCCGCACGCCTTACGTGACCTACGCGCTGATGATCGCGAACATCGCGATCTTCCTCAGCTATGTCTCCGTCCTGTCGGACGACCGCGCGACCTACATCTTCTACGACACCTGGGCGCTGGTGCCCGCCCGCCTGTCCGCGGGAGAAGGGCTGACGGGTCTCTTTACCTCCATGTTCCTGCACGGCGGTTGGCTGCATCTGGCGGGCAACATGCTGTTTCTGTGGATTTTCGGCGACAACATCGAAGACGAGATGGGGCATGTCCCATACCTGATATTCTACATCGCCTGTGGCGTGGCGGCGGGGCTGGCACAGGTGGTGACTGCGCCCTCCTCCATGGTGCCGATGGTGGGCGCTTCGGGGGCCATCGCGGGGGTCATGGGCGGCTACCTGCTGCTCTACCCCAAGGCCAAGGTGGACATCCTGATCATCTTCATCGTCTTCTTCCGCATCTTCCCGATCCCGGCGTGGATCATGCTGATGCTCTGGTTCGGCCTCCAGTTCATCGGCGGCGTGGGGGCCGATCCGGAGGTCGGCGGCGTCGCCTATTGGGCACACGCCGGCGGCTTCATCGCGGGGCTGCTGATGACCGTCCCTTTCTGGCTCCGCCGCGGCGGCGTTGCTTTCTGGAACCGCACGGACGGCCACCCGCCGCATCCGCCCGCAACCTATCCGGCCCTGCCCAGCCGCATCCCCAAGGTGCGCCGCAAATGAGCGAGACGGTCCGTGCCTCCTGCCACTGCGGCGCCGTGGTCATCGAAGCGGTGCTGCCCCACGGCATGACCGACATCAACCGCTGCACCTGCTCCTTCTGCGCGCGGCGTCAGGCGGGCAACGTGACCGCGCTGACCTCGTCGCTGAAGGTCCTGAAGGGCGCTGAAAACCTCACGCTCTATGCGTGGAACACGCACACGGCAAAGCACTGGTTCTGCAAGACCTGCGGCATCTACACCCACCACCAGCGCCGTTCCGACCCCGCGCAATCCGGCGTCAACATCGGCTGTATCGAGGGTATTCATCCTTGGGAGCACGAACCTATTCCCTGGACAGATGGCATCAACCACCCCGCCGACAGGTAGCCACCTTCCCCTGCTTCATCTTGCTGAATAAACTCAAGAACCCGATCAAAACGGGCGTCAGCCCCGGATGATCTTCGCAAACGCCGAAAACAGCGGCTCGTTGGCACAGACGATCTCGCCATCCGCGAGGATGTCGCCGTTGGGCGTGATAGGCTCCACGAACCCCCCCGCCTCGCGTACGATGACGACGCCCGCAGCCAGATCCCAGGCCTTCAACCGCCGCTCCCAGAACCCGTCGTAGCGGCCCGCCGCGACGTATGCCAGATCGAGCGATGCCGCCCCGAAGCGCCGCACTCCCGCACAGACCGGCAACAAGCGTCCCAGATCCTTCAGCGTCGCAGGCAGATCGCTGCGCCCGCCAAAGGGCAGACCAGTGGAGAAAATCGATTCGATCATCCGCGAGCGTCCCGATACCCTGAGACGGCTCTCGTTCAACCAGGCCCCGGCACCCTTCTCGGCAAAGAACATCTCGTCCTTGGAAGGGTCGAAGATCACCCCCGCCACGACCTGCCCCTTGTGCTCCAGCGCGATGGAAATCGCCCAGTGCGGCAGCCCGTGCAGGAAGTTCGTCGTGCCATCCAGCGGGTCCACGATCCAGCGGCGCGTGGGGTCCTGCCCCTCGTGCCCGCCACCCTCTTCCGCCAGCCAGCCATAGGTCGGACGCGCGCCCATCAACTCGTCCTTGATGATCTTCTCGGCCTCGATATCAGCCTTGCTGACGAAATCGCCCGCCCCCTTGACCGAGACCTGCAACTGCTCGACCTCGCGGAAATCCTTGGTCAGCGCGCGCCCTGCCTTGCGGGCCGCCTTGATCATGATATTGAGATTAGCACTGCCGACCATTTCGCACGTCCTTTGAGGGATAGATGCGGCGTATAGGCGGGGCGGTGCCGAAAGCCAAGGGGGGCGAAGGCGCATTGACGCGTGCACCGTAAGGTGGGCGCATCGCCCACCCTTCCCCCGGAAAAGGATTCCCCATGTCAGACCAGATGAAACGCATCGTCCTCGCCAGCCGCCCCGAAGGCACACCGACGCCGGACAACTTCCGGCTAGAAGAGGGCGAGGTTCCCAAAGCAGGTCAGGACGAGATCCTGGTGCGCGTCCACTACATGTCGCTGGACCCCTACATGCGCGGGCGCATGGACGACGCGAAATCCTACGCCAAGCCAGTCGCCATCGGCGATACTATGGAGGGTGGCTCCGTCGGCGAGGTGATCGCCTCCAACAGCCCCGATTTCGCCCCCGGTGACTTTGCCTTCGGTCCCTTCGGCTGGGCCACTCATGGAGTGGCGAACGCAAAGATGTGCCGCAAGGTCGACCCCGCCGTGGCCCCGATCACTACCTCTCTGGGTGTGCTGGGCATGCCCGGCTTCACCGGCTGGTACGGGTTGACGGAACTCGGTCGGCCCAAATCGGGCGAAACACTCGTCGTCGCGGCAGCCACCGGGCCTGTCGGCTCGATGGTCGGCCAGATCGCCCGGTCCATGGGCCTGCGGACCGTCGGTGTTGCGGGCGGGGCCGAGAAATGCGCGCTCGCCAAGGACCACTTCGGCTTTCACGAATGCATCGACCACCACGCATTTGAAGACGCGAAATCGCTTCAGGCCGCGCTCAGGGAAGCCTGCCCCGAAGGCATCGACATCTATTTCGAGAACGTCGGTGGCAAGGTGCTGGAGGCCGTCATACCCCTGATGAATCCCCATGGGCGCATCCCGATCTGCGGCATGATCTCCTGGTACAACGCGGGCGGGCTGAAGGCCAATGCAGCAGATCAGGGTCTCACCGCGCCCAAGCTCTGGCGCACGATCCTGGTGAATTTCCTCAGCGTGAACGGCTTCATCATCTCCAACCACTGGAACCGCTTCCCGGAGTTCCTCATGGAAGTGGGCCCGAAAGTCGCCAGCGGCAAAGTGGCGTTGAAGGAAGACATTACCGAAGGGCTTGAGAACGCCCCGCAGGCCTTCATCGACCTGCTCAGCGGCGGCAATATGGGCAAGGCGATCGTCAAGGTCGGCTGAGATATGCCGGTAAGGTGGGCGCCCCGCCCACCTTACGTCTGCTGCAACTTCCGCGCTTCCTGGCCCGCCAGTTTCAGCAGCTGCTCCATGAATGGCTTGCCCAGATCGTCCTCGCGCACCGCTGCATAGAGCCGCCGGGTGATCCCCTGCTCCGTGAGCGGGCGCGTCACGTAATCGGACGAATATTTCACCTCCCGCACCACCCAGTCCGGCAATACCGCCACGCCCCGGTTGGACGCGACCAACAAAAGGATCACCGCCGTCAGCTCGACCTGCCGGATCGCTAGCGGTTCGACCTTGGCGGGGATCAGCAGCTGGCTGAACACGTCCAGCCGTGTGCGCTCCACCGGATAGGTGATCAGCGTCTCGCCGCGAAAATCCGCTGCCTCCACAAAGGGTTTCGCCGCCAGCGGATGGGTGCTGGCCGCGACGAACACCGCCTTGTAGTCGAAAAGTTCCACGAACCTGACCCCCTCAAGGTCCTCAGGGTCCGAGGACACCACGAGGTCCACCTCCTCGCGCAGAAGTGCGGGCAGCGCGTCGAAGGCGAGGCCGGGGCGGATGTCCACGTCCACGTCTGGCCAGCTGCGCCGGAACTGCTCCAGCACCGGGAATAGCCACTCGAAACAGGCGTGGCATTCGATCGCGATGTGCATGCGCCCGGTACTACCTGCGCGCAGGCCGGTGAACTCGTCCTGCAAGGCCTCGACCTGCGGCAAGACCTGCTGGGCCAGCTTCAGCAGACGCTGGCCCGCCGGCGACAATTTCAGCGGTTTGGACCGGCGCACGAAAAGCTCCACCCCGGCCTGATCCTCAAGCCCCTTGACCTGATGGCTCAGAGCGGACTGAGTGATGTTCATCTTCTCTGCGGCCCGCGCCAGTCCGCCCGCCTCGTGGATCGCCTGAATGGTCCGAAGGTGCCGGAATTCGATATGCATGTGAGGTCAAACTCATGTTGAAGATGAAAGTTATGAATTTGTCTCACATCAGTTTCCGTGAAACAAGAGGGGCAACAGTTTATGAGGATCATGTCATGACCACCCCGAACGTCTCTTTCGAAGTCTTCCCGCCCCGCACCGTCGATGCGGCGTTCAAGCTGTGGGATACCGCACAGGCGCTGGCCCCGCTCGCCCCGCGGTTCTTCTCCGTGACCTACGGTGCCGGCGGTTCGACTCGCGACCTGAGCCATGATTCGGCCCATGTCCTGCGCCGGACCTCCGGCCTGCCCGTGGCGGCACACCTGACCTGCGTGGGTGCCAGCCGTGCCGAGACGATGGAAGTTGCCGAAAACTTCGCCAGCATCGGCGTGACCGATATCGTGGCCCTGCGCGGCGATCCGGCCGAGGGCGACGCGACTTTCAAACCCCATCCCGAGGGCTTTGCCGACAGCTGCGAGCTGATCGAGGCACTGGCCGACACCGGCAAGTTCAACATCCGCGTCGGCGCCTACCCCGACCCGCACCCCGATTCGACCAGCTTTCAGGCCAATGTCGACTGGCTGAAGCGCAAGTTCGACGCCGGTGCGGACGAGGCCATCACCCAGTTCTTCTTCGAGGCAGATACCTTCCTGCGCTTCCGCGACGCCTGCGCCAAGGCAGGCATCGACAAGCCGATCACGCCGGGGATTCTCCCGGTCGTGAACTGGACGTCAGCCCGCAAGTTTGCCGACCGCTGTGGCGCCTTTGTGCCCGACTGGGTCGACCAGGCTTTCGAGGCGGCGATCCGCGACGGCGAAGGCCGCCACGAGATGCTGGCGACCGCGATCTGCACGGAACTCTGCAGCGAATTGATCGACGAGGGCGTCGAGAACCTGCACTTCTACACCCTCAACCGCGCCGACCTGACGCGCGATGTCTGCCGCGCCCTGGGTGTCACGCCGAAGGTCACGCTTTCTGACGTTGCGTAACAGCTTGTCCGCAAATACGATCCCGTTAGCATCTCCGGCAGGACCCCTGCCGGAGATTTTTCATGCCCACTGTCGCCCAATCGCCCGATGAACTGCTGAGCAGCGAAGAGCTGCTCGGCATGTCTGGACTGGAATTCATGCAGGGGATTCTCGATGGCACCTATCCCGGTCCGCCCATCGGGAAAACCATGGGCTACACCTTGCACGCGGTCGCGGACGGCAGGGCCGTCTTTCGCGGCGCACCCTCCTTCAACGTCTCCAATCCCATGGGCACTGTCCACGGTGGTTGGTACGGGACGCGTCTGGACAGCGCCATGGCCTGCGCGGTGATGACGAAGGTACCGCAGGGATCGGTCTACACCACGCTCGAATTCAAGGTGAACATCCTGCGGGCGATCCCGCTGGACACGGAGATCGACTGCATTGGCGAGATCGACCATGTCGGTCGCTCCACCGGGGTGGCGCATGGTGAAATCCGGGGCGTGGCGGACGGCAGGCTTTACGCCACCGGGTCCACGACCTGCATCGTGATGAAACTCGCCTGAGGGGCACCGGAATTTTTCAAAGATTCCGTGCCGTCGGCGCGATCTTCCCGGGCCAGGGCAGGCGTGCCCGCAGGCCACCCGCTTCGCCCAGATATTCGTCGCGCGCCCTTGCGCTGTCATGAACCCTTTCGGAGGCATCGAAGCCGATCTGCCGCTTGCGCCGTGACATGAATATCTTGCCGTAGCCGCGCCATGTGCCCACCGAAGGTGCCAGCGGGTCCTGCTCAAACCGGTCTGCCCAACCGTCCGGCAGGGCCAATCCGCAATCCTCGGCCTTTGACAACATCCAGACGAGGGGAATGTTGGAAAGGGGCCTCGCCGCCTCGAAGCCGCCCAACTGACCGCCCACGTCACCATGGGTGCCGGGGAACCAGACCTGCTCCACCCGGCCCGCAAAGGATTCGTCGCTGGTCCAGAGCACCGGCGCATAGGCCATGCGGGATTCGTCGCGGGCCAGCGCGTGGAAGCCGTTCTTCACGATACCGCTCAAATTATGATTGTGGAACGCGTGCAAATGCTCCGACAGACGCCACAGGACAGGCGCGTTGATGCCGAGGGACTTCACGGTGTCCCAGACACCGATCATCTCGATCTCTGTGCTGTCATGACAATGGGACCGGCGAAACGCCTGCGCGGACTCACTGTCGGGGCTGCGCTCGTAATGGCGGTAGACGTTGCGGATGTTGCGTTCCGTCGCCTCCTCTGCCCGCAGGAGCCCCACGAGATCGATCACCCCGGCAAGGCTGCGCACAGCATATGCTCCTCGCGAATACCCCATGAGAAAGATGCGATCTCCCGGCCGGTAGCGCGAGGAGAGATAGCCGTAGGCGCGCCGGATCTGCCGGTTGATGCCACGGCCTATGGCGACGTCGCGCGTACTGCGCCAATCGCGCCATTGCAGACCGGGTTCGTAGTAGATCGACAGCAGGCTGCCCACTTCGCGCATCAGCTTGTAGGCGAGCCCCGCGTTCGTCTCGCGTCCCGTCACCAGGGTGGACATGGTGCCGTCTAGGATGATCACGTGGCTGACGGACCCGCGCCGCGGACCGAAATCCGTCGCGGGCCGCTGCCACAGCCGCCCCAGGAGCCGGCTGATCAGGCTCCTATTCTGCGGCGCGTTTGCCACCGTTCAACAGCTCCCATACCCGGTGCGGCGTGAAGGGCATATCCGCCTGCCGCACGCCATTGTCCCACAGCGCGTCCTGCACCGCATTTGAAATCGCGGCCAGCGCGCCCACGGTCCCGGCCTCCCCACAGCCCTTCATGCCCATGATATTGGCCGTCGAGGGCACAGGTTCCGACATGAAGGTGATATTGGGCAGGTCCGCCGCACGCGGCATGGCATAATCCATGAAAGACGCCGTGAGCAACTGGCCGTCCTCATCATAGACGACCCGCTCCTGCACCGCCTGCCCGATCCCCTGACCGACCCCCCCGTGTACCTGCCCCTCGGCCAGCATCGGGTTGATGAGATTGCCGAAATCGTCGACGACCGTATAGCGCTCCGAGGTCACGATGCCGGTCTCGGGGTCCACCACGACTTCCGCCACATGGCAGCCGTTGGGATAGCTGCGTCCGGGCAGTGTCGCGCGTTCATCGTGGGTCAGCAGATCGTCGCGCCCCTTTTCGCGGGCCATCTCGGCCACCTCCAGCATCGTCGGCGTCAGGTTCGACCCCTCTGCCCGGAAGCGTTCGTCGTCAAAGCTGATGTCGGATGCGGGAACGCCCATTTCCTCCGCCAAGAAGGCGGAGAAGACTTCCTTGATCTTTGCCACCGTCGCCAGCGTCGCTGTGTTCTGCGTGGTCACGGAGCGTGATCCCCCCGTCCCGCCGCCCTTGGCGATCAGATCCGAATCACCCTGCACGACATTGATCCTGTCCGCCGGAATGCCGGTCTGATCGCTCAGGAACTGGGCATAGACTGTTTCGTGGCCCTGTCCGTTGCTCTGGGTGCCTACCATGATCGACACGCTGCCATCCTCTTCAAAGACCACCTTGGCCCCTTCCGAAGGATCGCCCAAAATACTTTCGATATAGTAACAGATCCCCTGCCCCCGCAGCAGACCGCGTTTGGCGTCGGCCGCCTTGCGCGCGGCAAAGCCGTCACTGTCCGCCTCGCGCGCCGCGCGGGTCAACAGGCGGTTGAACTCGCCCACGTCATAGTGCTCCCCTGTGGCGGTCTTGTAGGGGAACTGGTCGGGCTTGATGAAGTTGATGCGGCGCAATTCCCAGGGATCCACCCCAAGCTCGCGCGCCGCACGGTCCATCAGACGCTCCAGCACATAAATCGCCTCGGGCCGACCCGCTCCGCGATAGGCGTCGACCTGCACGGTGTTGGTATAATAGCCCTCGACATGCAGATAGGTCGTCTGCACGTCGTAGACCCCCATCAGCACGCGGCTGAAAAGCAGGGTCTGGATCGGCTGACCGAACTGCGAATTATAGGCCCCGAGGTTGCAGCGCGTGTTGACACGGTAGGCGGTGATGCGGTTGTCCGCGTCAAAGGCGAATTCCGCCAGCGAGGTGAGGTCGCGCCCGCCGTTGTCGGTCAGCATCGCCTCCGTACGCTCGGACATCCAGCGCACGGGGCGGTTCAGGGTCCGCGCGGCATGGGCAACGCAGAAATACTCCGGATAGGCCATCGCCTTCATGCCAAAGCTGCCACCCACGTCGGGGTTGGTCACACGCACGTTCTCGGGCGTGAGCCCAAATGCCTTCACGAGGTTGTCCTTGTGCACCCAGACGCCCTGCGCGTTGTTGGCGACATGCAGGCGCGTCCCGTCCCACTCCGCGTAACAGCCGCGCGGCTCGATGGAGTTCACGATGATGCGGTTGTCGCCCACATCCAGTGATACGGTGCGTGCCGCGGCCTTGAATGCGGCGTCCGTTGCCGCCTCGTCGCCCATGCTCCAATCGAAAGCGCGGTTGTCGGGCGCCTCGTCATGCACCGTCGCCCCGCCGGGTGCCACGTCGACCTTGGCGGGCAGGTCCTCGACGTCGAACATGATCAACTCGGCCGCATCCCGCGCCTGCGCCAGCGTGTCGGCCACGATCAACGCGACCGCCTCGCCCACATAGCGTACCTTGTCCTTGGCCAGAACGGGGCGCAGCGGCTTGGCCCCCTTGGTACCGTCCCGGTTGTCCACGACCGTCGCGCCGATGGAGATGTCAACGCCCGCCGCCTCAAGATCGGCGCAGGTCAGCACCATATGCACCCCGTCCGCCGCCGCCGCTTCGGTCACGTCCAGATCGGAGATTACGCCATGCGCAACGCTCGAGCGGAAAAAGAAGGCCTGTGCCGCCCCGGCGGGGGCGATGTCGTCGACATAACGGCCCTCTCCCGTGAGCAAGCGGATATCCTCCCGGCGCGTCACCGACTGGCTTTTCCCGAATTTATCCATGTTGTCCTGCCTTTGCCCTGTTGCGGCCATACCGAAGTCAGGGCCGACACTAGCGTGGCAGATAGTGGTGTCCAGCCCGTCAAGCAGGTTCGGCCCAGATCGCGCCGGTCCCGCTTTCGGTCCCATCCGGTGCAGATCGGACGACACGCGACATCCGACCCGGAAATGTGGCATTCGGCATCCTGCTGGAAGGGGCGCATCAGAACGCAACCGACCCTCCGCGCCGGGCGCGGTGTCAAGAACCGGTGGCGTCAGGCTAGGCCAGCGCGGCAGGCGACATTCCATGACCCATAGCGGCTCCCATCGCCACGCAAGCGATCCACCCGACGCACGCAAGCCTCTTTTCAAGCCTGAGTGACAGCCCTTCGCCCACTCTGCCCCACCTTCATCTTGCCAGGTAAACTCAATCCCACGCCCACCGCCCGCGGCAACACCGGTGATCCGAGCAGCGGGACGGCGGGCGGGGCGATCTGCGCGCCTGCGCAGGAGCGACGTCCCGCCGCCCTTCCCCTCGCCCCCATCCTCCGCTAGATCAGCACCCAGACGCAGACAGGATGGATCACGATGGCCCTCGACAAGACTTTCGACGCAAAGGAAGCGGAACGCCGCCTCTACGCCGCTTGGGAAGAGGCCGGTGCCTTCAAGGCCGGCGCCAATGCCGCAGCGGGGGCCGAGACCTTCTCCATCATGATCCCGCCGCCCAATGTCACCGGCGTGCTGCACATGGGCCATGCATTCAACAACACCCTTCAGGACATCTTGATCCGCTGGCACCGGATGCGCGGGCATGACACGCTTTGGCAGCCGGGGCAGGACCACGCGGGCATCGCCACCCAGATGGTCGTGGAGCGCGAGCTGGCCAAGGACAAGGCCAACGCCACCCGCCGCGAGATGGGTCGGGAAGCGTTTCTGGCGAAGGTCTGGGAGTGGAAGACGCAGTCCGGCGACACGATCATCGAACAATTGAAGCGCCTCGGCGCCTCCTGCGACTGGTCCCGCAACGCCTTCACCATGTCGGGCGCTCCCGGGGCGCCGGCAGGTGAGGAAGGCAACTTCCACGACGCCGTGATCAAGGTCTTCGTCGAGATGTACGACAAGGGCCTGATCTATCGCGGCAAGCGGCTGGTCAACTGGGACCCGCATTTCGAGACGGCGATTTCCGACCTCGAGGTGGAATCCACCGAAGTCGACGGCCACATGTGGCACTTCAAGTACCCGCTCGCGGGCGGTGCCACCTATACCTACGTCGAGAAGGACGAGGACGGCAACGTGACGCTCTCCGAGGAGCGCGACTATATCTCCATCGCCACCACGCGGCCCGAAACGATGCTGGGTGACGGTGCCGTCGCAGTTCATCCATCGGATGAACGCTACGCTGCAATCATCGGCAAACTCTGCGAAATCCCCGTCGGCCCCAAGGAACACCGCCGGATGATCCCGATCATCACGGATGAATATCCGGACCCGCTGTTTGGCTCCGGTGCCGTTAAGATCACCGGTGCACATGACTTCAACGACTACGGCGTCGCCACGCGCAACGAGATCCCGCTCTACCGCCTGATGGACACCCGCGCTGCCATGCGCGACGACGGCGCACCCTACGCCGAGGCCGCCGACATCGCCATGGCCGTGGCCAAGGGCGAGAAGACCCTCACCATGGCCGAGGCGGATGCGATCAACCTCGTCCCTGACGACTTGCGTGGCCTCGACCGTTTCGAGGCCCGCAAGCGGGTGGTCGCGGACATCACCGCCGAGGGCCTTGCCGTGATGATCCCCGGCCCCATCGACGACAGCGATGGGCGGGTCTGCTCTGCCACGGACGACATTCCGCTGGTCGAGGCCAAGAAGATCATGCAGCCCTTCGGCGACCGCTCCAAGGTCGTGATCGAGCCGATGCTGACGGATCAGTGGTTCGTGGACACCGACAAGATCGTCGGCCCGGCCATCGACGCGGTGCGTTCAGGCGAGGTGGAAATCCTGCCAGAGCAGGACAAAAAGGTGTACTTCCACTGGCTCGAAAACATTGAACCCTGGTGCATCTCGCGCCAGCTGTGGTGGGGGCATCAGATTCCGGTTTGGTATGGGCCCGGCGTCGTCGAACTGAACGGAAAAAAAGAACTGTCTTACGAGTTTGCGGATCAAATCTCATTTTGCGCCGCAAGCTACGATGAGATGGTAGCAAAGGCTCTCGATTACTACTTTGATCAACAAGCCTGGACGCAAGTCAGCGAAGACGACTTTGAAGGAACTTTCACTGTCGTTGATGACCCTTCCGACACGTCAAAACGCAATGAATTGACAGCAGTTCTTTGGCGCGACCCCGACGTCCTCGACACCTGGTTCTCCTCCGGCCTCTGGCCCATCGGCACACTCGGCTGGCCGGAAAAGACCGAGGCGCTGGAGAAATACTTCCCCACCTCCGTCCTGATCACCGGCTTCGACATCATCTTCTTCTGGGTCGCCCGGATGATGATGATGCAATACGCAGTGGTGGGCCAACGCCCCTTCGACACCGTCTATGTCCACGCGCTGGTGCGTGACGAGAAGGGCAAGAAGATGTCGAAATCACTCGGCAACGTGCTCGACCCGCTGGAGCTGATCGACGAATACGGCGCCGACGCGGTGCGCTTCACGCTGACCGCCATGGCCGCCATGGGGCGCGACCTGAAGCTGTCGACCGCGCGCATCGACGGGTATCGCAAGTTCGGCAACAAGATCTGGAACGCCACGGCCTTCGCCGAGCGCAACGGCATCGTCGACTTGCCCCACAACGCCACGCCCCCCGCTACCGACCTCACCGTCAACAAGTGGATCAAGGGCGAGATCGCCAAGACCCGCGAAGCGGTGGACGCCGCCCTCGGCCAGTACCGCTTCAACGACGCGGCCAATACGCTTTACGCCTTTATCTGGGGCACCTTTTGCGACTGGTATCTGGAATTCACCAAACCGATCTTCGACGGCGATGACCCAAAGGCCATCGAGGAAACCCGCGCCACCTATGGCTGGGCGCTGGACCAGTGCCTGATCCTGCTGCACCCGATCATGCCCTTCCTGACGGAGGAACTCTGGGGGCTCAAGACCGACCGGCCCAAGATGCTGATCCACGCCGACTGGCCGACCTACACTGCCGCCGATCTGGTCGATGCTGAGGCGGATGCGGAATTGAACTGGGTCATCGGCCTGATCCAGAACATCCGCTCCGCCCGCGTCCAGATGGGTGTGCCCGGCAGCATGAAGGTGCCGATGCTGGCCACGCAGATCGACGCGGCGGGGCAGCGTGCCTGGGACAACAACGCCGACCTGATCGCACGACGCGCGGGTGTCGAAAGCCTGACCGTGGTGGAGACCTTCCCCAAGGGCACCGCCGCAATCCCCGCGCCGGGCGCGAGCCTCGGCCTGCCGTTGGAAGGTATCATCGACATCGCGGCGGAAAAGGCGCGTTTGCAGAAATCCGTAGACAAGCTGGGCAAAGAAATCGGCGGTCTGAAGGGGCGTCTGAATAACCCCAAATTCGCCGCCTCCGCCCCCGAAGACGTCGTCGCTGAAGCGCAGGCCAACCTCGAAGCGCGTCAGGAAGAAGCGGATCAGGTGCAGGCGGCACTCGACCGTCTGGCCGAACTGGGCTGAGAGTTCGCTCCGCCCAAGGGGCGGTGCGGCTTATTTGAAGACAGCCGG
>JBBSJO010000078.1:0-17554 GCA_038257185.1 Rhodobacterales bacterium | reverse complement strand
GTGACGGGCGGATTCCGTCGAAAATCCCAGTATGGGGGCAATCTTAAGGGGAAAACCGCAGAACACCCCGAAGAGGCCGACCGTTCTAGGTCAGCATCAAGCTGAAACGGCTAAGTCGGGACGTTGATCAGACGTTCCTTAATTCGCCTACATGCTATCGTGGACGGCTTACCCGATTTGTCGTGTTACTCGACAATCGCTGAAGGCCATCTCTATTAATGTAATCAGACTTTGCCGTTTTGTTGACAAATTATGCCGATGATTTGGCAAATTGCACGCTTTGCGCGAATACTGTTTCCGGTGATCCGACACTCCAGTAAGTTAGTCAAATTTGTCGCCAGTTCCGAAAGATTTATCCAGCCGTTCCAGAAAGTATCGTAAGGTCTTTAGCAGAATCACTCGAACCCATCGCAGGTGCTGCTCCCGGCGAGCGCCTGGTTGCTGGGAGAAGGTTTGCTGATGTTCCGGCTCCGCAGATCGCGCCGGAGACTCTAGAGGCGGCGGATCAGCTTCGCCGCGAAGAACCGGTATCGCTGCGCGTAGCCCGCATGGGACACCGCAACCCGTGTATCAATGTGCCGGGAAGTTCAATTCTGCGAGGCTGCAGAAAACCTATCCCGCCTTGCCATAGTATTCCACCATCGCCACCAGATCCTCTGGCGGAGTCGATGACGGCAGGAAGGCGCGGGCATTGCCGGAATGCGCAAAGATCGACCCGTCAGAGAAGAACGTGGTGTTGGTGACAAAGACCACCCGCGCCTCCGGCTGACGGTAGCTGGCGTAATCTGCCACCGCGAGCGCCGAGCCATCCTCCAGCACCAGATCGAGAATGATGATGTCGGCATTGTGTCTGGCCAGCCATCCCGTCGCCTCGTCCTGCGTAGCGACCCGCGCCACGCTCATGCCCTGGCGCTCCAGATGGCGCCGCCAGATCTCCCCCAGCTCGGAACGGCTTTCCACGATCAGCACGTTCATCGCGTTCTCCTTTGGCTGGGGTGGTATCGGCATCTGGCAACCTGAGCCTCTTGGTCTGCTTAAAGTGCTAACAGTCGATTAACGCGAACGGTAATTACTTAACAACACAGCGCCATCTTGAACAAGTGGCACTTTTCCGCTTTGTGCTCAGGGCCGGACAGGCGGGAAACGGCTGAACCATAACACGGAAGGTGTTTCGAGGTGCCAGGAGCGAAACGCGATCATGGCGGCGGAATTGACGCGGCGGCAGCGGACTTCGGCGGTCTGCGCCGGGACTGGCTCGACCTGTCGACAGGGATCAACCCGGTGCCCTATCCCCTGCCCGAAATCCCTGCCGAGGCATGGGCCGCCCTACCCGACGAAGCTGCGCGCACAGCCCTGATCCGCGCGGCCCGTCGCTTCTGGCAGGTACCGCCAGAGGCCGGCATCCTCCCCGTGCCCGGCGCCTCGGCGGCCATCGTCAACATTCCCAGACTGGCCGATCCCGCCCGCGTCTTCATCCCCGGCCCCACCTACAACGAACATGCCGCGAGCTTTGGCGCAGAAGGCTGGGAAGTGACGCAGGACGCCGCCGGGGCGACGGCATCGGTGCTGGTGAACCCCAACAACCCCGACGGGCGGCACTGGCAGGAGGCCGATCCTGCAGGCTCCCTTCGGATCATCGACGAAAGTTTCTGTGACGTGACCCCGGCCGCCACGCTGATGGCCCAGGCGACGCGTCCCGGCACGGTGATCCTCAAGAGCTTCGGCAAGTTCTGGGGGCTCGCGGGCGTTCGGTTGGGTTTCGTCATCGGCGACACCACCCTCCTGGAGCGGCTTGCGGCGATGCTGGGGCCCTGGGCCGTGGCGGGCCCGGCCCTCGCCATCGGAGCGGTCGCGCTGGAGGACCAGGGCTGGGCCGATGCGACCCGCACCCGCCTGACGCAGGATGCAACGCGGCTGGACGAGCTGATGACAGCAAGCGGAGCGACGGTCCGGGGCGGCACATCGCTCTTCCGCCTCTACGAGGTGCCCGACGCCGTCCTCTGGCAAACCCGCCTGGCGCGGCATCATATCTGGAGCCGCGTCTTTCACTACGATACCCACTGGCTGCGCCTCGGTCTGCCGGGGCCGGACGATTGGCCAAGGCTCGAAGCGGCACTGTCATGAACACGCCGTTGCTATTGGCCGCAGCGCTTCTGCTGGATGCAGCACTGGGGGAGCCTGACTGGCTCTGGCGCCGCCTGCCGCATCCTGCGGTGCTGATGGGGCGGTGCGTAGGCGCGCTGGATGCTGCCTTGAACAAGGGCAGCGGACGCAAGGTGAAGGGCGTTTTCGCCCTTGCCCTGCTGATGTCGACGGCGGGCATCATCGGTGCCCTTCTCAGCCTCGGCGGGCCATTGGTCGAGGTCATCCTCGCGGCCATCCTGCTCGCCCAACGCTCCCTGGTGGATCATGTCCGCGCCGTGGCTGATGGCCTGCGCATGTCCCTGCCGCAGGGCCGCCGTGCAGTCGCGCGTATCGTCAGCCGCGACACCGGCGCGATGGATGCCGCGGCCGTTGCTCGCGCCGCCATTGAAAGCGCTTCGGAGAACCTCTCGGACGGGGTCATCGCCCCGGCGATCTGGTTCCTGATCGGGGGGCTTCCGGGCATCCTGATCTACAAGATCGTCAACACCGCCGACAGCATGATCGGCTATCGCACCCCGCGCCATCTGGACTTCGGCTGGGCCTCTGCCCGGATGGATGACCTGCTGAACTGGGTTCCCGCCCGCCTTACCGCGCTGCTGATCGCTCTGCCGGGCGGCGTCCTGCCCCGCTGGCCCGAAATCCGTGCAGACGCCGCCCTGCACCGCTCCCCCAATGCAGGCTGGCCCGAAGCGACCATGGCCCGCGCCATTGATGTGGCGCTTGCGGGACCGCGTGCCTATGATGGACGGATGCAGCAGTTTGCATGGGTCAACGGCGCGGGGGCGCGCGCCATCGGACCCCGGCAGATCGACGCGGCCATCACCCGCATGTGGCAGGCATGGGGGGTGATGCTGGGCCTCGCCCTTTCCCTTGGCCTGCTTGTGACCTGAAGGATACCTATGCGCTCCACTCTCCTTGCCGCCGCCCTCCTGATCCTGCCCTTTGTCGCCCATGCCTCTTGCGTGGGTTCGTTCCCCGACTTCGTCGACGGTGTGAAGGCCGAGGCCATGAATGCGGGTTTTACACAGGATACCGCCGACCGCTTCTTTGCCACCGTCCGCCAGGACCCCGCCGTTGTGGCCGCCGACCGCAAGCAGGGCGTCTTCCAGATGCCCTTCGTCGACTTCTCGCGCCGCCTGATCTCGGCCGACCGGATCAACCGGGGCCAGAGCAATGCGGAGCGCTACGACGATACCTTCGACCGGATCGAGGCGGAGTTCGGCGTGGATCGGGGCGTGCTGCTGGCCTTCTGGGCGTTCGAGACGGACTACGGCGCATTCCAGGGCGACTTCAACACCGCCAACGCGCTGGCGACGCTGGCCCACGATTGCCGCCGACCCGAGCTCTTCCGCCCGCAACTGCTGGCCGCGATGGAGCTTTTCGACAAGGGGGAGTTCGACCCCGCGACAACAACCGGCGCCTGGGCAGGCGAGATCGGCATGGTCCAGATGCTGCCCCGCGACATTCTGGAGAACGGGGTGGACGGCGACGGCGACGGATTGGTGTCGCTCAAGACCTCCGCCCCCGATGCGCTGATGTCTGGTGGCAAGATGCTGCAGAGCCTAGGCTGGCGCGCGCGCGAGCCGTGGTTGGCCGAGGTCACTCTGCCCCGCGATTTCGACTGGTCCCTGACCGGGCTGGAGACTACGAAACCGGTGACCGACTGGCAGGCCCTGGGCATTGTCCCCCGCAACGGCCCGCTGGATCAGGGGTTGGAGGCATCGGTGCTGATCCCGCAGGGCCGCAGCGGACCGGCCTTCATCGCGTATCCCAATTTCCGCGTCTACTTCGACTGGAACCAGAGCTTCGTTTACGTCATGACCGCCGCCTATTTCGCCACCCGTCTGGACGGTGCGCAGGTATACGACGCCGGAAGTCCCGAACAGGGGCTGAGCGGCGACGAGATGAAGACCCTGCAGAACCGCCTGCAATCGCGCGGCCATGACGTGGGCGAAGTGGATGGTATCCTCGGTGCGAAAACCCGCGCCGCCGTGCGCACCGAACAGGGGCGACTGGGGCTGCCTGTCGATGGCTGGCCGACACCAGTACTGCTTTCACAACTCTGAACCGCAAGGAGACATATCATGGCCCTCAGGAAAACAGCCGCCCAGATGGTCGCCGAGGCCCGCGCCCGCATCGAGGAGATCGAAACGGCGGACGGAATCGCCATGCTGGATGATCCCGCCGTGCAGATCGTTGACCTGCGCGACCCCCGCGAACGCGAACGCGGCGGTTTCATCCCCGGCAGCTTCCATTGCCCCCGCGGGATGCTGGAATTCTGGGTCGATCCCGACAGCCCCTACTTCAAGGAGGTCTTCGCGCAGGACAAGAAATTCGTCTTCCACTGCGCCTCCGGCTGGCGATCCGCCATATCGGTTGCCACGCTGCAAGACATGGGCTTCGAGGCGGCACATCTGAAGGACGGTTTTTCCGGTTGGGAGAAGGCGGGCGGGCCTGTTGAACCCGGGGCGGCAAAGTAGTTTTCCAATAACCATGCCGCGTGGAGACGTCGGCTTTTTGTTTAGGGCGGACGTATATTCAGAGCATTCGAAACGTTTGCTCAGTGCATTCACTAAAGCGTTTCGCGCAAAACTTGAATCACCTAATGCTGCCTGAAGCCATAGATTTCAACGCGTTAGGTGATAATTGGTGTCTCAAGGAAAACACGAAACGCTATAGATACCGACCCTGCGGAGTTGCTGCCGCGCCTCAGGCCACCAGCGTTTCAGCCTTCTTGAGGTCCACCGACACCAGCTGGCTCACCCCCTGCTCGGCCATCGTAACCCCGAACAGCCGGTCCATCCGCGCCATCGTCACCGCGTGGTGCGTGATGATCAGGAACCGCGTGTCAGTCTGGCGGCACATCTCGTCCAGCAGGTCGCAGAACCGCGTCACGTTGGCATCGTCCAGCGGCGCGTCCACCTCGTCCAGCACGCAGATCGGCGCGGGGTTCGCCAGGAACACCGCAAAGATCAGCGCCATCGCCGTCAGCGTTTGCTCGCCCCCTGACAACAGGCTCAGCGTGCTCAGCTTCTTGCCCGGCGGCTGGCAGAGGATCTCCAGCCCCGCCTCCAGCGGATCATCGGATTCCACCATCACCAGGTTCGCTTCCCCGCCCCCGAAAAGGTGCTTGAACAGCATCGAGAAGTTGGAGTTCACCTGCTCGAAAGCCGTCAGCAACCGCTCGCGACCCTCCCGGTTGAGGCTCGCGATCCCGGCCCTGAGCGTCTTGATCGCCTCTTCCAGATCGGCCTTCTCGGTCACGAGGCTGTCGTGCTCCTCCTGCACCTCCTTCGCGTCCTCCTCGGCCCGCAGGTTGACCGCCCCCAGCGCATCGCGCTGTCGCTTCAGGCGGTTCACGTCGCCCTCCAGCGCATGGGCGTCGGGCATCTGGTCGGGATTCACGTCGAGCGAGGTCAGCAACTGGTTCGGCGTGACCTGGCTGTCCTCCGCAATACGCTCTGCGGCCGCACTCACCATCTCCCGCGCCGCCTCCGCCCGCGCCTCGGACCGCGCCCGCGCCTCGCGCGCCTCCGACGCGAGCTGCGCCGCATCACGCTCCGCGACGGTCGCCTCGCGCAACGCCGACTCGCCGTGCGAAAGCGCATCGTCCGCCTGAGCCCGCCGCGCCTCTGCCGCGTTGATCTGCACACTCAACGTCTCGCGCTGCGCCGCGATCTCGCCCGGCGCGGCACTGGCCGCAGCCTGTTCCGCCTCGGAGGTCGCCTTGCGCTCACTCAGCTCCGCCGTCCGCTTCTCCGCCGTCTCCAGCCGGTGCCGCCAGCCGCTCAGTTCCTTGGTCACCTCCTGCGCACGCTTCAAGCGTGCCTCGCCTTCCCGGCGCAGCTCGTCATGGGCGGAACGACGGCTCATCATCGTGATCCGAGCCGCCTCCACCGTCATGCGGATGTCCTCCAAACCGGCCCGCGCCTCACTCAGATCCCCCAGATCGGCCAGCGCCCGCTCCGCTTCCAGCACCCGACCCCGCGCGGCCATCGCCTCTTCCTCGTGACGCTTCACGGCCAGGCCAAGGCTCTCCAACCGCCCCTCTGCCAGGTTGCGATCGGCCTCCACCCGGCTCAGCGCGCGTCCCGCCCCCGCCACCATGTGATCGGCCTCGCGCCGCGCGTCACGGGCGCGCTTGTCGACTTCGGCCTGCTCGCTCAACTGCCGCGTCAGTGCCTCATGCGCCCCCCGCGCGCCCTCGGCCCGCTGGCTCGCCTGCTCCAGCGCCTGCTTGAGCACTTCGAGACGGTTCAGCTGCTGCAAACGCAGGGCCGCCGCCGAGGGTGCATCCTCGGCCCAGGCGCGGAACCCGTCCCAGCGCCAAAGATCGCCCTCCGGCGATACCAACCGCTGACCCGGCAACAGGGCCGCCTGAAGGCGCGGACCATCGTCAGGGTCCACCAGCCCGATCTGCCCCATCCGGCGTATCAGCACATCGGGCACCGACACATGTGCCGTCAGGGGCGTGACCCCGGCAGGCAGCGCTTGCGGCGCGGCGTAGGCAGGAAGCACCGCCCAGCCGGAGGGTCCGTCAGCCTCTACCTGCGGGCTGCGCAGGTCGTCGGCCAGCGCCGCGCCAAGCGCCTTCTCGAACCCATGCTCCACCTGCAGACGGTCCAGTATCTGGCCGCCCTCCGCCGTATCCCGCTCCACCAGCTTGGCAAGTGCCCCGGCCTCGGCGCGCAGGGCGTTCATCTCGCCTTCGGCCTCCGACCGTTCGGCCCGCGCCTCTGCCTCCCGCGACTGCGTCTCGGCCCGCGCTTCCTCCGCCGCGATCAGGGCCGTTTCCGCCGCATGCGCAGCCGCGACCGCATCTTTCTCCGCAGCTTGCGCCGCGTCGAAATCCGTCCCGGCCTTCACCAGGGCCGCCCGGCTCTCGGCCACAGCCCTCTGCGCTTTCGCGGCCTCCTCCTCCGCCTTGCCTTGCGTCTTGCGGCTGTCGGTCAGCAATCGCTCCGCGGACCCATGGCGCGCGGCAAGCCGGGCCATGTCCTCGGTCAATTGACCAAGATCGCCTTCACGCTCTTGCAAGACCGAAGCAGCCTCGCGTGCCGCCACTGCGGCAGCTTCAAGATAATCGCCATGGCCCTCCCCGGCCTTGGCAAGCTCCCGCGCCTCCCACTCCAGCCGCTCGATCGTCTCGCCTGCGTCACGGTTCAACCCGCCCTCGCGTTCGATGTCGCGCGCCAGTTGCGTGATGCGCCCCTGCAAGGTTTCGATCAGCGCCTGCGCACGCGCCTCCTGATCGGTCAGCGTGTCGCGCTGCACAGCAAGGCGCTGCACCACTGCCGCCGCGATGGCCGCCTCCTCACGCAGAGGGGGCAGCCCTTCCTCCGCAGCCGCCCGCGCCTTCAATGTCTGCTGCACGATGCCCTCTGCCCGCGCGGCGGCAGTCACCCGCTCCTTCAATTCCTCGTCCGCCCGCGCCCGCGCATCGTCCGCCTCGCGCCAGCGCCGATAGAGCAGCATCCCCTCGCTGCGTCGCAATTCCTCGCCGATCTGGCGATAGCGCGCCGCCTGCCGGGCCTGCCGCGCCAGCTGCGCCAGTTGCGCGGCCAGCTGTTCCACCACATCATCGACACGCGTCAGGTTCGCCTCCGCGCCGTTCAGCTTCAGCTCTGCCTCGTGACGCCGCTGGTAAAGGCCCGAAATACCCGCAGCCTCCTCCAGAACGCGGCGCCGGTTCTGCGGCTTGGCGTTGATCAGCTCCGCAATCTGCCCTTGACGCACCAAAGCCGGCGAATGCGCCCCGGTGGAGGCATCGGCGAACAGCATCTGCACATCGCGCGCCCGAACGTCCTTGCCTGCGGCCTTGTACGCACTGCCGACATCCCGTGTGATGCGACGCACGATCTCTAGGCTGTCGGTGTCGTTGAACCCGGCGGGCGCGAGGCGTTCGGAGTTGTCGATATGCAGCGCCACTTCGGCAAAGTTACGCGCAGGCCGGGTGGCGGCCCCGGCAAAGATCACATCCTCCATCCCGCCGCCGCGCATGGCGGTGGGGCGGTTTTCGCCCATGACCCAGCGCAGCGCCTCCAGCAGGTTGGACTTGCCACAGCCGTTGGGGCCCACGACACCGGTAAGGCCATCGGCAATGACCAGATCGGTGGGGTCCACGAAGCTCTTGAAGCCCGTCAGTCTGAGTTTGGAAAAGCGCACCGGCCGCCTTGCTTTGATGATTCCACGCGTTCAGGGAAAATGCCGGGTCAGGGCCCCACAAGTCAACCGGAACACACAAGGGAAGGGGGCGATCAAGCGGTTATCCACAACATATCGCCGATTCAGAGAGGAAAACACTGCAATTCGATACCAACCGGCCCGAAGCCTGGGGCGCGGGCTCGGGGATCAGCCATACATTTCTGAAGGTCGGGCGCGCCGCCCCCGCAATCGAGAATGCCCGTCGCCAGCGCCTGATCTCCGCGCACCTCCGTCACCTCGCAGCCGCTGACCTGCGCCATGGCGCGACCCGCCCGCTCCCGGATCGGGCCGAAGCGGGGCGCATATTGAATGTTGACCCGCATCGCCTCCGCCAACCGCCCGCGCACCCGCACATCGAAGACCAACCCCTCCACCGTCACCCGCGTTGCGGGCAGTCCGCGAAAATGCGGCCCCGGGGTATTGCAGCCTGCCAACAGCGCGAGGCAGATTAAATGAGGCGCGAAACGTCGCATCCCGCGAGCATCCCGTATGAATCGTTAACAAATGATGATCAACACCCCTGCTTCATCTTGCCAGATAAACCTCCGGGGGAATCGCGGCCCGCCGCGATGGGGGCAGAGCCCCCCGGCGCAACAGTTGCGGGGCGTCCCTCGTGGTCATATGATCTGACCAATCCAGAGGAACACCGATGCCTTTCCACCCCGTCACTCCCGAGAAGCTGTCACAGGCCGTTGTCCGCCAGATCGAACTGCTGATCCTGCGCGGCATCCTGCGGCCCGGGGAACGCCTGCCGCCCGAACGCGAATTGGCCGAGCGCCTCACCGTCTCGCGCCCATCCCTCCGCGAGGCGATCGCTCTGCTGCAGGAGGCGGGGCTGCTCACGGCGCGGGCCGGCGCGGGCGTATTCGTCGCCGAGGTGCTGGGCGGTGCGTTCTCTCCCGCTCTGACCGGTCTCTTCGCGCGCCACGACGAGGCGGTGCTGGACTACCTCTCTTTCAGACGCGACATGGAGGGTCTCGCCGCAACCCGCGCGGCGCGACTTGGGTCGGACACAGATCTGGCTGTGGTCAGGGCTGTCTTCACCCGGATGGAAACGGCACATGCCAGCCGGGACGGCGCTGAAGAAGCGCGGCTCGACGCGCAATTCCACATGGCAATCATCGAGGCGAGCCACAACGTGGTGATGCTGCACATGATGCGTTCGATGTACGATCTTCTGCGCGAGGGCGTGTTCTATAACCGTCAGGTCATGTTCAAGCAGCGCACGACGCGGGCCGCCCTGCTGGACCAGCACCGCGCTATCAACGATGCCCTGCAGGCCCGGGATGCGACCGCCGCCCGGGCGGCGGTGGAGACGCATCTGGACTATGTCGAGGCAGCCTTGCTGGACCAGCAAAAGGCCATGCGCCACGAGAGCATCGCCCGCCAGCGCTTGCAGCACGAAACTGAACGCTGAAGCCGAGGTGCGCGACGCGCCCACCTTACGAAGCCGCCGCAAGGTGCAGGCGCGCTGCACCCTACCCTCCGCGCGGAAAAAACCCCCGGTGGATGCCGGGGCTTTCAGATCATGCATCGAAGGCGCGGCTCAATGAAGCTTGGCATCCACCTGCGCGATGGCGTCGTCAATCAGCTTGTTGCCGTCCGCGGCAGACATCTGCTGTGCGATCACATCGCGTGCAGCCGCAATGGCGATGGTCACGGCGCGATCGCGCACTTCCTTGATCGCCGCAGTCTGGGCCGAGCCGATCTGTTCTTCCGCCGCAGCGATCCGACGCTCCAGCGACTTGGCCAGATCCGCCCGGGCCTGTTTCGCGGCAGCCTCTGCCTCCGCGCGCGCGCCTGACACGATCCGGTCGGCCTGCTCCTGCACTTCCTTGTGCTTCCGCTCGTAGCTCGCCAGCAGCGACTGAGCCTCCTCCCGAAGCGCGCGGGCTTCTTCCAGTTCCGTCCGGATGCCCTCCGCCCGTTTATCCAGCATACCGCCCAGCAGGGACGGCACCTTGAAATAGAACAGCACCGCAATGAACAGGATGAAGGCCAGCAGCACCACGAAGTCGGTGTTGCCGAGCGAGAAGAACGGCCCCGTTGCCGCCAGTGCCGGCGAGGCGAGGACAGCCGCCATGAGGGTCGAGAGGGTCAGGCGCATGTCTTATCCTTTCATCCGGGCATTGACTGCGGCGGTCACGGTCTTCGCATCGGCCTTGCCGCCCATGGCCGCCACGATCTCCTTGGCGGTGTCGCGGGCGACCTCCTTGACGTTCTCCAGTGCCGAGGCACGGATCTCGCCGATGGCTTTCTCCGACTCGACCGATTTCGCCGTGATTTCGGCATCGGCCTTGGCAATCGCGTCATCAAGGTCAGACTGGATGTCGGCCTTTGCCGCCGCCACGATACGCTGCGCTTCCGCGCGGGCATCGATGAGCGCCTTGTCATAGGCCGCTTCGGCCTCCGTCGCGCGCATCTTGAGGTCTTCGGCAGCAGCGATGTCATTGGTGATCGTGCCCTGACGTTCCGCCAGCACCGCACCGATGCGGGGCAGTGCCACGCGCGACAGGATGAAGTAGATCGCCAGCAGCGCCAGCACCAGCCAGAAGATCTGGTTGCCGAACCATTCGCCACAGAGCTGCGGCATGCCGATGGCGCTGCCGATCTCGTTGACGCACTTGCCGGCGGCTTCTAATTGATACGGTTCTGTCGCCACGACGATCTCCTGTCAGTACGGATCATGCCGGGCGGCGCGCGATGGCACCCCGCCCGAAACGCAAGCTCGAAGGGGGTCCCTCAGACAGCGAACATCAGCAGCAGGGCTACGAGGAACGCGAAGATGCCCAAGGCTTCCGCGAAGGCGATACCGATGAACAGCGTCGCGGTCTGGCCGGCAGCGGCAGAGGGGTTGCGCAGGGCGCCGGCGAGGAAGTTGCCGGCGACGTTGCCGACACCGATGGCCGCGGCCCCGGAACCGATTGCTGCAAGACCTGCGCCGATGTGTGCGAGTTGACCTTCCATGAGAATTCTCCTGTGTGTTTAAGTGTTGGAAGTTGCGTATTGGGACGGGGTCAAGCGCCCGAATTAGTGGCCCGGATGCAGTGCGTCTTTCAGATACACGCATGTCAGGATGGTGAAGACATAGGCCTGGATGAAAGACACGAGGACCTCCAGACCATACATCGCGGTGATCGCGAGCACGGACACCGGTGAGATGAGGGCGATGGCCGCGAAACCCGCGAAGACCTTGATCACCGCGTGGCCGGCCATGACGTTGCCTGCCAGACGAATGGAATGGCTGACCGGGCGCACGAAATAGCTGATCAACTCGATGAGCGCGAGCACGGGGCGCAGCGCCAGCGGCGCGGAGGACACCCAGAAAAGCCCCAGGAAAGCCGCGCCGTTCTTGACGAAGCCCAGGATCGTGACCGTCAGGAACACCGCCAGGGCGAGCACCACCGTTACGGCGAAATGCGAGGTCGGCGTGAAGGCCGTGGGGAGCAACCCAAGGAAGTTCGCGCAGACGATGAACATGAACAGCGTCATGATATAGGGGAAGTACTTGACCCCCTCCTTGCCGCAGATGTCCTCGACCATCTTGTAGACGAAACCGTAGGCAAGCTCGGCAACCGACTGCATGCGCGAGGGGACGACCGACCGGCGCGAGGTGCCCAGGACCAGAAGCGCGAAGGTGGCCAGCACCGCCAGCGCCATCCAGACCGTGGCATTGGTGATCGTGTGCCAGGCCACCGGCCCGTCGCCAAAGAACGGCTCCACGATGAACTGGTCCATCGGGTGAAAGACCAGACCGCCGTCGTGCCCGGCTGCTGCATCGTGTGCGCCTGCTGCCGCTGCTTCTGTCGTTTCCGTCGCCATCTCAGGCTCCCTCGTTCTTCTGGGCCTCTTCGGCCTCTTCGATCATCTTCCGCGACTGGATTTCCTTGGCGGAGCGGAGCATCGTCTTGATCCCCGCTGCAAGTCCCAGCATCACGAAAAGCACCATGAAAATGGGCAGGGTGCCAAACAGCAGGTCCAACCCGTATCCGATGCCGAAACCGATCCCGAGACCGGCCACCAGTTCAATCACCATGCGCCAGGCCAGTTGTGCCTGCGAGTGGTGTTCTTCCACCCGGGATTTCGGCGCGGTGCGCTTCTTGGCCGCTGCGATCCTGGCCTCTAGCTGCGAGAGTTGCTGCTGTTGGTCCGGGTCGGTCACGCCGCATTCCCCTTATGGATTTCTACCGATGGTGCTACTGGCAGGACCGTGCAGAGTCAACTGACTTGGAATCTCCGCCAAATAACTGATTTATTTAATGATTTATGCCGCCAAGAAGCGCGCGAGAGAGGCGACCGGCCGCTAATCGCCCCCCAACGCATATTCAACCAAACGGTTGATCTTGCCTCAATCCGCGCTGCGCCAGACCGCGCATTCCACCAGCAGCCAGTCGTGAAACACGCGCACAGCCTTGCGGCGCAGCGCCGTCTCCGAGCGGACAAGGTAATAGCCGCCGTCCCGAAATCCGATATCCGACACCTGCACCAGCCGCCCTGACGCTACCTCGTGGGCCACCACCTCGGCCGATACCAGAAGAACCCCTTGCCCGTTGATTGCGGCCTCCATCTCCAGCAAGGTGCTGCGCCGCCAGGTGGATTGCGGCACCTCGGACGCCGCCACGCCGCCTGCCATAGCGAACCAGCGCTCCCATGTTGCCGATGTGCGATCCCGCAGCAGCGGCATTTTGAGCAGGTCACGCGGATCGCAGGAGCCATCGCCCAGCAGCGCGGGGGCCACGAATGGATAGAGCGGTGCGTCGCTGAGCAACTGGGACTCGGCGTAGCTGCGTTCCGGATCGACAAAGCGGATGGCGATATCCGCTTCGTAGCGTGCCACGTCGGCAAGCCGGGTGGTCGCCTCCAGACGCACCTCCACCCCCGGATGCAAGGTACTGAACGTCGGCAACCGGGGGATCAGCCAGCGTGATGCAAAGAGCGGTTCACTGTTGACCGTGATCGCACCGGAGGGCGCCTCCGCCAGCCCCTCGGTCGCCGCCGCGATCCGGTCGAGCGCCGGAGACACTTCCGCCAGATAGGCCGCACCCTGTGGTGACAGCACCAGCCCGCGCGGCAGGTCGCGGAAGAACTGGACGCCCAGCCGGTCCTCCAGCCCCCGCACGTGCCGACTGATCGAAGAATGGCTCACACCGAGTTCTTCCGCCGCGCGGGAGAAGCTTTCGTGGCGACCGGCCGCTTCAAAGGCGCGCAGGGCGTTGAGGGGAGGCAACTGGCGGAACATGTCCGATATGTGCATTTTTTGCACGATATCTGTCAACCAATTGTCTTTGTGGTTCTTGGCGACAAGCGGCACGAAGGTATGGGAACATTATAAATGGAAAGTACCGCCATGCACATCACCCACCATGCAGCTTTTCACAGCTCCCCCATGACCTGTGCAAAAAGTTCGATCATCCGCGCTGTGATCGCCAAACTACGCAGCCTCCGGAAGCGCCGACACTATCCCCATGTGCGCACCCTCGACGACCACGCCATGCGGGATATCGGACTGAACGAGGCCGACAAGGAACGGCTGCGGTATCGCTTCCCTTCGCAGCACACCCATCACCCCCGGTCCTGAGAGGGGCGACCCGCTTCCCCTTTGAGCGTGGCGCGGCTATGCCTGTGACCATGACGCGTGACCTCGATCAGGTATTTGCCGCCCTCGCCGACCCCACTCGGCGCGCAATTCTGGCAATGCTGCTGGAGGACGACATGGCCGTAACCGACGTCGCCGCACCGTTCTCCATGTCGCTCGCTGCAATATCGAAGCATCTTGGCGTCCTCACCGCCGCCGGACTGATCAGCCAGGAAAAGCGCGGGCGGGTGAAATGGTGCAAGCTGGAGCCCGATGCCATGCGCGACGCCTCGGTCTGGATGCAGGGGTTCGGGCAGTTCGAGCCGGTTAATCTCGATGCTTTCGAGCGGTTTCTGGCAGCGGAATTACTCCACACCCCTCAGGATTGACAAACGCCGCACCACACAAAAAAGCGCGTCTCAATTAAGAGACGCGCCGTAAACTCGTGAATATGAACAGAGGGTTGTTCGTCGGGTCAGAAGACGAACGAAACGATTGCGAGAACGATAACGACGAGACCGACGATATAGATGATGCCACGCATGAGATAATTCCTTTCAGGTATTTGGAAGAACGGGCAAGGCCCTAAGAGGTCAGATTGCGCCGAAGACGAACCTGAGAAGGATCAGGACGACCACAACGAGACCGACCAGATAGATGATGCCACGCATGTTTTAGTTCCTTGCTATGCTAGACGTTGGTATTTAACGCCGACCGGCCCCTGCAGGTTCCAAACTTTGTCGGGCGTCGCTCTTTTCGTCGTCGCGCAGCAGCAGCGAGAGTGCGAGAATGGTCAACGCCACGCCCCCCAGCACCAGCGGCCCCGGCGCCCCATTACCCAAGCCGATTTCCCATACAATCACCCAACTGGGGGTGAGGTAGGTATAGGCCATGACCTTTGCCGAGGGCAGGCGGAGGGTGGCGAACTGGAGCAGGATGATCGTTATCGCGGTAGCAAACACCGCGACGTACAGCAGCGCGACCCAGACCATCGGCGGCAGCGCGGCCCAGTCGATCGCCCGCAGGGCAGGCCAGGCGTAGACCAACAGCAGCGCGGCACCCGCCAGCAGCGTGCCGAAGGTGAAGGTGACGGCGGATTCTCCCCGGTTCAGGCGGCGCACCAGAGGGGTATAGATCGCGTGGCTGATGCAGCCGACGAAATAGATCGCCTCCCCCCGACCCACGTCGAAGGCCACGAGCGCCGAAATCTCTCCCCGGAAGATCACCCAGAGTGCACCGGCACCCCCGATACCCAGCGCCATCGCCATGCGGGCTGTCAGGACCTGCCGCAACAACAGCCAGGCGAACCCCGCCACCATGATCGGAACCAGCGTAAATACCGCCGCAGCGCTGACGGGGGGCGCCGTCTTGAGCCCCTCGAACATGAGCACGAAATAGAAGGCGAAGAACCCGCCCAGCACAAGGTAGCGCCATGGCCCGGCGGCACTGGCCCGGGTGATGCCGCCGCGCTGCCAGGCCAGCAGCCCGACGATGGCGGCGCCGATGCAGAACCGCAGAGCGTTGAAGGCCGCGGGGTCGATGTCATTGGCCACCATGGAGCCCAGCGAAAACGAACCGGCAATCAGCGCGGAAAACGCAAGCATCGCCAGATGGCCTTGCGCGCCGGGGCTCACAGACCGAGTTCCCGCACCTGATCCTTGAGAAAGCGCAGGAGCGCCTGCACCTTGGTCGTGCGATGCAGATCGACGTGCGTGACCAGCCACAGCGGCCCGGCCCACTCAGCACGGGGCGCGTGGACCTGCACCAATCCGGGATCGTCCCTTGCGGAAGACACAGGGAGAAAGCCGATGCCTGCCCCCGCCCGGACCGCCGCCTCTGCCGCGCGCGTGTCCGACGTCCGGAATGTCACCGAGCGTTCCGGCACATGGGCGCGCATCCAGACATAGAAAGGCGCCCGGCTTTCGACATCGTCCGGCCCGATAAAGCGGTGCTTGGTGTAGTCATCATCCTCCGCGGGCCGCCCATGTCTGGCGACATAGTCGGGACTGGCATAGGCCGCGACCTGCTGGTCGAGCAGGGGCTGCACCACATTGTCAGGTTGATCAGGAGCACTGCCCGCGCGGATCGCCACATGCGCCTCGCCGTATTCAAGCCGGAACAGCCGGTCTCCGGTCAGATAACGCACGGTGACGCCGCTATGCTCTTTCTGGAACGCGGCCAGAATGGGTGCCACAACGGCGGCCAGCGATTCCAGTGAAGTCACCACCAGATCGCCCGAAACATCCGCTCCGCGCCCCCTTATGCGCCCGGAAAGCTGGGAAAACTGGTCGTCAGTGGCCTTGGCCACCCGCAACAGATCCTCCCCAGCTTCCGTCGCCGTGTATCCCCGGGCATGGCGCTGGAAGAGTTTCACGCCCAGCCGCGCCTCCAGCGAGTCGATGTGGCGGATCACAGTGGCGTGGTGCACCCCCAAGACCTCCGCCGCCCCGCTCACCGTGCCAAGGCGCGCCACCTGATAAGCAGTTCGGATTTCGTCCCAGTTATCCATCGGACCCTCTGTGCGTCAGTGAACATTCCATGCGCTATTGTTAGCGTTGCGTTTGTGAGTACAAGTCACAAGTTAGGCAGAGAACAACAAAAACATATCAGGAGACCCCCCATGTCCGTTCTTCGCATCGACTCCTCCGCCAACACCGAAAATTCGATCACCCGCGCACTGACCGACCGGATCATCGCCACGCTGGGCGATGCCGACGTCACCGTCCGCGACCTGGCCTCCACGCCCCTGCCGCAGATCACGCACACCTGGGCGCAGGCCCGCGTGACCCCGCAGACGGACCGCAGCGCGGCGCAGCAGGAAGTATTGAACCAGTCCGACGAGCTGATCGAGGAAATCCGCGCAGCAGACACCATCGTCATCGGCACACCGGTCTACAACTTCTCCGTTCCTGCCTCTCTGAAGGCCTGGATCGACCTCATCGCCCGCGTGGGCGAGACTTTCCGCTACACAGACACAGGCCCGGTCGGCCTGGTCAAAGGCAAGAAAGTCATCGTGGCCATGGCATCAGGCGGCACCTCAGTGGGGTCCGAGATGGACTTCGCCACGACCTATCTCCGCGCTGTTCTGGGATTCATGGGCATGACGGACGTGACCGTGATCGCTGCCGACGCGCTGGCCAAGGACCCCAAAGGCACAGTGGCCCGCGCGAATGCGGCAGCAGACGCGCTGATGGACAAAGCTGCCTGACCCTGCTGCGCTGCAGAATATTTCGTGAGCGACCCCTCGCGCACGGAACCCGACCGAACCGGCCCGTGTTGGTGCGAAGGTGCAATGACACAGGCTGGGGCGGGCAGAAATGCAGGAATGGATTACCGGGTCGCAGGACCTGATCGCTTTGGCCTTGCTGGCCTGCGTCTTCATCCTTTTCGTGCTGGAAAAATATCCGCCCGATGCCACGGCGATCGGCGGGGCCGCGGTCTTCATGCTTCTGGGGCTGGTGAGCACCGACGACGTGATGGCCGTCTTCTCCAACTCCGCCCCTGTCACCATCGCCGCGATGTTCGTGGTGTCCGGCGCGCTGGTGCGCACGGGGGTGCTCGACGCCCTCGCCGGGTTTATCGTGGAACGGGCGAAGACCCGGCCCATGCTGGCTCTGATCACCTTTTTCC
>JBBSJO010000077.1:0-17560 GCA_038257185.1 Rhodobacterales bacterium | reverse complement strand
GCCGGAATCTCGCGCCTCTGTCCCAACCGCCGCGTCAGCGCGTCGTAGCGCCCACCGCTGGCGATGGTCGGCAGATCGGGCCGCGCTTCGGCCCGGAAGCCGAACACGAAACCGTCGTAGTACTCCATTGTGGTCCGCCCGAAGCTCGCTTCGAACATCAACTCGGAGGTGTCGAAGCCGCGTGCCCTGAGGGCTGCGTCGCGGGCGGCAACTCGCTCCACGGCGCCTGCGATGTCGGGCAGATCCACCGCGAGGTCGCGCAGGCGGCTCAGCGCGTGCGGGATGGTCTCGCGCACGTCCAGCAGCGCCTCGATCAGGTCGACCTGTTGCGCATCGAGCGGCGCGGCCGCAGCGTCCTCGTGCAGCGCCTGCACCCGCGCGGCGATCTCCACCTGCGACCGCAGTCCGACCAGCGGCGCGGTGCAGAGGGCGTCGCCTGCCAGAAGTGCTGCACGTGTGGGCGGCACCTGCAGACGCCCCGCGAAACGTTCCAGCAGCATGCGGAACCGTCGGGGCCGCCAGATGTGGCGCATCAGCGCATGCTTGCGGCGTTCAGTCGTCTGCAAGCCTTCAACGGCGGCCATCAGCACCCCGATATCGCCCGTGACCGCCCGCACCGGCAGCCCCTCCAGTGCGGTGGCGATCAGCGCGAAGACCTCTGCGTCCGATGCCGCCGGGTCGTGCCGGTCAAAGACCTCATAACCGACCTGCACGTATTCGTTGGCCCGCGCCGGGTCCAGTTCCTGCCGCCGAAAGACCTCGCCCGCGTAGGTATAGCGGGCGGGCTCGGCGCCATTCGCCATATGCATCTGCACGACAGGCACGGTGAAGTCGGGCCGCAGCATCTGTTCGCCGCGCAGGGCATCCGAAGTCACGTAGGCCCGCGCGCGGATGTCCTCGCCGTAGAGATCGAGCAGAGTCTCGGCGGATTGCAGCACCGGCGGTTCGACCACGATCGCGCCCTGTGCCTCGAAAAGCGCGCGCAACTCCGCCGCCCTGGCCAGCGTTTCAGACCGCGTGGGCATCGGCGTTCATCCTGATCCGAGGCAGGTGCGGAAGTCTGGCCATGTGGTCGGGTCCTGTGGTCTGCGGTTCGCCCCGCATCTAGCGGAGCCTCCGGCAGAGGGCAAGGCGGCGGTGCCGCGCAGATCGCCTCGAAATCACCGCCGCGGCCCTTGCGGCAAGCACAGCGCGCAAGCACCCGCGCGAGGGTCATGACCTTGGGCCGAGCGATGGCGATCGCATCCGTATTGATTTCAACAGATAGAGCGTCTCCCCCTACCTCAGTCGCTTCGAGCGTGATACTGGCACGAACCATGGAAAAGCTGGAAGAACAGATTGCCTACCTGACCCGCGCGCTGGACGATCTGTCCGAGATCGTCGCGCGGCAGGAGGGCGAGATCGTGACCCTGAACCGCCGCGTGCACATGCTGATGCAGCGCGAGGGTGAACGCGAGGCGTCGGGCGGCGGTTCTGTCGTGCTGGGAAACGAGCGGCCGCCGCACTATTGACTGCATCAGCAGGGATCGTTTTCTTTGAAAGAAAACGGTCGGAAATTTTGAAAATTTCCGATGGCCGGCGCGATCAGATCTCTTCAACCTCCAGGACACCGCCGAGCGAGCGGATCGCGCCCTTGATCTGCGGCGTGACAGGGAATTCCATACCGAGGTCCACCTCTACCTCGCCGGGTAGTGCCGGGTCCATCAGACAAAGCTGCACCGGCCCGCGCCCTGCCGACCGCGCCGCAGTGCGCGCGCCTGCAAGCACCTCCGCCACGGCGGCAATCGCCGCCGCGCCATCGATGAAAACGCGCAGGCCCATGCTGCCCGCCCCCTCCACCGCCGCGTCGATAGGGGTGACGGCTCGGCCCAGAAGTTTCAACTGGTCCGCCTCCATCGTCGCCTCGACCGTCACGACGACTTTGGAGCCGACGTCCAGATGCTCCCGCGCCAGTTCCAGCGTGTCGGAGAAGAGCGTGACCTCATAGGCCCCGGTCGGGTCCGACACCTGGGCGAAGGCGAAGCGATTGCCGCGCGCCGACTTGCGTTCCTGCCGTCCCGCCACGACGCCCGCAAGGCGCGCGTTCATCGCGCCGCGCTCCGACACCTTTTCCGTCAATTCGTCCAGCGTCAGGAAGGGCACGCCCCGGTCGTTGCCCCACTTGCGTTTCAGCGGCCCCATGTAGTCGTCCAGCGGATGGCCCGAAAGGTAGAAACCGACCGCCTTGAACTCCTCCGTCAAACGTTCGGCGGGCTGCCAGTCGTCGCAGGGCATCATGCGCGGCTCCGGCAGATCGTCGCCCGCCTCTCCAAAAAGCGACACCTGGCTGGAGGCCTTCTGCTCGTGGATCGCGGCAGAGTAGTTCACCAGCGCGTCCAGCGCCTGAAACACGCGCCGCCGGTTGCTGTCGAGTTGGTCGAAAGCGCCCGAGCGCGCCAACATCTCCAGCGGGCGCTTGCCCACGCGTTTCAGATCGACCCGCCGCGCCAGGTCAAAGAGCGTGGCGAAAGGCTTGCCGCCGCGCCCGTCCACGATCAGCTTCATCGCCTCCACTCCGACATTCTTCAAAGCCCCAAGTGCATAGACGAGCGCCCCGTCCACCACCTTGAACGTCGCATCCGACCGGTTCACGCAGGGCGGAACCCAGGGCAGTTCCATCCGCTTGCGGACCTCCTCGAAGTAGACGCCAAGCTTGTCGGTGAGGTGGATGTCGCAGTTCATCACACCGGCCATGAACTCCACCGGATGGTTCGCCTTGAGCCATGCCGTCTGGTAGCTGACGACCGCGTAGGCCGCCGCATGGGACTTGTTGAAACCGTAGTTGGCGAATTTCTCAAGCAAGTCAAAAACTTCGGTCGCCTTCTTCTTGTCGACCCCGTTCTCCATCGCGCCCTTTTCGAACTTCGGGCGTTCCTTGGCCATCTCCTCGGCGATCTTCTTGCCCATGGCACGGCGTAGCAGGTCGGCGCCGCCGAGCGAATACCCCGCCATGACCTGCGCAATCTGCATCACCTGTTCCTGATAGACGATGATGCCTTGGGTTTCTGCCAGGATGTAATCGATGGAAGGATGAATGCTTTCAAGCTCTTTCAGCCCGTTCTTCACCTCGCAATAGGTTGGAATGTTTTCCATCGGTCCGGGACGATAGAGCGCCACCAGCGCCACGATGTCCTCGATGCAGGTCGGTTTCATCCGCTTGAGCGCGTCCATCATGCCGCTGGATTCCACTTGGAAGACGGCGACCGTCTTGGCCGAAGCATAGAGCTTGTAGGAGGCCTCGTCATCCAGCGGGATTGTCGCAATATCGTCAATCAGCCCCTCGGGGGGCGTGAACAACTCGGTCCCGTCTGCAGCAATGTGCAAGTGCCGCCTGCCATGCTTGATCTGGTCCACGGCGTTCTGGATCACCGTCAGCGTCTTCAGGCCCAGAAAGTCGAACTTTACCAGCCCCGCCTGCTCCACCCATTTCATGTTGAACTGGGTCGCGGGCATGTCCGAGCGCGGGTCCTGATAGAGCGGCACCAGCTCGTCCAGTGGCCGGTCGCCGATCACCACCCCTGCGGCATGGGTGGAGGCGTTGCGCAACAACCCCTCGACCTGCTGGCCATACTCCAAAAGGCGCGCCACGACTTCCTCGTTCTTCGCCTCTTCCCGCAGGCGCGGCTCGTCCGCCAGCGCCTTCTCGATGGAAACGGGCTTCACCCCCTCAACGGGGATCATCTTGGACAGGCGGTCCACCTGCCCGTAAGGCATCTGCAACACGCGCCCGATATCGCGCACAGCGGCCTTGGACAGCAGCGCACCGAAGGTGATGATCTGCCCCACCTTGTCGCGCCCGTACTTCTGCTGGACGTACTGGATCACCTCTTCCCGGCGATCCATGCAGAAGTCGATGTCGAAGTCGGGCATCGACACGCGTTCGGGGTTCAGGAAGCGTTCGAACAGCAGGTTGTAGCGCAGCGGGTCGAGGTCGGTGATGGTAAGCGCATAGGCCACCAGCGACCCGGCCCCCGACCCGCGCCCCGGCCCCACCGGAATGTCCTGATCCTTGGCCCATTTGATGAAATCGGCCACGATCAGGAAGTAGCCCGGAAACCCCATGCCCTCGATGATGCCAAGCTCGAAATCCAGCCGCTTCTCGTAGTCCTCAACGGAGGCCGCGTGCGGAATGACCGCCAGACGGTCCTTGAGCCCCGCCTGGGCCTGCCGCTTCAATTCCTCGATCTCGTCGTCGGCGAATTTCGGCAGAATGGGGTCGCGGCGGTAGGCCATGAAGGCGCAGCGTTTCGCGATCTCCACTGTGTTGGCCACCGCTTCCGGCAGGTCCGCGAAGAGCGTCACCATCTCGGATTGGGTCTTGAAGTAATGCTGCGCGGTCAGGCGGCGGCGCGGCTGCTGCTGATCGACATAGGCGCCCTCTGCGATGCAGATCAAGGCGTCATGGGCCTCGTACATCTTGGCCGCGGGGAAATAGACATCGTTGGTGGCCACCAGCGGCAGGTCCATGGCATAGGCCATCTCGACGAATCCGCGCTCGGTCAGCCGCTCGTTCTCCGGTTGGCCGCTATCGCCGGGATGACGTTGCAACTCGACATAGAGCCTGTCGCCAAACACCTGCGCCAAGCGCGACATCAAGGCCTCCGCCGCCACCCGCTGCCCGGACTGCAGCAACTGCCCCACCGGTCCGCCCGGTCCGCCGGTCAGACAGATCAATCCGCCGCTCAGCGCCGCCAGCTCCTCCAGCGTCACCTGCGGCAGCGCCCCCCCCTTGTCGATATAGAGGCAGGAGTTCAGCTTCATCAGGTTGAGATAGCCAGCCTCCGACTGTGCCAGCAGAACGATTGCGGCGGGCGGCACCGGCTTGTCCCCCGGCCCGGACTCGACGTAGGCCACATCGATCTGGCAGCCGATAATCGGCTGCACCCCTGCAGCCGCCATCGAAACGGAAAATTCCAGTGCCGCGAACATGTTGTTGGTGTCGGTCAGCGCCATCGCAGGCATGCCCGCCATGCGGCACATCTCCGGCAATTTCTTCAGCCGCAAAGCCCCTTCCAGCAGCGAATACTCGGAATGGGTGCGCAGGTGGATGAATCGGGGATCATTCGACATGCCCGCAAACTAGGCGAGGACCCCGCCGAGGGCCAGCGCAACCGCCCGGAGATCGGACATTTTCCTTGCCAAGGCGCGGGCCCCCGACATAGCCTCGAAGGACTAAGCCCGCGCAAGCGCTCTACGTCGCATCGGGCCTTGCGCACAGGGGCCACCCAAGTACCGCGGCAGGTTGATCCCATGGACATCTCGTTTCTTCTGAACGGAGAACCCGTGTCGCTGACGGACGTCACCCCCACCACGACCCTGCTCGACTGGCTCCGCGAGGAGCGGGGCCTGACCGGCACCAAGGAAGGCTGCAACGAAGGCGATTGCGGCGCCTGCTCGGTGATGATCACGGACGACGCAGGCTCGCGCGCACTGAACGGCTGCATCCTGTTCCTGCCGCAGATCGACGGCAAGCACGTCACCACCGTCGAAGGCCTCACCGCCCCCGACGGCAGCCTGCACCCCGTCCAGGCGGCGATGATAGACCACCACGGCAGCCAGTGCGGCTTTTGCACGCCCGGTTTCGTGGTGACCATGGCCTGCGCACACCTGCATGGTGCCACCGACCACGACGTGCAACTGGCGGGCAACCTCTGCCGCTGCACCGGCTACGCCCCGATCATCCGCGCGGCCGAAGCGACAGAAGGCAAACCCGTCCCCCCGCACCTTCTTCATCTTGCCCAGAAACCTCCCGGGGGAATCGCCGCAGGCGATGGGGGCAGGCAGCCCCCCGGACATCTGCAACCCACCACATCGGACGAACTGGCCACCTGGTACGCCGCCCACCCCGATGCGACGCTGGTCGCAGGCGCAACGGACGTCGGCCTCTGGGTCACCAAGCAGTTCCGCGATCTGGGGCAAGTCGCCTTCCTCAACCAATGCGCCGATCTGCGCGGCATCACGGAGACGGACGACACGATCCGCATCGGGGCCATGACGACTCTGGCGGAGCTGGAGCCGGTGATGGAGCGCCACCACCCCCACTTCGCGCGCATGATCCGCCGCTACGGCGCCCTGCAGGTCCGCAATGCCGCCACCATCGGCGGCAACATCGCCAACGGATCGCCCATCGGCGACGGCCCGCCCGCACTGATCGCACTCGGCGCCACTTTGCACATGCGCCACGGCGATAGGCGCCGTGACCTGCCGCTGGAGGACTTCTACCTCGCCTATGGCAAGCAGGACCGCGCACCGGGCGAATTTGTCGAGGCCGTCACGATCCCCCGCCAGCGCGACACGTTGCGCTGCTACAAGCTGTCGAAGCGCTTCGATCAGGATATCTCCGCCGTCTGCGGCTGCATTTCCATTACCGGCGACGGCAAGACCATCACCGGAGCGCGCCTCGCCTACGGCGGCATGGCTGGCACCCCGAAACGCGCGGCCCTTGCCGAAGCGGCGCTTGTCGGCCAGCCCTGGAAGCAAGACACCATGCACCGCGCGATGGCGGCAATGACTGAGGACTTCCAACCCCTCTCCGACATGCGCGCCTCTGCCGCCTACCGAATGCAGACCGCGCAAAACATGCTGCTGCGCTATTTTCACGAGACAAGTGGCGCGCTGACCGACCTGCACGAGGTCCGCGCATGAGCGTCGCGCAATCCCTTCCCCACGACGCCGCCCGCCTGCATGTCACGGGGGCCGCGCGCTATGTCGACGACATCCCCACCCCGCGCGGCACCCTGCACCTCGCTTTCGCCCTCAGCACCGTCGCGGCAGGCAACCTCACCGCAATGAACCTCGAAGAGGTGATGAGCGCCCCCGGAGTCGTCCGTGTGCTCACGGCAGACGATCTCAGTCACGTCTGCGACGTTTCCCCGTCCAATCACGACGAACCGCTGCTGGCCACCGATGCCGTCCACTACATCGGCCAGCCCCTCTTCCTCGTCATCGCCACCTCCCACCGCGCCGCCCGCAGCGCGGCCCGCCTCGGGCGGGTCGAGGTCGAGCCAGTCCCGCCGATCCTGACGATAGACGCCGCCCTCGCCGCCGACAGTCGCTTCGAGGACGGCCCCCGCATCTACGAAAAAGGCGACTCCGACGCCGCACTGAAGGCCGCCGCTCACACCCTCTCAGGACAAATCCACATCGGCGGGCAGGAACACTTCTACCTCGAAGGCCAGGCCGCCCTCGCCCTGCCGCAGGACAACGGCGACATGGTTGTTCATTCCTCCACCCAGCACCCGACGGAGATCCAGCACAAGGTCGCCCATGCCCTCGGCCGCCCGATGCATGCCGTGCGGGTCGAGACGCGGCGCATGGGCGGCGGGTTCGGCGGCAAGGAGAGCCAGGGCAATGCACTGGCCGTGGCCTGCGCCGTTGCCGCCGGGCTGACAGGACGTCCTTGCAAGATGCGCTATGACAGGGACGACGACATGATCGTCACCGGCAAGCGGCACGATTTCCGGATCGACTATACCGTCGGCTTCGACCATGCGGGCCGGATCGCGGCGGTCGATTTCACGCAATACGCCCGCTGCGGCTGGTCGATGGACCTGTCCCTGCCCGTAGCCGACCGCGCAATGCTGCACGCCGACAACGCCTACCATCTCACCGACGTGCGCATCACCTCGCACCGCTTGCGCACCAATACCCAGTCCGCCACCGCCTTTCGGGGCTTCGGGGGGCCGCAGGGCATGCTGGGAATCGAGAAGGTCATGGACCACATCGCGCATCACCTCGGGGTCGATCCGCTGGACGTGCGCCGCGCCAATTACTACGCAGACAGCGCCGGAAATCCGCCCACCGTCGCAGGCACCGGTACGGCCATCGACCACCGCACCGTGCCCGACGGCGACGCCGATCTGGCCTCGCGCGGCTCACCGCCCGCCGCGAGCCAGAGCGGGCACGACGTCGTGCCACGTTACGAGACGGACGCCCAGACCACCCCCTACCACCAGCCTGTCACAGACTGCATCGTCAACGCCCTGACCGACCGCCTCGCCCAGAACGCCGACTATGCGGCGCGGCGGGAGTCGGTCGCCGCTTGGAACGCCGCCCAGCCGATCCTGAAACGCGGTATCGCCCTGACGCCGGTGAAATTCGGCATCTCCTTCACCCTCACGCATCTCAATCAGGCGGGCGCGTTGGTGCATGTCTATCAGGACGGCTCCATCCACCTGAACCACGGCGGGACGGAAATGGGTCAGGGCCTGAACCAGAAGGTCGCCCAGGTGGCCGCCGCCCGTTTCGGTGTGCCGCTGGACGCAGTGCGCATCACCGCCACCGACACCGGCAAGGTTCCCAATACCTCCGCGACCGCCGCCTCCTCCGGGTCGGACCTCAACGGCATGGCGGTGCAAAACGCCTGCGACGAGATCCGGACCCGTATCGCGGCACATCTGGCGGAGCGGTATCAAACGCAGCCCGACCGGATCACCTTCGCGGACGGCAAGGTCCTTGTCGGTGATGAAGAGATCGCTTTCGCCAAGGCCGCAGCCTCCGCCTATGAAAACCGCGTCTCGCTCTCTGCCACGGGCTTCTACAAGACACCCGACATCGAATGGGACCGGATACGCGGAAGGGGCCGCCCGTTCTTCTACTTCGCCTATGGCGCGGCGGTGACGGAGGTCGTCATCGACACGCTGACAGGAGAGAACCGTATCCTGCGCACAGACATCCTGCATGACGCGGGTGCCTCGCTGAACCCCGCCATCGACATCGGCCAGATCGAGGGCGGCTATGTGCAGGGTGCAGGCTGGCTCACGACGGAGGAGCTGGTCTGGGACGACAAGGGCGCCTTGAAAACCCACGCGCCCTCGACCTACAAGATCCCGGCCTGCTCGGACCGGCCCGACATCTTCAACGTCACGCTCTGGGACGAACCGAACCCAGCGCAGACCGTCTACCGCTCCAAGGCCGTGGGCGAGCCGCCACTCATGCTGGGCATCTCCGCTTTCATGGCGCTCTCGGATGCGGTTGCCGCCTGCGGCCCGGCCTACGGCGACCTGCAGGCCCCGGCGACCGCTGAACAGGTACTCGCTGCTGTCGGGCGGACGCGGGTATGAGTGCGCTCTGGGTCGAGATCATCGCCACCCGCGGGTCAGTCCCGCGCGATGCAGGCACGGCGATGAAGGTCACCGCAGAGACGATAGAGGGCACCATCGGTGGCGGCGCGCTGGAGCATCGCGCCATCGCCCTCGCACGGCAGATGATCGCAAGTGATGCGCCCGAAACAGTTCAGACCCTCCCCCTCGGCCCCGGCCTCGGCCAGTGTTGCGGCGGGTCCGTGACGCTGCGGTTCACGCGGGAAAGCAGGCCGGTCGACGTGCCCGCACCGCCCCTCGCTGCATCGGGGCCCATCGCCGGCACGCCTCTCTGGCTCTGGGGCGCGGGCCACGTGGGCCGCGCGGTGGTGCGCGCCAGCGCGCCGCTGGCCTTCGATGTCACTTGGATCGACACGCAGACGGACCGCTTCCCCGACCCCGTTCCGCCCCACGTCACCGCGATCCCCGCTGCTGACATGCCGCGGCTCGCCAAACGTGCGCCACCCGACGCGCATCACCTGATCTTCACCTACAGCCACGAGATCGACCTTGCCCTCTGCGCCGCGCTGCTGAAGCGCGGCTTCGCCTCCTGCGGGCTGATCGGGTCGGACACCAAATGGGCCCGCTTCCGCAAACGACTGGAGGCCGCCGGCCTTGACCCCGCGCCGATCACCTGCCCCATTGGCGACAAGGCTCTCGGCAAGCACCCTGACGCCATCGCCTGCGGCACCCTTGCCGCCCTCCTGCGCGAAAGGACTGCCGCATGACCGCGCTGATCGCCCTTGAAGGGCTGACCAAGGCCTATCCCGGTGTCGTCGCCAACGACAACGTGTCACTGAGCATCGCTCCCGGCGAGGTCCACGCGTTGCTGGGGGAAAACGGGGCGGGCAAATCGACGCTGGTCAAGATGATCTATGGCCTCGTGAAACCCGACGCCGGTCACATGCAGATGAACGGCACCCCCTTTGCCCCGGCCGAACCCCGCGCCGCGCGGGCGGCAGGCGTGGGCATGGTGTTCCAGCATTTCTCGCTCTTCGATGCGCTGAGTGTGGCGGAAAACATCGCGCTCGGGATGGAGAACCCGCCGAAGATGGGCACCCTCAGCCAGCAGATCAGGGATGTCTCCGACACCTACGGGCTGCCCCTTTCACCGGACCGCACCGTGGGTGATCTGTCGGCAGGAGAGCGGCAAAGGGTGGAGATCATCCGCTGCCTGCTCCAGGAACCCAAACTGCTGATCATGGACGAGCCGACCTCGGTGCTGACCCCGCAGGAAGTGGAGATCCTCTTCAAGACCCTGCGCAAGCTGAGCGCGGAGGGCACCGCGATCCTCTATATCTCGCACAAGTTGGAGGAGATCCGCAGCCTTTGTGACAGTGCCACGATCCTGCGACTGGGCAAGGTCGTGGGCCATTGCACGCCGTCCGAGACATCGGCCCGCGACATGGCCGAAATGATGGTCGGCAGCACGCTGAAGACACCCACGCGGGCGGGCAAGACGCCGGGTGAGGTGGTGCTGGAACTCAAGGGGCTGTCGGCAAAATCCCCAAGCGCCTTCGGCATGCCCCTGCGCGAGATCAGTGTCGAGGTCCGGCGCGGAGAGGTGCTGGGCATCGGCGGGGTCGCGGGCAACGGGCAGGACGAATTGCTCTCCGCCCTGTCGGGCGAGACTTTGAGCGCACCCGGCATGGTCTTCTTTCGGGGCCGAGACGTGGGATTGCTGGGGCCGTCGCCCCGCCGCGCCATGGGCATCCTCAGCGCACCGGAGGAACGGCTGGGCCATGCCGCGGCCCCCGACATGTCGCTGACCGAGAACGCGATGCTGACCGGCGCCGCGCGCGAGGGGCTGGACCGGGGCGGCATGCTCGACTGGTCCGCCGCGCGCGCCTTTGCCGAAAGGATCATCGAGGCCTTCGACGTGCGCACCCCCGGTCCGGGCAATGCGGCGCGCTCGCTGTCGGGCGGCAACCTGCAGAAGTTTGTGATCGGCCGCGAGGTCTTGCAACGGCCCGATCTGCTGGTGGTGAACCAGCCGACCTGGGGCGTCGACGCCTCCGCCGCCGCGTCGATCCGGCAGGCGCTGCTGGATCTGGCCGAGAACTTCACGGCGCTTGTGATCATCAGCCAGGATCTGGACGAGTTGATGGAGATTTGTGACCGCTTCGCAGCACTCAACGAAGGCCGCCTGTCGGCGCCGCGTCCGGCGCAGGGGCTGACGGTGGACGAGATCGGCCTGATGATGGGCGGCGCGCACGGCATGGAGGTGGCGCATGTCTGAGGCGCTGCTCTTGAGTTTATTTGGCAAGATGAAGCAGGGGGTTGGCGCATGATCCGGCTGGAGAAGCGCCCGCAGCCGAACCGGACGGTTGCGCTGGCGACGCCTTTGCTGGCCGTGCTGGCGACGATGTTCTTTGGCGGGTTGCTGTTCATGGCGCTCGGAGAGGAGCCGATCACCGCGATCCGCACGATTTTCTGGGAGCCGCTTTTCGGGCAATACGCCTTTTACTATCGCCCGCAATTGCTGATCAAGGGAGCGCCGCTGGTGCTGATCGCCATCGGGCTGTCGCTGGGCTTCAAGGCGGGCATCTGGAACATCGGCGCGGAAGGACAGTACATCATGGGCGCGCTCTTCGGTGCGGGCGCGGGGCTGGCGTTCTACCCTGCGGAAGGCTGGTACATTTTCCCGATCATGGTGATCGCCGGAGCTTTCGGTGGCTGGATCTGGGCAATGATCCCGGCCTTCCTGAAGGTGCGCTTCGGGACCAACGAGATATTGGTGTCGCTGATGCTGGTGTATGTGGCGGAGCAGTTTCTCGCCTCCATGTCTTTGGGACTGCTGAAAAATCCCGAAGGGTTCGGTTTTCCGGGTTCGCGGAACCTGCAACAGTACGAAAGCGCCTTCAACGCGGACCTCATCGAGGGATCGGGGATGCATTGGGGCGTGGTGGCGGCGCTGATCGCGGTGATTTTCGCCTATGTCCTGCTGACCAAGCACCGGCTTGGATTTGCCATCCGCGTCACGGGGGAGGCGCCGCGTGCGGCGAAGTTCTCGGGCGTGAACCCGGCAAGGCTCGTCTTGTTCTGCATGGGCATGTCGGGGCTGCTGGCAGGGCTTGCAGGGATGTTCGAGGTATCGGGGCCCGCAGGACAGGTCACCATCGACTTCAACGTCGGCTACGGCTTCACGGCGATCATCGTGGCGTTCCTCGGGCGGCTTCATCCGGTGGGCATCCTGCTGGCGGGAGGGCTGATGGCGCTGACCTACATCGGCGGGGACATCGCGCAATCGCAACTGGGCCTGCCTGCCGCGGCCATTCAGGTGTTTCAGGGGATGCTGCTGTTCTTCCTCCTGGCGCTCGATCTTTTCACGAACTACCGGCTGCGCTTCGGTCGGACGGAGGTGGCATGATGCGAACGACATCAAGGCCGTTGCTGATGGGTGGCATCATGGGGATCATGATGCTCGGGATGGTGCACATTGCCCTCACCGGCCAGAGCGATCTCGGGGTCGCCGCGGTGGCGGTGTTTCTCGGCGCGCATGTTATCAGCGTCCTTCTGCTGCTGACGGCGGCCTTCTGTGCCGCGCGATTGGCCCCGTCCTTTCGCGCGCGTCTCGACCGGCGTCCCCGGCCAGGCCTGCGGCATCTGGCCATCATGGCGACAGGAGCCACGATCGTGTTTCTCGCGACCCACCTGCTATGGCACGGGAGCGCCTGAATGGACCTTTCCGCAATCAACCCCGTTCTGTTTGTCGCAGGGTTCCTTGTCGCCGCGACACCGCTGATCTTCGCGGCCATCGGAGAACTCGTTGCCGAAAAGTCCGGCGTCCTGAACCTCGGCGTCGAGGGCATGATGATCACCGGTGCGATCTGCGGTTTCGCCGTGGCGGTGGAAACAGGCTCCCCCCTCATCGGCTTTGCCGCCGCCGCGGTGGGCGGGGCGGGCCTCAGCCTGCTCTTCGCCTTCCTCACGCAGGTGACGCTGGCCAACCAGGTCGCCTCCGGTCTCGCGCTGACTCTCTTCGGGCTGGGGCTGTCGGCGCTGCTGGGCCAATCCTACGTCGGCATCAAACCCCCGCGCCTCGCTGACATCGACTTCGGCCCGCTCTCCGACATCCCGGTACTTGGCCCGATTCTCTTTACCCACGACATCATCCTCTACCTTGGTATCGCGTTGGTCGCGGGCACCTGGGCCGTGCTGAAATTCACCCGCACGGGCCTGATCCTGCGCGCGGTGGGGGAAAGCCACGATGCCGCCCACGCGCTGGGGTTCAAGGTCAAGCGCATCCGCACGCTGGCGATCCTGTTCGGCGGGGCGTGTGCCGGGGTGGGCGGTGCCTACATCAGCCTGATCCGCGTGCCGCAATGGACCGAAGGCATGACCGCAGGCGTCGGCTGGATCGCCCTCGCGCTCGTGGTCTTCGCGTCGTGGAAGCCCTGGCGGCTGCTGCTGGGTGCCTATTTATTCGGCGGCATCACCCAGTTGCAGCTCAATCTCCAAGGCGCGGGCGTTGCCATCCCGGTGGAGTATCTGGCAATGTCGCCCTATCTCATCACCATCCTTGTGCTGGTGGTTCTTTCGCGGGATAAAAGTGCCGCTCCGGCCTCGCTTGGCCGCATCTTCCACGCCTCATCCTAGGGGCATTTTCAGGCCGCCGTTCCGAGCGGCTTTCAACAGGGGAATTACATGAAACTTTCTGCATTTCTGACAGGCGCGGCGCTGGCGCTGGGTCTGGCGACCATGGCCACGGCACAGGAAAAGACCAAGGTCGGCTTCGTATATGTCGGCCCGGTGGGTGACGGCGGCTGGACCTATGAGCACAACCAGGGCCGCCTCGCGGTCGAGAATGAATTCGGCGACGCCGTGGAAACCGTCTTTGTGGAAAACGTGGCCGAGGGCCCCGACTCCGAGCGCGTGATGACGCAAATGGCGCTCGACGGGGCCAAGCTGATCTTCACCACCTCCTTCGGCTACATGGATCCCACGGTCAACGTCGCCAAGAAATTCCCGGATGTGAAATTCGAACACGCCACCGGCTACAAACGCGCCGACAATGTCTCCACATACTCCGCCCGCTTCTACGAAGGCCGCGCCATTCAGGGCCATATCGCCGGGTCCATGACGAAGTCGAACATCATCGGCTACATTGGCTCCTACCCGATCCCGGAAGTCATCCGGGGCATCAACTCCGCCTATATCCACGCCAAGAAGGTGAACCCGGACGTGCAGTTCAAGATCGTCTGGGCCTACACCTGGTTCGATCCGGCCAAGGAAGCGGATGCGGCCAAGGTGCTGATCGAACAGGGTGCCGACGTGGTGCTGCAGCATACCGATTCCACTGCTCCGCAGGCGGCAGCACAGGAAGCGGGCAATGTGATCACCTTCGGTCAGGCCTCCGACATGGCGCAATATGCACCCAAGCCCCGCGTGTCCTCGATCATCGACAACTGGGGGCCCTATTACATCGCGCGCACCAAGGCGGTGATGGACGGGACCTGGGCCAGCACCGATACCTGGGCTGGCATCGGTGCCGGCATGGTGGGTATCGGCGAGATTTCCGATGCGGTCCCTGCGGAGGTCAAGGAACAGGCATTGGCGCTGAAAGACACCATCGCCGATGGCTCCTACCACCCCTTCACCGGCCCGCTGAAAAAGCAGGACGGGTCGCACTGGCTGTCCGAAGGTGAAACGGCGGACGACGGCACACTGGCGGGAATGAACTTCTACGTCGAAGGCATCGAAGGCACGATCCCGAACTGAACGGGCCCGAACTGAACGGGCCCGAACTGAACGGCATCCGGCCCGAAACCTGCGAAGGCGCGCCCCGGTGGCGCGCCTTCTGCGTTTTGCGGTCCGGGGCCTCCAGGCCACGGCATCTCTTTGCTCTCATCCTTCAAGACCGCGCAGCTGTCAGATGCGCCACCCACCGCCCGGATCGCAGGAAATGCAGGCCACGCCGCCCGCCGTGGATCACCGCCCTGCCATCTTCACCCTTTCAAAAATACCGGCTGTCCTCACGACAGGCGCGGCGGCCCGCCGAGCGAGGGCTCACGCCGCAACAGGCAGCGGCATGTCGTCGCGCGACAGCGCGTCCTTTTGGAACAACCCTCTGTGAGGGACCGCCCGCATCGTACTTTTCAATCCCCTCCAAACCTGTATCGTGATCGCCATGATCACCATCCATCACCTCAACCGGTCCCGCTCCCATCGTATCCTGTGGCTGCTCGAAGAGCTCGATCAACCCTACACGATCACCCATTACAAACGCGACCCCAAGACCAATCTGGCCCCGCCCGACCTCAAGCTGGTGCACCCCTTGGGCAAGTCCCCCATGATCGAGATCGACGGCACGCTTGTGGTCGAGAGCGCCGCCATCGTGGAGACACTCTGCGAGCGTTTTGCACCCGAGATGATCCCTGAACGCGGCACCCCGGCCTATCTGCGCCATCTGGAGCTGATGCACTTCGCCGAAGGCTCCGCGATGACGCCGATCCTGCTGGACCTTTACGTCAGCCGCCTCGGCGACGCGGGCAAACCGCTGCATCCGCGCATCACCTCGGAGCTCGACAATCACTACGCCTACATGAACAGCCTCGTGCGCCCCTCGGGTCACTTCGTATTGGACCGCCTGTCGGCTCCCGACATCATGCTGAGCTTTCCCGCAGAGATCGCAATCCGGCAAGGACGGGGCGCCGATTACCCCGCGCTGGCGGGATTTGTAGAAATGATCCAGAATCGCCCAGCTTATCAACGCGCAACCGAACGCGGCAGGGACTGACTGCGGCCTGCCATCGTGGCCTTGGCGCATCACGGGAGGCCCGCTCCGATCTTTAGGGGTTGGCCTCCGCCCCCGCACAGGTACACTTCCCACAAGGTTCGGCGCTGATCTGTCGACATCTGCCACAGAATCACCCCGGGACATCAGCTCCATGAAAAGACTTCTCCTCGCCGCCCCCCTGCTTCTTGCTGCCTGCGCGCAGCCGCCCGGTCCTTCCGTTCCGGCCCAGCCCGGCCAGACCCTTGCAGGTGCGCGCGCCGCCTTTGCCGCCTGCGTGCCGGCTGCCCAGCGCGGCGGCCAGAACTACGTCGTCGGCAACTATGTCGGCAGCGTCATCTGGGGCGGGCTCTTGCTGGGCCCCGTCATCATCGCCGTCAACGAAGAGGGCATCCGCCGCACCGGCGAAACCAGCGCCATCGACCAATGCCTGTCCCGGCGCGGGTTCCAGCGGCGCGACCTCACCGCACAGGAAATGGCGGCGCTCAACGGCGCGACACGCTATGAACGGCAGGTCATCCTGAACCACCTGATCGGCGGTGGCAGCCTCGCGACCCTGAATAGCGCGCGCAGCTGACCGCCGGAGCGGGCACCAAACCCTGCTCGGAGGCCCCGGGGCCGGTCCTCCGACGGGTTTCTCGGCGATGGCGCTCCAAGCATATCCGATGCCCGTTGCGCGCACGCCGCCTGCATGCCACCAATGCGCGCATGAAACACACCCTCACCAGCCCCGACGGCACCCCCGCCAGCCGCCTCGCTTTCGGCACGATGCAGTTTGGTGGACACGCGGACGAAGCCGACTCCCGCGCCATGTTCGAGGCCTGCGTCGCGGCGGGCATTTCCCATTTCGACACGGCCTACGTCTACAACGGCGGTGCCTCGGAAACCCTGCTGGGCAGCTTTCTCGGTGACCGCCGCGACAGCCTGATCATTGCCACCAAGGCCGCCTATGACGGTGGGTCGGGGCGGGAAAATATCGTCAACTCGGCGCAGATCTCCCGCGAACGCCTGAAGCTCGACACGCTCGACGTGCTCTACCTGCACCGCTTCGATCCCGAAACCGACATGCACGAAACCTTCGAAGCCTTTGCCGACCTCAAGGCCAAGGGCCACATCAGGCACATCGGCCTGTCGAACTTCGCCGCATGGCAGGTGGTCAAGGCTGCGGGTATCGCGGCGGACTTCGACCTGAGCGTCGCGGTGATCCAGCCGATGTACAACCTCGTCAAACGGCAGGCAGAGGTGGAGATCCTGCCGATGGCGGACGATCTGAACATCCTCGTCGCGCCCTACTCCCCCCTTGGTGGCGGGCTGTTGACGGGCAAATACGCCAAGGGCAGTGCCGGCCGGCTGACAGAGAACGACCTCTATGCTGTACGGTACGGTCAGGACGTGATGCACCGCGCCGCCGAAGGTCTGGCGGAACTTGCAGCGGAACTGGACGTGCATCCCGCCACGCTCGCCGTCGCCTGGGCCGCCGCGCATCCGACCGCCCCCAGCCCGATCATCTCGGCCCGGTCGGTCGTACAATTGCAGCCCTCGCTCAATGCGCTCGACTACACCCTGACGCCCGAGGTCTACGCCCGCATCGCCGCGCTGTCCCCGACACCGCCGCCTGCAACCGATCGGTTGGAGGAACAGGTTTGACCGATATCGTCGTGATCGGTGGCGGCATTGCGGGCCTCTCTGCGGGCGCGCGTTTGTC
>JBBSJO010000076.1:0-17591 GCA_038257185.1 Rhodobacterales bacterium | reverse complement strand
GGCCTTGTGCATCACGTGGAAGATCACGTTCTGCTCCAGCGTGCCGTCAAAGAGATGTGCCCAGGGACCCTTGGCATAGACGGCCACATCCTCGCCCGAGTGGGTCTCGGACGACATCGGGATCAGCGCCTGTTGCAGGTAGTCGATATCGGTCGCCTGCTCCTGCGTGAGGTCCGGACGGCTGCCCGAATAGTCGTTGCCGTTCTGGATCAGCACTGAGCCCGCACCATTGAGGTACCCCGCGACGGTATAGGGCTTGCCATCGTCCGCCAGCAGCGGCTCACCGTCGTTCTCGATGCCCGTCGTGGCCACGCCCATGCAAAGACCCGTGATATCCGACCCACGCCCGCAATAGCCGTTGAAGGCGATGGCATGCTCGTGGTCTGCGGTCACGATGATCAGCGTGTCCGCGTCGTCGGTCATCTCGTCAGCCAAGGCGACGGCCTCGGCAAAGGCCACGCCGTCGGTCAGGGTGCGGTAGAGGTTGCCGTCATGGTTGGCGTGATCGACCCGGCCCGCCTCGATCTCGAGGTAGTAGCCTTCCTCGTTACTGGACAGGTAGTCGATGGCAGCTTTCGTCATGTCGGCCAGTGACGGCTCATCGTCCTCGGCGCGGTCGGCCTCGTACTTCATGTGGCTGTCTTCGAACAGGGCCAGCACCGGGGCGTCGGCGGCAAGATCGAGCGCATTGAACGACGCGGTGTCAGAAGCGAACTGCGCGCCCATGCCGGTGGCCTTCTCGACAAGGTTCATGCCATCGGCGCGCTTGCCCTTGAGGCCGCCCATTTCCTGACCGTTAGGCAGGAAGAACCGGCCCCCGCCGCCCATGGCAAAGTCGAGGGTGCCCGCTTCCATGGCGTTGACCAACTGCTGCGCGATGTCGACCTGCGCGGTGCAGCCCTCGGGCACGCTGTCTTCCCAGTCGCGGCTCGCGGTCTTGGCATAGACGGCTGCCGGGGTCGCATGGGTGATCCGCGCGGTGGAGACGACGCCCACGGATTTACCCATGCCGCTGACGATCTCGGAGAAAGGCATCAATTCGTTGCCGGCAACTGTGTTGCAGTCTTCGTGCACGCCGTTCTCGCCCAGGTTGATGATGTTGAAACGCTGCTTGACGCCGGTGTTCATCGCACCCGCGGTGGGCGCGGAATCGGGCGTCTGGGCGTTGATGTTGTAGGTCTTGATCAGAGCACTGTGAAACGCGGGCGTCTCGTAGGGGAGCACGTTCTCCTCGCCCATCATCCCCTTCTTCTGTCCGTCAAACAGACGCAAGGCATAGTTCGTGCCGACGCCGTTGCCGTCAGCGATCAGGACGATGACATTCTTTGCCCGGCCGGTATTCGGCTGCCGCGCGATGATCGCTTCGATGGCCGCCTGACCGTCCGTGAACCATTGGCTGGAGGCCTGCGGCAGGGCGGCGGTGTGTGAGTCCGCGAAAGCGGCGGTTGAAAGCGCCAGCAGTGACGTTCCCAACAGGGCGATCCTTGTCGTTTTCAGCATGGTAGTCTCCTGAGAAAAACTCCGCCGCATCCTCGCGGCGCTGAGGTGGCAGATTTCAGCGCAGCAAGAACAATGCATGACAGGCAGGTGAAGGTTTTGTAACTGTCGCGCCGGGCCCGCACAATTTGCCCAATGCTTCTGCCGACTATGGTCTGGAGGGGCGGAAGTTTCGCTGGGTTTCACGACAAGCAGTTGCGGGACCACCTTGTGCGGACCGACTTGTGCTGACCCGTGATGCCGCGCAATATTGCCGCAACATGATAAAGCGCACACCAATTCATAAATCGCTCGACCTTCAGGTTGCGTTCAGAGGCGCTGACAGTCGCGCGGGGCCGGTTCGTCATCATTTGCCCTCACAGCCTTTCCTGATCGGCTCTGAAAACGCTTCCATATGGGCGGAAGCTGCGCCCGCAGAGGAAACTACTTGATGAAACTGGGCGTCGTTGCCGATGACTTCACCGGGGCCTCCGACATTGCCCTGACGCTGGCGGTTGGCGGCATGGCCTGCGTGCAGTACGTCGGCGTCCCCACAGGCCCCGCCAGTCCAGACGTTGAAGCGGGCGTCGTGGCGCTGAAATCGCGCACCGCCCCGGTGGCGGAGGCGGTCGCGCTGTCCCTTGCCGCCTGCGAGTGGTTACTGGCGCAGGGCTGCACACAAATCGTGTTCAAGGTCTGCTCCACCTTCGATTCCACGCCCGCAGGCAATATCGGTCAGGTCGCCGAGGCTCTGGCCGAACGGCTGGGAGAGACCGCTGTGCTGGTCTGCCCCGCCTTTCCCGATGCGGGGCGCTCGGTCTATCAGGGGCACCTCTTCGTGGGGGACCGGCTGTTGCGCGAAAGCGGGATGCAGGACCACCCCCTGACACCAATGACGGATGCCGATCTGCGGCGGGTGCTGGCAGCGCAGACCGACTGGCCGGTGACCCATATTCCCGCGGCCACGGTCTTCAAGGGGGCTTCCGCCATTGCCGCCTCCCTGCCCGACACCCCCGCGATGGTCGTGGTCGATGCGATCCGCGACGCCGATCTGGTCGAGATCGCCAGGGCCGCCAAGACCCGCAGGCTGCTGGTCGGCGGCTCCGGCATCGCCATCGGGCTGCCCGCCAACTTCGGCGCGGTGCCCGCGACCCCGGCGTGGTCTCCCGTGACCGGCCCCGGCGCAATCCTGTCGGGATCCTGCAGCACCGCCACAAGGGGACAGGTGGCGGCCCACCGCGCCAAGGCCGCCTCCCGCGAGATCGCGCCGGATGCGATCATGGCGGGAAAGATCGACGCGGGAGAGATCGCCGAGTGGATCATGGCGCAGGATATGCCCCCACTGGTCTATTCCTCCGCCGACCCGGCAGACGTCAAGGCGGCGCAGGAACGGCACGGACGCGAACCGCTGGCGCATGCCATCGACACTTTCTTCACCGATCTCACCCACGCGCTCGTGGCACGCGATCTGGCGCGTTTGGTGGTCGCAGGGGGCGAAACCTCGGGCGCCGCTGTCGCGGGGCTCGGTGCCTCGGCCCTCGAGGTCGGGCCGAAACTGGCGGCAGGCGTACCGCTGCTGCGCCCGGAGGGCCGCAACATGGCACTCGCGCTCAAATCCGGCAACTTCGGCGGACCTGACTTCTTTGCCGAGGCACTCGCCCGGATGGCCGCGTCATGACCGAGGCGACGCGCCTGCGCGAACAGATCACGCTCTTTGCCCGCTCGCTTTTCGAGCGGGGGCTGACGCCGGGCAGTTCCGGCAATATCTCTGCCCGCCTGTCGGACGGCAGCCTGCTGGTCACGCCGACGGGCAGTTCGATGGGCTTTCTCGACCCCGCCCGCATCAGCCATCTCGCCACCGACATGACGCACCTGAGCGGCGATGCCCCCACCAAGGAAGTGCCGCTGCACAGCGCCTTCTACGACACCCGCGTGACCACTGGCGCGGTGGTGCATCTGCATTCCTCCCATGCGGTGGCGCTGTCGATGCTGCCCGACACGGACCCGGACAATGCCCTGCCCGCGCTCACGCCATATGCCGTCATGCGGCTTGGCAAGGTGCAACTGCTTCCCTTCTTCCTTCCCGGCGATCCGGGGATGGGCGACGCTGTGCGGGGGCTTGCGGGGCGGCGCAGTGCGGTCCTGCTGGCCAACCACGGCCCCGTGGTGGCGGGCAAGGACATCGAAGCGGCCGTCTATGCGATGGAAGAGTTGGAAGAGACCGCGAAACTGGCCCTGCTGACGCGCGGGATGGGGGCGATTGGGCTGACCCCGGACCAGATCGCCGCGGTGGTGGACCGTTTCGACGTGGACTGGGGCTGAACCTTTCTCACGGCACCCTGAACCATTTCGCGACTTGTGCGTTGGTGGTCCGGGGAAACTTTCAAATTTGCCGGAGTCATTGCTTGGACGATCTGTCTTCCATTCGCCGATCACTACAGTTCCTCGTATTGATTTCAATCTTTGTGACGGCCTATTTTGCCAAGGACCTGCTGTTACCCATTGTCCTCGGCTTCCTGCTGGCACTGACGCTCAGCCCTGTGTCGCGTGCGTTAAAGCGGGCGGGCATTCCGCATGTCGTCTCCGCCATCCTGCTGGTGACGGCAACGGGCGCGGTCGTCCTGTCCATCATCATCGCATCTGCCGGAACCGTCGCTGCCTGGAGCGACGAGATCCCGAAGATGGGTGTTGAGATCCAGCAAAAGCTGCGCAGCATGAGCGATGCGGTAGATAACGTGCGCGCCGTCACCGACGAGGTGGAGCGGATGAGCAAGACGGAGGGTGGCACGCCTGAGGTGACCGTCAAGCAGCCCACCCTTCTGGACAACGCCTTTGACACCTTCACGAGCTTTGGTGCGACCTTCGCCGTGACCCTCGTGCTCGCGCTGTTCCTGCTCTCGTCGGGCCAGTTATTCTACCTCAAGCTGGTGCAGGCCTTTCCGACGATGACCGGCAAGAAGCGCGCGCTGACGACGGTCTATGACGTGGAAAAACGCGTCTCGCGCTACCTGCTGACGATCACCGTCATCAACGTCTGCCTCGGGGTATGCGTGGGTGGCTACCTGATGCTCCTCGGCCTGCCCGGCGCCTACATCTTCGGGATCGCAGCCTTCCTGCTCAATTTCCTGCCCTATATCGGCGGCGTGCTCGGCACTCTCCTGGTGGGGGCCTACGCCATCGTGACCTTCGACACCGTGGGCTACGCCCTGCTCGCGCCGCTCGGCTATCAGGTGCTCACAGCCACGGAAGGCCAGTTCATTACGCCCATGATCGTCGGGCGCAGGTTGGAGATGAACACCGTCGCGGTTTTCCTTACCGTTGTCCTGTGGGGCTGGCTCTGGGGCATTCCCGGTGCGCTGGTCGCTGTGCCGTTCCTTGTTGTCTTCAAGGTCATCTGCGAGAACTTCGAGCCCCTCCAGACCATTGGCAACTTCCTGTCGGGTGAAAAGGTTGTCATCGAGGAAAAGACCGAGGAAGCCGACCCCGTGCCCGGCCAGTGACGGCAGCCAGGGCGCAATGCCTTGGAAGGCCACGAGAAGTCCGATGATCCCGCTTTACAGGGAAACCGCACACTTCTGTTGACAGTCAAGTGCCGCGTTCCGTGCCGCTTTGCCGGGCGGGGTCGCAAAGCAGTTTACAAAATGCCGCGCGGGGCAGGAAAAGCCTTTACATTGAACGCCCATACCACCGGTTGCCGGTTCCCTTCCCCCACGACCTCGCTATGATCGCGCGAGGGAGACAGCCCGCCCCGCGCTCCGGCGCTGCGGCGGTCAGGACATTACCACCGAGGGAGGACATTTTCCATGAACCAGAGCGCAGCAAAAACCTATCCGCCGTCCAAAGACATGGCCGCCAGGGCGCATGTCGATGCCGAGACATACCAGCGGATGTACGATGCCTCCCTGAACGATCCCGACGGCTTCTGGCGCGATCAGGCAAAGCGCGTGGACTGGATGAAGCCCTTCTCGCAGGTGAAGGACGTCGATTTCACGCTCGGCAACGTTCACATCAACTGGTTCGCGGACGGAGAGCTGAACGTCAGCACCAACTGCATAGACCGCCATCTGGAAACGCGTGGCGATCAGACCGCGATCATCTGGGAGCCCGACAGCCCCGATGACGAAGCGCAGCACATCACCTACCGCACCCTGCACGCCCAGACCTGCAAGATGGCCAATATCCTGCGCGACCTCGGCGTCGGCAAGGGCGATCGGGTGATCATCTACATGCCCATGATCCCCGAAGCCGCCTATGCCATGCTGGCCTGCGCGCGGATCGGGGCGATCCATTCCATCGTCTTCGCGGGCTTCTCGCCCGATGCCCTGTCGGCGCGGGTCAAGGGCTCCGGGGCGAAGGTCGTAGTCACCGCCGACGAGGCCCCGCGCGGCGGCAAGGCAACGCCGCTCAAGGCCAACGCGGACAAGGCGCTGAAGACCTGCGACGCTTCGGTCAAATGCCTTGTCGTGCGCCGCACCAGGGGCGACGTGGCCTGGGACGATGCCCGCGACGTGGACTACACAGCGCTTGCCAAGGACGCCGCCGACACCTGCGAACCCGAAGCCATGGGGGCGGAGGATCCGCTGTTCATCCTCTACACCTCCGGCTCCACCGGGCAGCCCAAGGGCGTGGTCCATACCACGGGCGGCTATCTCGTCTATGCCGCGCTGACGCACGAGGTGACCTTCGACTACCACGAGGGCGACATCTACTGGTGCACGGCGGATGTGGGCTGGGTCACGGGGCACAGCTATATCGTCTATGGCCCGCTGGCGAACGGGGCCACCACGCTGATGTTCGAGGGCGTGCCGACCTACCCCGATGCCTCGAGGTTCTGGCAGATCTGCGAGAAGCACAAGGTGAACCAGTTCTACACCGCCCCCACCGCAATCCGGGCGCTGATGGGACAGGGCAAGGAATGGGTGGCGAAGGCCGACCTCAGCAGTCTCAAGGTGCTGGGCACCGTGGGCGAGCCGATCAATCCCGAGGCCTGGAACTGGTACAATGACGTTGTGGGCGGCGGGCGTTGCCCCATCGTGGACACCTGGTGGCAGACCGAAACCGGCGGCCACCTGATGACCCCCCTGCCCGGTGCGCATGAGATGAAACCGGGGGCGGCGATGAAGCCCTTCTTCGGGATCAAGCCGGTCGTGCTGGAACCCACCACGGGAGAGGAGATCACCACCAACCCGGCCGAGGGCGTGCTCTGCATCGCTGACAGCTGGCCCGGTCAGATGCGCACGGTCTGGGGTGATCACGAACGGTTCGAGCAGACCTATTTCAGCGACTACAAGGGCTATTACTTCACCGGTGACGGCTGCAAGCGCGATGCGGACGGGGATTACTGGATCACCGGGCGCGTGGACGACGTGATCAACGTGTCGGGCCACCGCATGGGCACCGCAGAGGTCGAAAGTGCGCTGGTGGCGCATCACAAGGTGGCGGAGGCAGCGGTCGTCGGCTACCCGCACGACATCAAGGGCCAGGGCATTTACTGCTACGTCACGCTGATGAGCGGCGAGGAACCGACCGAGGAACTTCGCAAGGAATTGCGCGGCTGGGTCCGGTCCGAGATCGGTCCCATCGCCTCGCCGGACCTGATCCAGTGGGCGCCCGGTCTGCCCAAGACCCGCTCCGGCAAGATCATGCGCCGCATTCTGCGCAAGATCGCCGAGAACGATTATGGTGCGCTGGGGGATACCTCGACGCTTGCCGATCCCTCGGTGGTGGACGATCTGATCGAGAATCGGATGAATCGCTGAACGGGACGTTGCCCTTGCAATGACGTCAACTGGCACATGCCCTCTACAGGGAAGCTTTGTTCGGGCTCAATGAATTGGAGTCCATTGGCTGTGTCCTGCAACCGGCCAGGTCGTAGGCATAAGCAAAAAAGGGCACCCCGAAGGGTGCCCATTGAAACTCGTTACTGAAAAAACGTTACCCGCCCACGCGTTGCAGGTTGATCTCGCCCACACCCAAAGCGAAGTTCGCGCCATTCTGGGTGTTCAGGCTCAACGGTTGCAGGGCCAGCGTGTCCTCGGACCCGCCAACCATCAGGTTCGCTCCAAGGCCAACGAAGAGTGTCGCTTCGGCGGAGACGCCCTTGTAGCTGCCATTCAGACCGCCTTCGCTATATTCGGATTCGGTCGGGGCGAAGACCAGCCACGACATCTGGCCATTCTGGGTCTCGCCAATGTCGATGCCCCAGCGTTTGATCTCGCCAACGTAGGTCTCGTCCGCCAGTGCTTCCTCGACGGGATTGAATGTGCAGGTCAGTTCCCGCGTAGAGCCGAAGACGAAGCCGCTGCCGTCACTCACGTCGCAGTTGAGCGAGCCGATTTCGGCGTGGTCTACGGTTTCGTTGTCGGCTGCAACGGCTGAAACGCCAATGGCGGTCGAGGCCATCATGGCAGCGGCAGTCAGGGTCAGTTTGCGTGCACAGGTCATTTTGTCACTTTCCGGCGCAAGTGTTGCGCCTTGGTCTGGCGTTGAACGGCATTCGGGTGCCTTGGGTTGCCGCACCCGCCTCATGCCGGTGCCGCCCCGTCAGACAGCCAGCGCCACAGCTTCATGCTTGGCGATGCCTCTCGTCGCGGTATTAACAGTGGGGCGGCGGTATGGTTCCAAGGTCGGGAACACCAAGGGCGATGCGTCGCTTTTCTGCATGCATGGGCCCTTCGCAAAACGGCCACACTGCCGTCCTCATTGCGGCGCGTTGCCGGATCAGACTGCACCGATGACAGCGATCGCGGATTTACGCCCCACGAAGCGGCAGTGTGACGGGCCATTCTGGACAAATTCCCGCCATCGTGACACCGCTATCGACGATGAGCGATGACATGACCTTCTTTGTCCCCGATGACACCATGGCGCAGAACCTGCGCCGCGCCTTCGGTCACTACGGCACCGGCGTTACCGTTGTGACAATGCAGACCGAGGACGGCCCTCTCGGCATAACGGCGAACTCCTTCACCTCAGTCTCGCTGGACCCGCCACTGGTGCTCTGGTCTCCCGCGCGGGCTTCGCTCCGCCACGATGCCTTTGTCGCGGCCAGCCACTTCTGCATTCACGTTCTTGGGGCCGATCAGCAGGCATTGGCGGATCATTTCGCAGGAAAGGGCCATGGTTTCGACGCCTTCGACTGGTTCGAGGGGCCTCTGGGCACGCCGACCCTGCGCGGCTGTCTGGCCAGCTTTCATTGCGAAACCCATGCTGTGCATCCCGCAGGCGACCATTCGCTGATCCTGGGTCACGTGCGACACGCTGCAGAGCGGACAGGTCCGGGAGCCGGGCTGATATTCCATCAGGGATTGTACGGCCAGTTCGCGCCGGACGAGCGCGGCTGAACCGGGGCGGGCGAAGCCCTTTCATCACCATCCGAATACAGTTCGGCACAAATCCGCCTACAACCAAAAGCTGAAGTTTTGTCATACTTTCGCCGGATTTCCCCTGCTTACTGCGTGGAAGCAGAAAAAGTAAGTCTGGACGGGGGCACCGTAACCAGCTGAGAATGAGGATGAGGATGACATGAGACTTCTCGCAGTAGACGACGATCCCCTGATCCTGGACCTGTTGCCGGTCGTTTTCCGGCAGGCGGACTTCCCTCAGATTTCGGTTGCCAGTTCCGGCGGGGCTGCACTGGAAATGCTTAATGACCCCGATGTGGAATTCGACTGCCTGATGCTCGATATCGAGATGCCGCAGATGAACGGGATCGCCCTGTGCGAACGCATCCGTCAGCTTCCGCGCTATCGCAACACGCCGATCCTGATGCTGACCTCGGTCACCGACCACACACGGATCGAACGCGCCTTCGCGGCCGGGGCCAACGACTACATCTCCAAACCCTTCGACGTGAAGGAGATCGCGAACCGCGTGCGGATCGCTCAACGCATGACCGAAGTCGTGGCGGATCCCGCCCGGCTCAATGCGCTTGAAATGCCGACACATACCTCCGCCGGCCTTCATCACTTCGATATCGCCGATCCGATCGGGCTGGCCAACCTGCCGCAACTCATCCTGCCTTTCTCGCTTGGCAACTACCTGTCGCAATTGTCGCGCGGCCGGATCGACGCATGTCAGGTCTTCGCCGTTCAGGTGGAAGAGATCGAGACACTCTATACCAACTGCAACAGCCACGAATTCGCGGTCGCGCTCTCCAGGGTGGCGGAAGCCGTCGTTGAGGTGGCCGATTATTCCCGGATGCTGATGGCTTATCAGGGCGACGGCATCTTCGTGTGCATCACCCAAGGCGACCAGCTTCCCGACTGGCCCGAGATCGAGAACCGCATCCAGGACGTATTGCGCGACAGCGCGCCAGTCTTCGACGACGGGCGGGCAATGACACTCGGCGTGTCGGTCGGCAACCCGGTCACACCCTTCGCAAGCCGCACCCAACGGGTGAAGAAGACGTTCGAACGGGCGATCGAAAGAGCCGCGGCGCGGACGAAATTCAAGCGGGTTCACGGGATGCTGGAGCCCGCAAGCGAAAGGGTCTGAAACCTTTTGATTTTGGCCCTGTTGATCGGAACGTGCGGCGCGTGGCTACGGTAGTCGGCAACGGCGTCCGGCACGCACAGCCGCCACGGTGACGGTGTCGGTCATGTACCGAACACCTCCAGAAACCGGGTCAACCCGCCTTAAGAAGATGCGCGACACTTCCGCAGTATTTCACGGCGCCTGTCTCAGGCGCGCCCGGATCGCATGAGCTTACAGCCTTGCGCCATTCGGTTCAAAAGGCGTTCCGGTTGGCACTTCTGCATTAATCTGCATGACTTCAGAGGCTTGACCGGCGGTATACGATCAATGGCCTTGGCGGTCAGGACACGATTGATGGCAGCACCAACGGAAACCATTACTTTTACGATCTGCAAAACAGCTTCATCAGCCTGGCGAATGGCACATTTCTGGCAACGCTTCTGAATTTCGAGGAGGTGATCGGCGACCATTTGGCCGGGCGTGACGGGATGGATACGGTCCTGGGCCAGGTCGGCAAAGATACGTTGCTCCGGATCAGTTGATCGGAAACTGCCGCAGGCAGCGCGCCGCGTTGCGGCGGTAGTCGTCCAGCGTGTCGGTCACGCTGCGCCGGTCCCGCATCACGGCCATGGCGGCCTTCTTCTGGGTCCAGGTCCCGCTCACGTGGCGCTCCAGAATCCGCAGGGTCACGCCCAGCATGACGTCTTTTTCCGCCTCGCCGATCAACTCCGCCCGGTTCAGCGCGATGGCGGTCAGCGCCAGCGTATTGGAACAGCGCAGCGCCGCCGCCTCCTCGCCCTCGTAGATGCGCTGCACCTCTGCCGTCCCGAAGCTGGGCAGGCCCATCACCGCGCAAAGGCACAAGGCGAGAACGCGCACCTTCAGAAAACCTTGAAAGTCATGGTGGTCAGCGACCGCTCGATACCTTCGATGTCCAGCAGGTGATCATTGATGAAGACACCCACGTCCTCGCCCTTGGGAATGTAGAGCTTCATCAGCAGGTCATAGTCCCCGGAGGTGGAATAGAGCTCCGAATGGATCTCGCGCAGGGCAATGTCTTCGGCCACCCGGTAGGTGGTGCCGGGTTTGCAGCGGATCTGGATGAAGACGCAGGTGCTCATGGGGGCCTCGTTTGCTCGCCCGGCCACGCTGACACAAGGGGGAATGACCCGCAATCCCCGTTCTGACTCGCCTGCCCTTGGCGTGGGCGCGGGCGCTGTTATAAGGGCGCTAGCCCTGACCCCGAGGAGAGCCGCATGCGCCGCGCCACCCTGACCCGCACCACCGCCGAGACAGACGTGCGCGTCGAGATCGACCTCGACGGCAGCGGCACTTACGACAACCGGACCGGCGTGGGGTTCTTCGACCACATGCTGGACCAGCTTGCGCGCCACGCCCTCATCGACATGAAGATCGCCGCGACGGGCGATCTGCACATCGACGACCACCACACGGTGGAGGACGTGGGTATAACACTGGGACAGGCCTTGGCAAAGGCAATGGGCGACAAGCGCGGCATCCGGCGCTACGGCTCCTGCCTGCTGCCGATGGACGACGCGTTGGTGCGCTCGGCGCTTGACCTGTCCGGGCGACCCTATCTTGTCTGGAACGTGGCCCTGCCCACCGCGAAAGTCGGTACCTTCGACACCGAACTGGTCCGCGAGTTCTTTCAGGCCTTCAGCACCCATGGTGGCATCACATTGCACGTCGACATGGCGCATGGCCTTAACAGCCACCACATTGTCGAGGCGACCTTCAAATCCGTCGCCCGCGCCCTGCGTGACGCACTGGAAGTCGATCCGCGCAAGGCCGACGACATCCCCTCGACCAAGGGCGCGCTCTGATCCGATGCTGACCGCCATCATCGACTACGAATCCGGTAACCTGCATTCCGCGCACAAGGCGTTCGAGCGCATGGCGCGCGAGACCGGCGCGGGTGAGGTCGTCGTGACCGCAGATGCAGACGTGGTCGCCCGCGCTGACCGGATCGTGCTGCCCGGAGACGGGGCCTTCCCGGCCTGTATGGCGGCGCTCAAGGCGGCAGGCGGGCTTTATGATGCGATGGTTGAGGCGGTGGAGGTGCGGGCCCGCCCCTTCCTCGGCATCTGCGTCGGCATGCAGCTGATGGCGCGCATGGGTCGCGAATACAGCGACACGCCGGGACTGGGATGGATCTCGGGAGAGGTGACGCGGATCACCCCCGCCGACCCCGCGCTGAAGGTGCCTCATATGGGCTGGAACGATCTGGTGCTCGACCACCCACACCCGGTCTTTGACGGAATCGCCACCGGAGATCACACCTATTTCGTGCATTCCTACCACATGGTTGTCGACGACCCGGCAGAGCGGCTGGCTCACGTCGACTACGGAAGTGCGGTGACCGCGGTCATCGGGCGCGACACGATGGTGGGCATGCAGTTCCACCCCGAGAAAAGCCAGACGACCGGCCTCAGGATGATCGCCAATTTTCTGTCCTGGCGGCCCTGAGCCCTAACGCAGCCGCGTCCAGATATCCTCCCGGCAGCCCGCATCGTCACAGTTGCGCAGGTGCAGCTTGTTGCCTTCCACCTGCATGATGACTGGCACAAGCTGGTTGCGCGCGGGTTTCCAGACCTGACCTTCGTAACCCCCATCCGGGCGCAGACGCAGATCCAGCAGCATCTTGCGCCCCACGACCGAAGACGGCGTATCATAGCCGCGGCGATCCTTGGCGCGTTCCACCCTGCCGCAAAGTGCGGTACCGCAGGACTTGGTGCGGACATGCATCACCATTCCCGTCTCGTCGGGTGGCGATTTCCAGAGACCCAGGGGCACATCGGCCTGGGCAATTGTGCAGAAGCTGGCAACAATAATGGTCGAAACGAATGTCTTCATGGCAAAAATCTTAATAAATGGCATCGTATCACTCCCCCAAGCGATACACCTGCCCCAACGCGCTTCCGGGAAACCGAGAACGCAACAGGCGCAGGCATGATCATACGCCTGCGCCCCGATTCGCGCAATGTTATTAACTAGTTGTGCCCGGCTGGGTCAGTTCACCCGGTTCCAGGTCTGCTTGGAACAGATCAACCCGCCCGCGACACACCCAGACAGCTTGAGCGTATTGCCCGAGACCGACATCTTGCCGATGTAGATCTTGTTGTTCGAGGGCCGCCAGACCTTGCCCGCGTAGTTCCCGCCGCCCGACGGCACCATGTCGATGACAAGGGTCTTGCCGAGATTTGGGGATTTGTACTCGCCTGTATCGTTGAACGTCCGCGCGATCACCCCGCACATGGCGGCGCCGCAGGGGGCCATGTCGACGTGCGCATAGGCCCCGTCATCCGGTTGCGTCTTCCAGGTGCCTGCGGCGGGGTCTGCGGCCAAGGCGGCGCCTGCCATACCGATCCCCAGCAGGGTGGCCGCGATAAGTTTCTTCATGCTGATCTCCTCCCGATCTCGCCCCAAGTGTGGTCCAATACCTCCCCTTCCGGCAAGCCTGACTTTGGGTCGCGTTGCAAATCGTGACGCAACGTGCATAACCGCGCCAGAAGCATCCACAAAGGCCCGCACATGATCCTCTACCCCGCCATCGACCTCAAGGACGGACAGGCCGTGCGCCTGCTGCGTGGCGACATGGACAAGGCCACGGTGTTCAGCGACGACCCCACGGCACAGGCGCGCGCCTTCGTCGAGGCGGGATGCCGATGGCTGCATCTTGTGGATCTCAACGGCGCCTTCGCGGGCGCGCCGGTGAACGCCGCGGCGGTGGAAGCGATCCTGAAGGCCTGCGACGTTCCCGTCCAGTTGGGTGGCGGCATTCGCGACATGGCCACCATCGAGGCCTGGCTCGACAAGGGCCTCGCGCGGGTGATCCTCGGCACCGTCGCAGTGGAGAACCCCGACCTCGTGCGCGAGGCAGCGGCGGCCTTTCCCGGACACGTCGCCGTGGGCATCGACGCCCGCGCAGGGCTGGTGGCGACCAAGGGCTGGGCCGACCAGACAGCGGTCAAGGCAACCGACCTCGCCCGTTCCTTCGAGGACGCAGGCGTGACCGCGATCATCTATACCGACATCGACCGCGACGGCGCGATGGGCGGACCCAACACCTCTGCCACCGCCGCCCTCGCCCGCGCCGTGAACATCCCCGTCATCGCCTCAGGCGGCGTCTCTTCGATCGATGACCTCAAGGCCCTGCGCGACACCGGCGTGATCGAAGGCGCCATCTCCGGCCGCGCCCTCTATGATGGCGCCATCGACCTTGCCGAAGCACTCATGGCCCTCTCCGCATGACCTTCATCTTGCCCCAGAAACTCCAGGGGGGTCCGGGGGCCTGCAGCCCCCGGCGACCCGCCCCGCAATGCCTCGCCCAATGCTGAAAACCCGCATAATCCCCTGCCTCGACGTCGCCGATGGCCGCGTGGTCAAAGGCGTGAACTTCGTCGGCCTGCGCGACGCGGGCGATCCCGTCGATGCCGCCATCGCCTATGACGCTGCGGGTGCGGACGAACTCTGCTTTCTCGACATCCACGCCACCCACGAAAACCGTGGCACCATGTTCGATCTGGTACGCCGCACCGCCGAACACTGCTACATCCCTCTGACCGTCGGAGGCGGCGTGCGCACCGCTGCCGACGTACGTGCCCTGCTGCTCGCGGGCGCCGACAAGGTCAGCTTCAACTCCGCAGCCGTCGCCGACCCCGACGTGATCGCCCGCGCCGCCGACCAGTTCGGCAGCCAGTGCATCGTCTGCGCCATCGACGCCAAGACCGTCTCCCCCGGCAAATGGGAAATCTTCACCCACGGCGGCCGCAAACCCACCGGCATCGACGCGGTCGACTTCGCCCGCATTGTGACCGCCAAGGGCGCCGGAGAAATCCTGCTCACTTCGATGGACCGGGACGGGACGAAACAGGGCTTCAACATCCCCCTCACCCGCGCCATCGCCGACGCAGTGGACGTCCCCGTCATCGCTTCGGGCGGCGTCGGCACCCTCGACCACCTCGTGGACGGCGTGCTCGAAGGCCATGCCTCCGCCGTGCTGGCCGCCTCCATCTTCCACTTCGGCGAATTCACCATCCATCAGGCCAAGGCCCACATGGCCAAAGCCGGCATTCCCATGAGGCTGACATGACGCTCGACGACCTCTACGCCAAGATCCTGTCACGCAAGGGTGCCGACCCCGACAGCAGCTGGACCGCACAACTCCTCGCCAAGGGCCCAGAGAAATGCGCCGAGAAGTTCGGTGAAGAAGCCATCGAGGCCATCATCGAAGCGGTCCGCGACGACAAACCCGCCCTCACCCGCGAGGCCGCGGACGTGCTCTACCACCTTCTGGTCATGCTTGCCGCCCGCGACGTGCCCCTGAGCGCTGTTCTGGACGAACTCAGTCAAAGACAGGCGCAATCCGGCCTCTCGGAAAAAGCCGCCCGATAACCCTCTTTTTGGCCTTAAATATTCCTGGGGGGTTTGGGGGGCAAACCCCCCCATCAGCAAGAAATAGATCGGATCGCGCGCCAGCGCGTCCGCAGCATCATAGCTTGCTGGAAATGATCCCCGTTGCGAATCCCCCCATCCGCAACTCTCCGAACAATCGCTGGTACTCGATCTTGGGGCAACGGTTCTGGATCACCGTCACCCCCCGCGCCTCCGCCATCGCCGCAGCCTTGGCATGCTCCACCCCGATCTGCATCCAGATCGTCTGCAGGTCCGCAAAGGCCTTCAGCGCCTCCTCCACGATCTCCGGCACCGCATCGGACCGGCGGAAGATATCCACCATGTCCACGCCGCCCTCGATTTCGCCCAAGCCTGCCCGCACCTTCTGCCCGAAAAGCGTCTCGCCCGCGTGGAGCGGGTTGACCGGGATCACCGTATACCCCTTCAGCGACAGATACCGCGCCACGTAATAGCTCGGACGCACCGGATTCATCGACACGCCGACCACCACGATGCGCTTGGTACGGGTCAGGATCTGCTTCAGGAGGGAATCGGAATACATCATCGCGCCACGCTAGTCACAACGCGGGATGAAAAAAAGCGCCCCGTGGATGGGACCAGGGGCGCAAAGGTACGGAACGAGGGACAGTAAAGTGACCACCGGACGTTCCGTGTCCGGCGCCATGCCATTCAGGTAAGCGCGCCCGAGCGCAATCAAAGAGGGAGTGCCGCAACCGTGAACAAATCGTGAAGAAGTGAGCCCTTTTCTGCGCAGGAAGGACCCGATCCGGCAAAGACATCCCCGACCGCATCCATGCGCCATCCGTCGAGCCTCACCCGTGGCTGCGGGTCGCATACAGGGCAATGGCCGCGGCATTGGAGACGTTGAGTGAGCCGAACGACCCGGCAGCGTCAATCCGCACCAGGGCATCCACGGTTTCCTTGGTCTTCTCGCGCAGGCCGGGGCCTTCCGCGCCGAGTACCAGCGCCACGGGCCGGTCCCGCTTGCCCTCGACCGCCGCTTCGATGCTCTGCGCCGCTTCACCGTCGAGGCCAAGCACGAGATAGCCCATACCCTGCAACGCGCGGATCGCGTCCGCCAGATTGCGCACACGCAGATAGGGCTGCCGCTCCAGCGCGCCCGACGCGCTCTTGGCGAGAGCCCCGGTCTCGGGCGCCGAATGATGCCGTGTGCCAATCACCGCTGACGCCCCGAAAACTTCCGCCGACCGCAGGATCGCGCCCACATTGTGCGGATCCGTGACCCGGTCAAGCAACATCACCCGCGGTGCCGCATCCCCGATGCACACGTCCTCCAACCGCCCCCAGTCAAGCGGTTTGACCTCGAGCACCGCACCCTGATGCACCGAGCCCTGGTCGATGGGCGGGCAGAAGCTGCGCGGGTCCACGATCTGGGGCGTGATTCCTGCCTCTGCGATCGCCTCTTCCAGCTTGGCCGCCGCATTGGGCGTGGCCATCAACGTCAACTTCTCGCGCCGGGGATTGACCAGCGCATCGCGCACCGCATGCAGACCGAAGAGCCACAGCGTCGTGTTCGCCTCGGCCTTCTTGTCCTGTTCCTTCTGCACGACCCACTTGGGTTTCTTCATCGCCCTGCCCCCGCTGCCCCACCAGTCGGGAGTCGCGTCGCATTTCGCCTTGACGCCTCCCGGACCCGCTTGTAATCACGCCTCCACGCCCGGCGCAATGCAGCAGGGCATTAGTGGGCGACAGGCCGCAAGGTGTGGCAGGGGACTGTAACTCCCTCGCGGAGACGCACGCCTGGTTCGATTCCAGGGTCGCCCACCATTTCACTTCATTGCAACTACAATTCGTGACACACTGCAATGGCGGGCCAAAAATGGGCGCAATTCTAAATGCGCAATGCTCACCATCTAACCCCCGGCAGAAATGGGATTATTTACGTCCGCTGGCCCTTGCCGAACGCGCTCCGCACCATCAGCGATTTGCTTTGCGAGCGCAGGCGGCGGATTTGATCCTGAAACGCCTGCGCCCACGTCGAAGAAAATGCTATCTCTTGGCGATCTCGGCGAAAAACGAACCAACAGAGTCCACGATGAGGGCCTTGTCGTTGTCGAGCGTCGCCACATGGTAGGACTCGTTCAGCCAGAGCAGGCGTACTTCATCGGATGACACGCTGTTTACGATAACCGGCGCATTCGCCGCCGGAACAACGTGGTCCTCACGACCCTGAATCACCAAGG
>JBBSJO010000075.1:0-17640 GCA_038257185.1 Rhodobacterales bacterium | reverse complement strand
TCGCCACGTCCCAGCCGCGGTTTTCCTCGCCCACGATCTGGTCCTTGGGCACTTTCACATCCGTGAAGAACGTCTCGCAGAAAGGGGAAATGCCGCTGATCATCTTGATCGGGCGCGTCTCCACGCCTGCCTCTGACATGTCGATCAGCAGGAAGGAGATTCCCTTGTGCTTGGGCGCCTCGCGGTCGGTGCGGATCAGCGCAAAGATCCAGTCGGCCTGGTCGGCGTATGAGGTCCAGATTTTCTGGCCGTTAACCAGCCAGTGATCGCCCTTGTCTTCGCCCCGCGTCTGCACGCTGGCAAGGTCGGACCCCGCGCCGGGTTCTGAATACCCCTGACACCAACGGATCTCGCCCCGCGCGATGGGCGGCAGGTAGTGCAGTTTCTGCTCATGCGAACCGAAGTGCAGCAGCGCGGGCCCGAGCATCCAGATGCCGAAGGACTGCAACGGCTTGCGCGCGTCGATGCGGTCCATCTCCTGATGAAAGACCTTCTCCTGCTCGCGGCTCAGCCCTGCGCCGCCGTAATCCTTGGGCCAGGTCGGGACGGTGTAGCCCTTGGCGGCACAACGCTCCAGCCATAGCTTTTGCGCGTCGGAGGTGAAGACCCAGTTCTTGCCGCCCCAGCAGATCGCGTTCTCGGCCATGCCGCTGTCGCGCATCTCGGGGGGACAGTTTTCCTCCAGCCACGCGCGCAGTTCCGCGCGGAAGCCGTCGAGACTTGTCTCGCTCATCAGAAATCCTCCCTCCGGGCGGCCACCAGTTTGCGGACACCCATTCCGCTGTGCAGAATGACCGTCCGAATTGCGATTGACAAGAGTTCATCACGCGCCCCACCTTCGGGGCGGAGTTTGGACAGGGAGGAACACGATGCAGGCGATGTTGAGCAAAGAGGCCGGCGGGCCGGAGACACTGGTGCTGGAAGAGATGCCGACGCCGGTGGTCAAGAAGAAGCATGTGCTTATCCGCGTCCATGCCGCCGGGGTGAATTTCCCCGACACGCTCATCATCCGCGACCTCTACCAGCTCAAGCCCGAGCGCCCTTTCGCGCCGGGTGGCGAACTTTCGGGCGTGATCGAGGCCGTCGGTGAGGGTGTCGAGGGTCTCTCAGTCGGCGACCGCGTAATCGCCATGACGGGCTTCGGCGCCTTCGCGACCCATGTGCTGGCTGAGGGGTCGCGCGTCATCAAGATACCCGACGACATGCCGTTCGAGGACGCCGCCTGCCTGATGCTGACCTACGGCACCTCCCACCACGCGTTGAAGAACCGCGCGGAGATACAGAAGGGCGAGACGCTGCTGATTCTCGGTGCGGCGGGCGGTGTTGGCGTCGCGGCAATCGAACTGGCCAAGGCCGTCGGCGCGCGGGTCATCGCTGCCGTCTCCTCGGAGGACAAGGCGCGGTTCTGCCGCGAGGTCGGGGCCGACGAGACGCTGATCTATGACCGGCAGATGGAGGGGCGCGACGCGCAGAAGACCTTCTCCAACCAGATCAAGGAACTGGCCGGGCCGGACGGCGTGGACGTGGTCTATGACGCAGTCGGCGGCGATTATGCCGAACCGGCGGTGCGGGGGCTTGCCTGGAAGGGCCGCTACCTTGTCGTGGGGTTCCCCGCGGGCATTCCGAAGATCCCGCTGAACCTCACGCTGCTGAAGGGCTGCCAGATCGTCGGCGTCTTCTGGGGTGCGCACACCGTACGCGAACCCAAGATGCACGCGGAGAACATGGCCGAGCTTTTCAGTCTCTACAAAGAGGGAAAGATCAAGCCCCGCATCTCCGCCAGCTTCCCGCTGGCGCAGGCGGGCGAGGCGCTGCAACTGCTGCAGGACCGCAAGGCGCAGGGCAAGATCGTGCTCACTGTTGCTTGAGGCCCGAAAGGTGGCTCACATCGTTGAACCCGCGCGGGATCATCCGGTTGCCATGCACGACCAGCCGCGAGATCGACCCGTTGTCCGCCCCGGTAAAGGCGAAGGCGGGCGAGCCCGAGGCCAAGGCGATAGACGCAGCAATGACGCCACCGTGCACGACGACCGCGACCAGCTCATCCGGATGCGCGGCCGCGATCCGCTGCAATCCGCGCAGCACGCGTTCGTGGAATGCCGCCGTCGTCTCCGCGCCCGGCATCTCACCCCATTCGTGGCGCTCCCGCGCGCGCAGGACGGCGGGATCGTTCTCGGCAGAGCGGAAGCGGAACTCGCCGCCGTCCCAGTCGCCCAAGAACACCTCGCGCAAGTCCCTCTCGACGCGCGGCTCGAGTCCCAGATGTGCGGCCAGCGGCGCGGCAGTCTGGTGTGTCCGCTGCATGTTGGTGACGTAAATCGCCGCGATAGGCTCTGCTCTCAGCCGCTCCGCCACCGCGCGCGCCTGCGCCTCGCCTTCGGGCCGCAAGGCCGGATCGCCCTGACCCTCCACCATCGGGTGATCCTGCCCCCGTATCGCCGCCTGCGTTTCACCATGCCGGATCAGCAACAGGTCTGCGGCCCCCTTGGGCGGGGAAAATCTGTGTTGTCGCGCTTCTTTCATGCCGCTCTCCAAGATCATTTACCGCAATAGGACATATCCCATGACAAATCGCCAGATCACGGTCGAAGAACTCCCCACTGGGGAACTCCTGCCTGAGCATTTCAAACTGACGGAGACGGAGATGCCCGTACCCGGCGAGGGTGAAGTGCTGCTGCGGGTGATCCTGATGTCCATCGACGCGGCGAACCGGTCCTGGCTGCGTGGCGCCACATACCGCGCTGCCGTGAACAAGGGCGACGCCATGCCGACCTATGCGATCTGCGAAGTGGTCGAGAGCAAGAGCTCGATACTGTCCCCCGGCGACATCGTCGCGACAGAGGCGGTCTGGGCCGATCACATCACCGCCAAGGCGCACAAGGTGCAGAAACTGCCCAAGGTAGAGACGCTTTCCCACCTCATGTCCGTCTACGGTATCGCGGGCAAGACGGCGTATCACGGGTTGATCTCCGTCGGTCGGCCCATCGCGGGCGAAACCGTGTTGGTCTCTGCCGCAGCCGGATCAGTGGGTGGCTACGTCGGCCAGATTGCCAAGGCGCTCGGCTGCCGGGTGGTCGGCATTGCGGGCGGCGCCGAAAAATGCCGCTGGGTAGAGAGCGAACTGGGCTTCGACGCCTGTGTCGACTACCGCGAGGCGGGTCTGGGCAAGGCGCTTGCCGCTGCCTGCCCGGATGGTGTGGACGTCTATTTCGACAATGTCGGGGGCAAGGTGCTCGAATCCGCGCTCAACGCGATGAACACCAGGGGCCGCGTGGTCTGCTGTGGGGCGATCAGCCAGTACGACACCGACAGCCCCTCCGGCCCGCGCAACCTGCCGGGTGTGGTGGTGGTCAAGCGTCTGCGGATGGAAGGGTTCATCGTCATGGACTTCGCCGAGGACGACGCGAAATGTCTGCGCGCCTTGCAGCATTGGGTCGGTGCCGGTCAGATCAAGGTGACAGAAGACATCGTCGAAGGGCTGGAAAACGCCCCAAAGGCGTTGATCGGTCTGCTGAAAGGCGAAAACACCGGCAAGCGCATGGTGCGCGTCGGTCCTGATCCCCGCTGAAGGAGTAGCCATATGTCCGCCCTGAAAGACGCCGTCGCGCATTCTGAGAAACTGATCGGCACCGAAGTCGGCGTGTCCAACTGGATCCTCGTCGATCAGCCGATGATCGACCGGTTCGCCGAAACGACCCACGATGAGCAGTGGATTCACGTCGACCCTGACCGCGCGGCGCGCGAGACGCCCTTTGGCGGGACCATCGCGCATGGCTTCCTGACTCTGTCGCTGGCCAGCCGCTTTGCCTACGATTGCTTCAAGATGATGCCGGGTCAGGTCATGGGCATCAACTACGGCATGAACAAGCTGCGTTTCCTGAAGCCCGTGCTGTCGGGGTCGCGCTTGCGCGGGCGGTTTACATTGCAGGACGTGAAGGCCCGCAACGCAACCGACATGCTGCGCACCAATATCCTGACGATCGAGATCGAGGGGGAGGAGACACCGGCTCTGGTTGCGGAATGGCTGGGGCTGGCGGTCTTCAAGGACTGAAGCGGCGGCGATCTAGATCATCGTGCCTTCGGAGTCGAACAAGGTCTGGTTCGACGCGTCCCATCCCAGCCCAACTACCGATCCTTCCTTGGGGTGCAGTGCGCCCGCGTCCTGCCGCACGGTCGCTAGCGTGCCGTTAGGCAGGGCAACGTGCACCAGCGTCTCCGCGCCCAGCGCCTCGGTATAACGCACCTCGGCCTGCACGCGCGGGTCCGTCGTTGTGATCTGCATGTGCTCGGGCCGCACGCCCAGCCGTGCCGCACCGGGTGCCACGACGCCTGCCATTCCGACGGGCAGGAAGTTCATCGGCGGCGAGCCGATGAAGCTTGCCACGAATTCCGTCCTGGGCCGTGCGTAGACCTCCAGCGGCGGGCCGATCTGGTCGGCACGGCCCGCGTTCATCACGATCATGCGGTCGGCCAGCGTCATCGCCTCCACCTGATCGTGGGTGACATACAGCGACGTGACCCCCAGCCGACGCTGCAGCTGCTTGATCTCCAGCCGCATCTGCACGCGTAACTTAGCGTCGAGGTTCGACAGCGGCTCATCGAAAAGAAAAACCGCTGGCTTGCGCACGATGGCGCGGCCCATTGCAACGCGTTGCCGCTGTCCGCCTGACAACTCGCGCGGACGGCGGTCGAGGTAGCCGTCGAGCTGCAGCAAGGTCGCCGCCTCCGCCACCCGCTCGGCGATTTCGGCCTTGGGGCGGCCCGCGATCTTGAGCCCGTAGGCCATGTTGTCAAAGACTGACATGTGCGGGTAGAGCGCGTAGTTCTGGAACACCATCGCGATGTCCCGCTCCATCGGTTCGCGGTCGTTGACCCGCTGCCCGCCAATCTGCACCTCTCCCGACGTCACGGTTTCCAGCCCGGCGACCATGCGCAGCAAAGTGGACTTGCCGCAGCCCGACGGCCCCACGATCACCACGAATTCGCCATCGGCGATGTCGATGTCCACGCCGTGGATCACCTCGGTCTTGCCGAAGGTCTTGCGGATGTCTTTCAGGCTGACGGTCGCCATAAGTGTTATTTCTCGCTGTCTACAAGGCCGCGGATGAAGAGCTTCTGCATGGAGATCACCACGATCACCGGCGGGATCATCGCGAGGATGGAGGTCGCCATGATCACCGGCCAGTCGGCCAGATCGTCGCCACTCGGGAACATCTGCCGGATGCCCATCACGATGGTATTCATCGACGGGTCCGTGGTGATCAGCAGCGGCCAGAGATACTGGTTCCAGCCATAGATGAACAGGATCACGAAGAGTGCCGCGATATTGGTTCGGCTCATCGGCAGCAGGATGTCCCAGAAGAACCGCATCGGCCCCGCCCCGTCGACCCGTGCGGCCTCGGCCAACTCATCCGGCACGGTCATGAAAAACTGCCGGAAGAGGAACGTCGCCGTTGCCGAAGCAACCAGCGGGAAGATCAGGCCGGAATAGCTGTTGAGCATCCCGAAGCCCGCGACGACCTCGTAGGTCGGCACGATGCGCACTTCCACGGGCAGCATCAGCGTGAGGAAGATCAGCCAGAAGAACAGCTTGCGCCCCGGGAACCGGAAATAGACGATGGCGAAGGCCGAGAGCAGCGAGATCACGATCTTGCCGAATGCGATGCCGAGCGCCATGATCAGCGAATTCACCATCATCATCGCCACCGGCGCGTTGATGCCCGACACCAGCGCCTTGCGGTAGTTCTCGAAGAAGTGGCCGCCCGGAAGCAGCGGCATGGGCGGACGCACGATTTCGGGCTGGGTCACGGTGGAGGCGACGAAGGCCAGCCAGATCGGGAAGAAGATGAACAGCAGCCCGATGATCAGGCCCAGATGGGTCAGCCAATAGCCAGCCCCGCGCCGCTCCACCATGCCTTCGGCGGTGGTGCGGCCCGTGGCAAGCGGGGGCGTCTCGGTCACCAATGCGTCACGCGCGGTCAATAGTGCACCCTCCGCTCGATAAACTTGAACTGTACGATGGTCAGCGCGCCGACGATCACCAGCAGGATCACCGACTGCGCGGCCGAAGAGCCCAGATCCTGCCCCACGAAACCGTCACTGTAGACCTTGTAGACGAGGATCGTCGTCGATTGTTGCGGCCCGCCCCCGGTGATCGTGTGGATCACGCCGAAGGTCTCGAAGAAGGCATAGACGATGTTGACCACCAGCAGGAAGAACGTGGTGGGCGATAGCAGCGGCCAGACGATCGTGCGAAAACGCGTCCAGAAATGCGCGCCGTCGATCGCTGCCGCCTCTATCACGCTGCGCGGGATCGCCTGAAGCCCGGCGAGGAAGAACAGGAAGTTGTAGCTGATCCGCCCCCAGGCTGAGGCAACGACGACAAGGCCCATCGCCTCGCCCCCGTTCAGCACGTGGTTCCAGTCGTACCCCAGCGTGCCGAGATACCATGTGATGATGCCCACGCGGGTGTTGAACATGAAGAGCCACAGCACCCCGGCCACCGCGGGGGCCACGGCATAGGGCCAGATCAGCAGCGTGCGGTAGACACCTGAGCCCTTGATCAGCCGGTCCGCCAGCACCGCGAGGTAAAGTGCGACGCCCATCGACACCACTGTGACCAGCACGGAGAAGACGGCGGTCGTGATGAAGGACGTGCGGTAGTAGGAATTGCTCAGCAGGTATTCGAAGTTGCCCAGACCCACGTATTGCATCGAAAGGCCAAAGGGGTCGGGGATGAACAGCGATTGCCAGACAGCCTGTCCCGCCGGGTAGAAAAAGAACACGGCCGTAATCACCAGCTGCGGCAGCACCAGAAGGAGCGGCAGCCAGAGGCCCTTGAAGGTGACGCGCTTTTCCATGCGACGATGGCCTGCCCCGTATCAATCGGGGCAGGCCTGTTGCCTTAGCGGCTCGACTGCTCGAAGCGGCGCAGCAGCTCGTTGCCCCGCTCGACGGCGGTATCGAGGGCTGCCTGCGCATCTTTGTCACCTGCCCAGACGGCTTCCAGTTCCTCGTCGATGATCGTGCGGACCTGGTCGAAGTTGCCCAGACGGATACCCTTGGAGTTCGCTGTCGGTTCCTTGGCTGTCATCTGTATGACCGCGACGTCCGTGCCCACATTCTCGTCGTAGAATCCCTGCTCGCGCGTCAGATCGGCAGCAGCGGTCGTGATGGGCAGATAGCCGGTGTCCTGGTGCCACTTCGCCTGGATCTCAGGGCTCGACAGGAAGTTCAGGAACGCCGCAACGCCCTTGTATTCCTCGTCCGACTGACCCTCCATCACCCAGAGAGACGCGCCGCCGATGATCGTGTTTTGCGGTGCTGCGGCAACGTCGGACCAATAGGGCAGGGGGCGCACGTCGAACTTGAACTGCGCCTCGCTCTTGATCCCCGCATAGCCGGCGGAGCTTTCGGTGAAGAGCGCGCATTCGCCAGCGCGGAAGTTGGCACCCCCCTCGTTGCGGCGGCCCGCGTAGATGAATTTTCCGTCCTTGGCCCAGTCGCCCATCGTCTGGATGTGCTTGACCTGAAGCTCCTTGTTGAACTCCAGTTCCGTGTCCAGCCCGTCGAAACCATTGGATTTAGAGGCGAAGGGCACGTCGTGGTAGGCCGACAGGGTCTCGAGATGGATCCAGCTCTGCCAGGCGGTCGTCATCGGACAGGTGCTGCCCGAGTCCTTGACCTTGGTCAGGACCTCGCCGACCTGCTCCCAGGTTGTCAGATCCGTGTCGGGATCGACACCTGCCGCTTCCAGCGCGTCGCGGTTGACCCAGAGCACGGGGGTGGAGGAGTTGAAAGGCAGCGACAGCATCTCGCCGTCGCTGGAGGTGTAGTAGCCCTTGACGGCACCGATGAAGGCATCGGGATCGAAATCCGCGCCCGCCCCGGCCATGACTTCATAAACCGGCTTCACCGCGCCCTTGGCGCCCATCATGGTGGCCGTGCCGACTTCGAAGACCATCAGGATGTCCGGCTGCTCGCCTGCGCGGAAGGCCGCGATACCGGCGTTCAGCGTTTCTGAGTAATTGCCCTTGTTGGACGCGGTGACCTTGTACTCGGACTGCTGGCCGTTGAAGGTTGCGACCTGAGCGTCCACCAATTCGCCGAGGCGCCCCGTAAAGGCGTGCCAGAACTCGATCTCCGTCTGGGCCGAGACAGGCCCCGCCACCAGCATCGCCGCGACGCTTGCGCGCAAGAAATTCTTAGTCATCGTGAAGTCTCCCCAAGTTTTCATTCTGCCTAAATTCCGATCAGCTTATCGGGCGATCACGAGAGAAGGCAAGCGTGTCATTTTCAGATGCACGTAACAGGCTGATGACGGCGCGCGGGTTTTCCGGGGTATTGCTCCGAATCCTTGAATGACTCACCCTGAAGCGTAGCGGGAATGATTTACTGCGTTGAATCCCAATGAGCTATTTTCGGATTCAAACACTCAGCTAAGCGTTCGAGGTCGCCAGCGTTGGTGAGCCGAACAATGTCTCCGCCAACTTTTGGATGCGTTCTGGACGTCGCCGGAAGGTCATTTTGGCTCTTCCGCCTCCCCGAACGGATGGCTGCCTTTTCAGGGATGGGGAGCCGATAGATGTCGATAATGGTGGGCTGTAGGCTGGGCTAGCGGCAACAAAAGCCTGCTAATTTATTAATGTATTTCAATTTTATCTGAAAAATTGGTGCCCAGGAGAGGACTCGAACCTCCACACCGTTGCCAGTACTAGCACCTGAAGCTAGCGCGTCTACCATTCCGCCACCTGGGCACGTGAGCCGTGCATGTAAGCGGGCCGCAAGCGGGTGTCAATTGCATTCTGGGTCGAAAGAACGGGCAATCGACCGCCGCGGCAGGCGCACGGCAATTCCGCCTTGTCCGGCAAAGGGCGGGCAGGTACATCGGGGAGGTAGGTTTCGAACGATGCAGGAGCAGTGCCATGTCCAGACTGGTCACGATCTATGGCGGATCAGGGTTCGTCGGGCGCTATATTGCGCGCCGGATGGCCAAGGCAGGCTGGCGGATCAGGGTCGCGGTGCGCAATCCCAACGAGGCGATGTTCGTGCGGCCATACGGCGTCGTGGGGCAGGTGGAGCCGGTTCTTTGCAATGTCCGCGATGACGCTTCCGTCCGCGCGGCGATGTTGGGGGCGGATGTGGTGGTGAACTGCGTCGGCATCCTGACGGAAAGCGGAAAGAATCGTTTCGATGCGGTGCAGGCTGATGCCCCCGCGCGCATTGCCCGGATCGCAGCCGAAGAAGGCGTGGCGCGCATGGTGCATGTCTCGGCCATCGGGGCGGACGCCGGGTCGGACAGTGCTTATGCGAGCAGCAAGGGCAAGGGTGAGGCCGGGGTGCTGGAGCACATGCCGCAGGCTGTCATCCTGCGCCCCTCCATCGTGTTCGGGCCGGAAGACGATTTCTTCAACCGCTTCGCAGGGATGTCGCGGATGGGGCCGGTCCTGCCTGTTGCGGGTGCCGATACGAAGTTCCAGCCGGTCTATGTCGATGACGTCGCCAGGGCGGCGGAAATGGCGATCAAGGGGGAGGCGGCTCCGGGGATCTATGAGCTTGGCGGGCCGGATGTCGATACATTCCGGGGGCTGATGCAGCGGATGCTGGCAGTGATCAACCGGCGGCGGTTGATCCTGAACATGCCGGGTTTCGTGGCGCGGATCATGGCATTCGGCTTTGACATGGCTCAGGCCGCCACGCTTGGGCTTTTCACGAATACCATGTTGACGCGGGACCAGTTGAAGAGCCTTGGCCACGACAACATCGTGAGTCCGGACGCCAAGGGCTTCGGCGCCCTCGGCATCGCACCGGTGTCGATGGAGGCGGTGCTGCCCGACTACCTGTGGCGCTTCCGGCCCTCGGGTCAGTATGACGCCATCAAGGATTCCGCGGCTGGTATGCGTCGCGGCTGATGGAAAACTCAACGACGATCGTCGCAGCCTTTCTGGGGCTGATCGAAGGGCTGACCGAGTTCATCCCGGTTTCCTCAACCGGGCATCTGTTGCTTGCAGGGCATTTCCTGGGGTTCGAGAGTGCCGGCAAGACCTTTGAGGTCGTGATCCAGTTGGGGGCGGTGCTGGCGATCCTGACGGTCTATGCCGCCAAGCTATGGGCCGTCTTCTCGACCGCACCCCGCGACCCGGCGGCGCGGCGCTTCATCCTCTCGGTTCTGATCGCGTTTCTGCCTGCGGTCTTTATCGGGGTGCTGGCGCATGATTTCATCAAGGAGGTGCTTTTCGAGACACCGATTCTGATCGCGACGATGCTGATCTTGGGGGGCATCGTGCTGCTTTTCGTGGACCGCATCGCGCCGGAGCCGACGCATCCCGAAGCGATGGAGTTCCCCCTGCCGATGGCGCTGAAAATCGGCTTCATTCAATGCCTTGCGATGATACCGGGCGTCTCGCGCTCCGGTGCGACCATCGTAGGGGCGTTGATGCTGGGCGCCAGCAGGCGCGCGGCGGCGGAGTTCTCGTTCTTCCTGTCGATGCCCACCATGGCAGGGGCCTTTGCCTATGATCTCTACAAGAACCGCGATGTACTTGACGCCTCTGCGCTGGGCGAAATCGCTGTCGGTTTCGTCATGGCATTCATCAGCGCCGTACTGGTCGTGCGCTGGCTGCTCGGCTACGTCAGCCGCCATGGTTATGCGATCTTTGGATGGTGGCGAATCATCGTGGGATCGCTGGCATTGGCGGCACTTTGGGCTGGCTTCTGACCTAAAGGTCCGTTTCGGCCCTATATTTGAGAGAAAATCCGCCAGAATTGCCCCGAGACCCTGATCATTCTCATATATAGGTCAGCATTACTTACTTTATTTCTTCAAGCATCTGTATTATCCGGGTGATCTGAACGCAGAAATAACGAAGGCGGACCGATGGCAGAGCAGCCGATGCTGAAATTCGTGAAGGTGGCGCGGGATATGCCGGAGAAACGGCCTCCCAATCTGCGCCGGACCGATTTCAAAGAGATTTACGCGGAGTACGCCGATGCCAAGGCCAAGGAGCAGTCGAGCCGCTGTTCCCAGTGCGGCGTGCCCTATTGCCAAAGCCACTGCCCCTTGCAGAACAACATCCCCGACTGGCTGCGCCTGACCGCCGAAGGGCGGTTGCAGGAAGCCTATGAGATCAGCCAGGCGACCAATACCTTCCCGGAAATCTGCGGCCGCATTTGCCCGCAGGACCGACTTTGCGAAGGCAACTGCGTGATCGAACTGTCCGGCCACGGCACCGTCACCATCGGGTCGGTGGAGAAATACATTACCGACACGGCCTGGGAAGAAGGCTGGGTCAAGCCGATCAGCAACAAGACCGAGCGCGAGGAGAGCGTCGGGATCATCGGGGCGGGCCCTGGCGGGCTGGCGGCGGCGGATGTGCTGCGGCGCGCGGGTGTGCAGGTCACGATCTATGACCGCTACGACCGCGCGGGCGGATTGCTGACCTACGGCATCCCCGGCTTCAAGCTGGAGAAGGACGTGGTGATGCGCCGCAACGACCAGTTGGCGCAAGGCGGGGTGACCTTCAAGATGGACTGCGACGTGGGTCGGGATATCAGCTTCGGCGATCTGCGGTCGCGCCATGATGCTGTGATCATTGCTACGGGTGTCTACAAGACCCGTGAAATCCGCGCGCCGGGCGTCGGCGGGTTCGGCGTTGAGCGGGCCATCGATTTCCTGACCGCCAGCAACCGCAAGAGCTTCGGCGACACGGTCGAGCAGTTTGAAAACGGACGTCTCAACGCGGCAGGCAAGAAGGTCGTCGTGATCGGCGGGGGCGACACCGCGATGGACTGCGTGCGCACCTCGATCCGGCAAGGCGCGGAGAGCGTGAAGTGCCTTTATCGCCGCGACCGGGCCAACATGCCGGGCAGCCAGCGTGAGGTGGCCAATGCCGAGGAAGAGGGCGTCATCTTTGAATGGCTGACCGCGCCCAAGGGGTTCGTCGGAGACCCGGTGACGGGCGTGATGGTGCAGAAGATGCGGCTGGGTCAGCCAGACGTATCAGGCCGTCAGGCGCCGGAACTGATCGAAGGGTCGGACTATGTCGAGGACGCCGATCTGGTGATCACGGCGCTCGGGTTCGAGCCCGAGGACCTGCCTAAGCTCTGGAACGAACCCGACCTGCCGGTGAACCGCTGGGGCACGATCAAGGCGGATTACGTCACCGGGGCGACCTCGCTCGACGGGGTCTATGCCGTGGGGGATATCGTGCGTGGCGCGTCGCTGGTTGTCTGGGCGATCAAGGACGGGCGCGACTGTGCGCAGGCGATCCTGAAGCGGATGGACGGCCCTGCGGCGATGGCGGCGGAGTGATGCAACGGCGCGGTGACATATGTGCACCCTCCGTGCACCCCCTGTGCACCGCCGCAGCGCGGCATGTCGGGGGGCTGTGTTCAAATGGATCAACTCTGCTGACCCACTACCGTCAAATGGTTAAGAAAGCCTTGATGACGCCCTCGGCAAAATCGGTGTGCAGGCTGTCTGCCATCCGGCGGACCGGGATCGTTTCGGGGACCGGGGGGGCAGCATGACCGAGGTCAGAACAGGCCGGTGCATGTGCGGTGTCGTTTCCTTTGCGGCGCGGGATGTGCCGGACAGCTTCGGTATCTGCCACTGCGAGAACTGCCGCCGCTGGACCGGCGTGGCGACGCTCAGCGTCTCACTGGCGCGGGCGTCGATCGACTGGACCGGCGCAGAAGAGATCAGGACGATCCAGAGCTCGCCCTGGGCCGAGCGCGCCTGGTGCGGGCAGTGTGGGTCGGGGCTCTATTACCGTCCGACCGATGCGAAGAGCGACGCGGAGGAAAGACTGGTGATGGGGCTGGGACTTTTCGACGAACCCTCGGGTTTCACGCTGGAGAACCAGATCTTCATCGACTGCAAACCCGACAGCTATGCGTTTGCCGGGGATCACCCGCGGTTGACGCGGGCAGAGGTGATGCAATGACGCGGTGGCGCTGTCTTTGCGGTGCCGTGACGGTGTCTGTCGAGGGACCGCTGGGCGGGATATCGGCCTGCCATTGCGACATGTGCCGACGGTGGACAGGGTCGATGCTGCTGGGCCTCGAAATCCCCAGATCGCGCGTCACCATAGACGGGCCGATCCGCACGTACCAATCCTCCGCCTTCGCAGAGCGGGCCTGGTGCGAGACCTGCGGCTCGGCTGTGTGGTTCGCCGATACCTCGGACAACGCGGAAGATATCGTGGAACTGACGGCGGGGCTTTTTGACGATTTCGGCGGCGCGCGGCTGACCCGCGTTGTCTATGCCGACCGTTGCCCCGCGGGCATTGTGCTGGGGGCGGGTTTCCAGCGGGTGACGGAAGCCGAGTACGAGAGGGACAACGCGCACATCGGCAATGGGAAAAAGGTGTAGGGACATGGGCGCGACGCAAACCATCCAGGGCCGCTGCCTGTGCGGTGCCGTGACGGTAACGGCCCAGACCGAAGACCCCACCGTGCGGGCCTGTCACTGCGACATGTGCCGCAGGCAGACCTCGTCGATGTTCATGTCGCTGGCGACCGTGCCGCACAGCGAACGGATCGAGGGGCCGTTCGCGACCTACAGGTCGTCGGAGTGGGCGGAGCGGGGGTTCTGCCCGGTCTGCGGATCGACGCTGTGGTATGGCACCGTTCACGACGGGGTGCGGAACCTCGCGGCGGGGCTGTTTGCAGATGCGGGCGGTGCGCCGCTGAAGCTGGAGTTCTTTGCGGAGCTGTGTCCCCGGGGATACCGGCTGGCGGGCGACCACAAGCGCCTGAGCAGTGCAGAAACGATTGCGAAATTCTCCATGGGTGCGTCATGAGAGCGGCTGGCGTCCTGCTGTCCCTGCTGCTGCCGGTCCCGGTCTGGGCCGGCGGCGACACCATGACCGCACCTCCGGGCTGCACCCTCACGCTTACGGTGCAGTCCAAAGGCTGCATCGTGGATAATTACTGGACTTGCGAAGGCGATGCGCCGGGGGACCAATGGCGCGCTGAATATGGTATCAACGGACCGCAGCAAGTGAGCCGGATCGATGCGGAGACCCAGTGGATCGATTCGCTCGAACTGCCGGAGATGAACCGGTGGGCTCTGGTCACGCCCGCCGCCGATCCGGCGAGTTTTTCCGAGCTGGTGGAAACCGGGGTCGATACCTATGACTTTTCCATCGAGGGCACGCTGGGAAAGGTGCGTCTCGTCGGCTTCGACCGGATTGTCGAAGACGATGTGGTGATCGACGGGGAGCCTTTGCAGCGCACGGCATACTCGATCCGCGCTACCGATAGCGACGGTCTGGTAATCTACGAAAAGGATGGGTCGGAATTCATCTCGACCCGGCACGGACGGTTCTTTTCCGGCTACGGCAGCGACGGGGCCGTTTCCAATCCTTACACCTGGGATCACACGCCCATGGAATTCATCTATCCCGGTGAGCCCGGATTTGCCGCCACCACCCCGCTTTACGAATGTGCGCCGCTGAACGCGCGCTTTGTCCCGAATAGAAAGGACCAACAGCCATGACCACGTATGATGACGCCTGGGTTGCCCGCGAGGAAGCCAAACGTGCGATGATGGCCGAGAAGGGCCTCTATTCCCCGGAGGAGGAGCATGCCTCCTGTGGGGTTGGTCTGGTGGTGAACATCGACGGGTCGAAAAGCCGCGATGTGGTGCTGAACGGGATCAAGGCGCTGAAGGCGATCTGGCACCGGGGGGCTGTCGATGCGGATGGCAAGACCGGCGATGGCGCGGGCATCCATGTGCAGATTCCGGTGCCGTTCTTCTACGATCAGGTGCAGCGCACCGGCCACAAGCCGCGCGAGAGCGAGTTGATCGCGGTGGGGCAGGTGTTCCTGCCGCGCACGAACTTTGCCGCGCAGGAGACCTGCCGGACCATCGTGGAAACCGAAGTGCTGCGGATGGGCTATTACATCTACGGCTGGCGGCATGTGCCGGTGGATGTGTCGGTGCTGGGCGAGAAGGCCAATGCGACGCGGCCCGAGATCGAGCAGATCCTGATCTCCAACGCCAAGGGCGTGGACGAAGAGACCTTCGAGCGCGAGCTCTACGTGATCCGGCGGCGGATCGAGAAGGCGGCGATCGCGGCGCAGGTGCCTGCGCTTTACATCGCGTCGTTGTCCTGCCGGTCGATCATCTACAAGGGCATGATGCTGGCGCAGGACGTGGCCGGGTTCTATCCCGACCTGCTGGACGACCGTTTCGTCAGTGCCTTCGCGATCTATCACCAGCGTTATTCGACCAATACCTTCCCGCAGTGGTGGCTGGCGCAGCCGTTCCGGATGCTGGCCCACAACGGCGAGATCAACACTCTGCGCGGCAACCTGAACTGGATGAAGAGCCACGAGATCCGCATGGCCTCCGGGACGTTCGGGGACCTGGCGGAGGATATCAAGCCGATCGTGGCGGCCGGGTCGTCGGATTCGGCGGCATTGGATGCGGTCTTCGAGGTGCTGGTGCGGGCGGGTCGGTCGGCGCCGATGGCAAAGACGATGCTGGTGCCGGAAAGCTGGTCCAAGCAGGCGGTGGAACTGCCGCAGGCCTGGCGCGACATGTATTCCTACTGCAACTCGGTGATGGAGCCCTGGGACGGACCGGCGGCGCTTGCCATGACGGATGGGCGCTGGGTTTGTGCGGGACTTGACCGCAACGGCTTGCGCCCGATGCGGTATGTGGTGACCGCCGACGGGATGCTGATCGCGGGGTCCGAGGCCGGGATGGTGCCGCTCGACGAAGCGAGCGTCGTCAAGAAGGGCGCCTTGGGGCCGGGGCAGTTGATCGCGGTCGATATGACCGACGGCACGCTTTACCACGACACCGAGATCAAGGACCGCATGGCCGCGAGCCAGCCCTTCGGGGAATGGGTCGGCAAGATCAACGAGCTGGACGCCCCGCTGGCGGCGGTCGAGGAGAAGCCTCTGTTCACCGGCAACGAGCTGCGTCGGCGACAGGTCGCGGCGGGCTATACGGTGGAGGAGCTGGAGCAGATCCTTGCCCCGATGGCGGAGGACGGCAAGGAGGCGCTGGCCAGCATGGGCGATGACACGCCCTCGGCGGTGCTGAGCGCGCAGTACCGGCCGTTGAGCCATTTCTTCCGGCAGAACTTCAGCCAGGTCACGAACCCGCCCATCGACAGCCTGCGCGAGTACCGGGTGATGAGCCTGAAGACCCGGTTCGGGAACCTCAAGAACGTGCTGGACGAGGACAGCAGCCAGACCGAGATTCTGGTGCTCGACAGCCCCTTTGTCGGCAATGCGCAGTTCGAGGCGCTGATGGGCCACTTCAACGCGGATCTTGTCACCATCGACTGCACCTTCGAGGCAGGCGGCAGCAACCTGAACGCGGGTCTGGCCCGGATCAGGGCCGAAGCGGAGGACGCGGTGCGGTCAGGGGCGGGGCATATCATCCTGACCGACCAGACCAGTGGCGAGAGCCGTGTCAGCATGCCGATGATCCTCGCAACCTCGGCGGTGCACAGCCACCTGACCCGCAAGGGTCTGCGCACCTTCTGTTCGCTCAGCGTGCGCTCGGCGGAATGCATTGACGCGCATTACTTCGCGGTCCTCATCGGCTGCGGCGCGACCATCGTGAACGCCTATCTGGCGGAGGATTCGCTGGCGGACCGGATCGGGCGCGGATTGCTCGACGGGAACCTGACGGAGGCTGTGACCCGCTACCGCGTGGCCATCGACCAGGGTCTGCTCAAGATCATGGCGAAGATGGGCATCAGCGTCGTGTCGTCCTACCGGGGCGGTCTGAACTTCGAGGCCGTCGGCCTGTCCCGCGCCATGTGTGCGGAGTACTTCCCCGGCATGACCAGCCGCATCAGCGGCATCGGCGTGTCGGGCATCCAGCGCAAGGCGGAGGAAGTCCACCGCCGGGGCTGGCAGGGCGACGGCGTCGTCATGCCCATCGGCGGTTTCTACAAGGCGCGTTCCAGCGGGGAGACCCACGCCTGGGAGGCCTCGTCGATGCATATGTTGCAGATGGCCTGCAACAAGGCTTCCTACCAGATGTGGAAGCAGTATTCGGCCAAGATGCAGAGCAACCCGCCGATCCATCTGCGCGATCTGCTGGACATCAAGCCGCTGGGCGCGCCCATCGGGCTGGAGGAGGTGGAGAGCATCACCACCATCCGCAAGCGTTTCGTCACGCCGGGGATGAGCCTTGGCGCGTTGAGCCCCGAGGCCCACAAGACACTGAACATCGCGATGAACCGCATCGGGGCGAAGTCAGACAGCGGCGAGGGGGGAGAAGACCCGGCGCATTTCGTGCCGGAATCCAACGGCGACAACCCGTCGGCCAAGATCAAGCAGGTGGCATCGGGCCGGTTCGGCGTCACGGCGGATTACCTCAACCAGTGCGAGGAGCTTGAGATCAAGGTGGCACAGGGTGCCAAGCCCGGCGAGGGCGGCCAGTTGCCGGGCATGAAGGTGACCGAGCTGATCGCGCGGCTGCGGCATTCGACGCCGGGGGTCATGCTGATCTCCCCACCGCCGCATCACGACATCTACTCCATCGAGGACCTCGCGCAGCTGATCTACGACCTCAAGCAGATCAACCCGCGCGCCAAGGTGACGGTGAAGCTGGTGTCCTCCTCGGGCGTTGGCACCATCGCGGCGGGGGTGGCCAAGGCCAAGGCCGAC
>JBBSJO010000074.1:0-17688 GCA_038257185.1 Rhodobacterales bacterium | reverse complement strand
TGTGGGACCCGACCGCGGCGCCCGCCTACGAGGTCGAAAGCAAGACCGGGATGGAGAAGCTGCGGCTGCTGATCACAGACGTGTTGCCGATGATGTCGATCGTGCTGGGCGTGATCATTCTGATCATGAAAGGCTGGGCCACGCCTTCGGAATCCGCCGCTTTTGGCTGCGTCGGCGTGCTGATCCTCGCGGTGCTCTATCGGCGTCTGTCCTGGGACAGTTTCGTGAAATCAGTGACAGGGGCGCTTCGGGTCACGACGATGGCGCTGCTGATCATCTTCGGCTCGGCCACGTTCTCCGCCCTGCTGGCGTTCTCGGGAGCGTCGTCTGGGCTGATCCGATGGGCGACGCAATTCGACTTCGATCCCATCGTGATGCTTCTGATCATGTTCGGGATCCTTCTGATCCTGGGCATGTTCATGGACCAGCTGTCGATGATGCTGCTGACGGTACCGATCTTCTTTCCGCTGGCCGAGACGCTGGGCTTCGACCTGATCTGGTTCGGGGTGATCACTCTGCTGGCGCTGGAGATCAGTTTCACCACGCCGCCCTTCGGGTTGCTGCTCTTCGTGATGAAGGGCGTGTCCCCGCCCGGCACTTCGATGCGGGACATCTACATGGCGGCGGTGCCCTACATGGGATGTGCAATTCTGTTGGTGGGGATGCTGATCGTCTTCCCGGGAATTGCACTTTGGCTGCCGGGCTTGGGTAACTAGGTTTTGGAGTACCGCGGGGCCGGAACAAGCCCCAGGCGCCGGGCCATCGCCGACCCGCCCCACCGGGTTGGCGATTTGGTGAGCCTGCGGCTGCCCTACATGGCGAAGGTCCAGGCCGCACAATAGATTTCCACAGAACGGATGTTCATCGCCATCCCACGGACAGTCGATGGCCCTCGTGCCTGACCGCTACCGGTTACAACCCCTTCGGATGCGCGAGAAATTCCTCGATCACATGCCCCGGCGCTTTAACGTAATCCCCGGTGCGGCTCACGCTCTGCCCGGTTTGGCGCTTCAGGCTTACGGCCATCTCGGCCATCTTCACCGCGATCGGAATGCCGTTCAGCACCGGCGCCGTGTCGATGCAGTGGTCGTTGAACGTCGAGAAGAGCAGCATCGGAATACCACCACCCGGGATCAGCACGTCGATCCCCTTTGCCACCAGCGGTTTGCCCTGTTCCTCGAACAGACGGCGAACCTCTTCAGCCTTCGCCGCGTCGCCGTAGGCCGCCAGTATCTGCCCCGGCTCGAAGACCATCGAATCCACCCCCACGATCCGCTCGCGCAGCCCGTACTTGCCGATCTGATGGTGAAACCAAGGGATGAAACGCGGGTTGATGGTGACGATTCCAATGCGCTGGCCCATCTGGCAGGCATAAAGCATCGTCGCCTCGCCCAACGCGATTACCGGAATGTCCACCGCAGCACGCGCCTCGTACAATCCTGCGTCCTGAAAGTGCCCCACGATGAAGGCGTCATAGCCCTCGCGCTCCGCCCGGATTGCGTTGGCGATCATCTCGCGGGCGCAGCGGAACTCGACCAGCGGGTGGGCGTAGCTGTCGAAGGGTGTGATGCCATGCACCACGATCTCGCTGTCCAGCATGGAGCTTGCCGCCAGATGCGGACGCAGCATGTCCCAGTAATCCGCGCCGTTCTCCTCGTCGACGTAGGACTGGTACCAGATCTTCATGGGCGTTTCCTCACATCTGTCCGGGCAGGAACAGCACCAGCGCCGGGAAGGCCAGCAGGGTCGCGAGCCGGACGATATCCATGATCCAGAATGGCGTCACGCCGCGGAAGATCGTTGCCGTCGTCACGTCCCCTACGACTCCCTTCAGGACGAACACGTTGAGGCCCACGGGCGGCGTGATCAGGCTGATCTCGGTCACGACCACGACGATGATGCCGAACCACACCGGGTCGAACCCGAGAGAAGTGACCAGCGGGAAGAAGATCGGCACGGTCAGAAGCAGCATCGACAGGCTTTCGAACACGCAGCCAAGCGCGATGTAGATGAGGATGATCAGACCCATGACGACCCAAGGCCCAAGGTCGAAGGCCGTCACGGCAGAGCGCAACCCTTCTGGCAATCCGGCGAGGTTCACGAAGTTGGAGAAGATCCACGCCCCGATCAGCACCGCGAACAGGGAAGCCGAGGTCAGTGCCGTTTCTTCCAGCACCTCGCGGATGTCGCCCCAGTCCAATCCACCGCGCGCAAGCGCGATCAGGAACGCGCCCGCGGCTCCCATACCTGCCGCCTCGGTCGGCGAGAACGTGAGGTAGATCGGCCGGAAATCGAGAACGCCGTAGAGGCCGCCGATCACCAGCCCGAAGAGCAGCAGCACCGCCCAGACCCCCCGCATCGCGGCAAACCGCTCGCGCCAGGTGGCGCGGGGGCCGGCGGGGCCGGCCTCGGGGTTGCGCATCACCGAAAGGCGCACGGCGACGAGGTAGAAGAGGATGCCCATGATCCCCGGCACGATCCCCGCGATGAAGAGCGCGCCGATTGAGGTCTCGGTCAGCAGACCGTAGATCACGAGGATCACCGAAGGCGGGATGAGGATGCCCAGGGTGCCCCCCGCGGCGATTGAGGCAGTGGACAGGCTGTCGGCATAACCGAACTTGCGCATTTCGGGCATGGCGACCTTGGACATGGTCGCGGCGGTGGCCAGCGACGACCCGCAGATCGCGGCGAAGCCCCCGCAGGCCACGATAGTCGCCATGGCCAGCCCGCCCCGGAAGTGCCCGAGAAAGGCGTTGGACACGGCGTAAAGCTCGCGGCTGATGCCGCCCTTGTTCACGAAAAGTCCCATCAGGATAAAGAGCGGAACGACCGAAAGCCCGTAATCCTGCGAGGTGTCGATGATCAGCCGCGACACCATGGAGATCGAGGCGGTATAGTTCGTCTGATAAGCGAAGCCTACCATACCGACCAATCCCATGGCGAAAGCGATGGGGATGCGCAGCAGGACCAGAAGGAAGACGACCGCGAAGCCGATGCAGGATTCAAGCATGCGCGGGCCTCAGCAGGTGCGGGGCGAACCAGTGCAGCAGGCCCAGCACGATCAGAGTGAAGGCGGTGATAAAGGTCATGATCGCGATGAACCACCCGATGAGATAGCTGGGAATGGCGAGGTATTCTGTCGTGTCGCCGTAGTCGCGGGCGCGTTCTGCAAGATCGATCACACGGCTTGCGGGCCAGAGCAGCATCGCGCCGCTCAGCGTATGCACCAGCCCGTCGCGCAGGCGGGCCAGCCCGAAGCGGTCGAAGATCGGGTCGGCGAGGTCCACGGTGATGTGCTCCCCGCGCGCCGACAGGACGGGCAGGGAGGAAAAGACGATGATCGCGATGGCCAGCCGAGTCAGTTCCGTCGCGGCCTCGATCGGCGCGTTGAAGGCGGAGCGCAGCACGACGTCGCAGAAGGTCAGCACCATCAGCGCGAAGAGCGTGACGCTGGCCACGAACAGCGGCAGCCGGGCCGCCGCGCGGGCGGTATGGATCAGGCTTGGCATCAGGGGGCCCTGTGGATTGGTCCGGATGCCTCGCGACACCCGGACCCTTTGGCCTTACTTGCTGGCGGCCATTTCGTCGCGCACCATCTCATAGGCGGCCTGCGCGTCGACACCGGCGGCATCGAGCTCGGCCAGCACCTTCTCGCGGACCCGCGCGGCCATCTCGGCAAACCTGGCCTGATCCTCCTCGCTTGCGATCACGATGCGGTTGTCTGCGGCGGCTTCGGTTTCGGCGGTCGCCTGAGCGTCGCTTTCATCCCAGACCTGCCCCATCATGCGGCTGGCGGGCTCGCCGAAGACCTTTTCCTCAAGCGCCTGCTTCGCTTCTTCCGGCAGGCTGTCGAACTTGTCCTGGCTCATGATCACGGCGAAGGAGCCGCGGTAAAAGCCGTTGGGCATTTCGTAGACGTTCTTGGCGACCTCGTTCAGCTTGAAGCTGATGCGCTCGCCCATGTTCATCGCCACGGCATCCGCCGCACCGGAATCGAGCGTCTCGTAGACCTTGGGGGCAGGGACCTGAATGCCGACAAGGCCCAGTTCCGCGCCCACGTCCGCCGACACGCCGCCGCCCAGACGGGTTTTCAGACCTTGCAGGTCGTCGAGGGTATTGATCTCCTTGTTGGAGTGGATCTGGCCCGGACCATGCGTGGTCAGCGCGACCAGCTTGGTGCCGCGGTGCTCGTCGAGCTGGTTCAGGAACTTCTCCTGCGCGTGCCAGTAGGCGACGGAGGCAGCCTCGGCGTTGCCCTCGTAGCCCGGCACCTCGATCAGCTTGGAGCCGATGAAACGGCCCGGCTGGTAGCCGTGGAAGATGATCGTCATGTCGGCCGCGCCGTCCATCACGAGGTCCATCTGCGCGGGGGGCGGGGCGAGGCCCATCTTGACCTCGCCTGTGACTTCGCCTCCCGTGGCGTCCTCCATCATCTTGATCAGGCCGTCCAGCATGCCGACGTTGATCGGGTGGCTCGGCGGCAACCAGCTTGAAATCGTGAGCGTTTCCGCGGCGAAGGCTGCGGTGCCCATTGTGACGGCCATCGCGGTACTGGCCAGGAATGTCGTGAACTTGGTCATTTGCTTCTCCCCTATTTGGTGCAGTTTTCCTGCCAAGGGCTGGTGTACCCTGTCGGCGGGAATTTATATGCGTTTTCATTTATTCACACATCAAGTGATTTGTGAACTCCTTTTTTCGTGGGCGATGCCACTCCGTGTTTTGTCACTCGGTGCCAAGCGTGCCTGCGTTCAGTGCAGACATCAGGGACCGCAGCGCGGGTTTGAGGTGTGCCCCGTCGCCATCGTGCAGCCGTTGCATCAGCGCCTCCTCGTGAACCCGCGCCTGTGCCACCAGATCGCTGCCGAGCCGCTGCCCTTCGTCGGTGAGGTAGACCCGCACGCGTCTGCGATCCTGCGGGTCCCCGCGGCGGGTGACAAGGCCGCGTTCCTCCATCTGCACGATGATTCGGGTCAGGCGGGACTGCTCCACCAGCGCCAGTTGCGCGAGCAGGGTGATCATCTCTCCGTCACGGTCCATCAGGCAGGCCAGCACGCGCCATTCCGGCACGCGCAACCCGGCCTTGCGAACGGTCTGGTGGAATTGACCGCTGGCGGCCTCGCTGGCGGCGGCCAGAAGGTACAGCAGGTAGTCGGAGACGAAGCCCTGTGTCGTGGTGTCGGTCATGGGGGCATGTCAGGGCTGGAGGGGTGGATTGTCAATGCGAGCAGTTTCTCGGAGGTGCTGACAGCGGACGAGTGAGGGGTCGCAACGGCCTAGACGAAGGGCCATCGACTGCCCGTGGGATGGCGATGACAACGGTGATACGTCCCACTTTATGGCAAGGCCGGGTCGCCCGCCATCACCATGTCAGCCAGCCTCACCAAACCGCCAGCCCGGCGGACGGGCAGGCGATGGCCCGGCGGCTTCGCCTTGTTCCGGGCCGGGACAGTTCTCAACGTCGGACTGTTCGAGGTTTCGGCACCTCCCTGCATTTGATCCGAGAAAACCCTTGACCGAAACTATATGAAAATTCATATTGTTTCGGAGGAGGCACGCCATGACCGACATCAAGGGAAAGATCGCGACCGTAGAGCCGCTGACCGACCGGATCAGCGCCTTCACCATCGAGGCTGCCGATGGCGCGCTCCCGGTATACACCCCCGGCGCCCACATCCGCATCACCACGACAGAGGGTGAGAACCGCGCCTATTCGCTGGTCGACTTCACCCCGCCGGACACCACCATCCGCACCTACACCATCGCCGTGCAACGCGAAGACGACGGCAAGGGCGGGTCGCGATTCATGCATGGGCTGGGGCAGGGCGACGCGGTCACTCTCACCAGTCCCAAAAACGACTTCCCTCTTACCTGGGACAAACCCGCAATCCTGTTGGCGGGCGGGATCGGCATCACGCCGATGATCTCCATGGCCGCGGCACTCAAGGCCGCGGGCCAGGACTTCACCCTCCACTACGCCGGACGTAGCGCGCCGCTGATGGCCTATGCCGAGCGCCTCGCGGAAACCTTCGGCGACGCACTTCACCTGCACTGCGACGACGCCGACACGGCACTCGACCTCAGCGCCGTGATCACCTCCGTCGCCGGGGACACGCACCTCTACGTCTGCGGCCCACGCGGGCTGATCGACGCCGCCCGCGACTGCGCCGAAAAGGCAGGCATCAAATCCGACCACATCCACTTCGAGCTTTTCGACAATGCCGCGCACCAGCAGGGCGACGCTAGCTTCGAGGTCGAAGTCGCCTCCACCGGACAGGTCTTTACCGTGGCTCCCGACCAGAGCATCATCGAGGCACTTGAGGCCGGCGGTGTGGACGTCATGTACGATTGCCAGCGCGGCGATTGCGGCATCTGCCAGACCGAGGTGATCAACGGCACACCCGATCACCGCGACGTGGTGTTGTCCGAGGAAGAACGCGCCTCGGGCAAGGTCATGCAGATCTGCGTCAGCCGCGCGAAATCGGCGCGTCTGGTTCTGGATTTATAGGAGAGCATCATGGGCAACTACACCGGCAACCCGACCGCCATCGCCGATCTGGTGCAGGGCAACCAGGTCCACCGCGACGTCTATACCGATCAGGAGGTGTTCCGGCTGGAGATGAAGCACCTCTTCGCCAACGCCTGGATCTTCGTGGGCCATGAAAGCCAGACGCCGAACAAGGGGGATTACTACTCCTCCTCCATCGGCGACCAGCCGGTCATTCAGGTGCGCCATTCCACGGGCGACATCCACGTCCTCTACAACCGCTGCCCGCACAAGGGCACCAAGATCGTGATCGACCGGCAGGGCAACACGGGCAAGTTCTTCCGCTGCCCCTACCACGCGTGGTCGTTCAAGACCGACGGCTGCCTGCTCGCGATACCGCTCAAGAAGGGCTACGAGGGCACGGGGCTCGACAAGACCGAGAATGGCAAGGGCATGAAGGCCGTGGGTGCGATGCACAACTACCGCGGCTTCATCTTCGCGCGTCTGGCCGAAGAGGGCATGAGCTTCGAGGAATTCTTCGGCGAGAGCCTGTCCTCGCTCGACAACATGGTGGACCGCTCCCCCGCGGGCCGGCTGGAGGTCGCGGGCCCGCCGCTGCGCTACATGCACCACTGCAACTGGAAGATGCTGGTCGAGAACCAGACCGACACCTGCCACCCGATGGTTGCCCACGAATCCTCCGCCGGGACCGCCGTGAAGCTCTACGAAGAATTGGACCTGCCCGCGGACGCGCCCAAACCCCCGGCGATGGAGATCATCGCACCCTTCATGTCGCCTTACGAATTCTTCGAGGGCATGGGCATCCGGACCTGGCCCAACGGCCACGGACACACCGGCGTGAACCATTCGATCCACTCCGATTACTCCGCCATCCCCGGCTATTTCGAGGCGATGACGGCGGCCTACGGGGAGGAGAAGGCCAAGGCGATCCTCGGCGAGAACCGCCACAACACGGTCTATTTCCCCAACATCATGATCAAGGGCCCGATCCAGCAGATGCGCGTCTTCATCCCGCTGGCGGCCAACAAGACGCTGGTGGAAAGCTACATCTACCGCCTTGTCGACGCGCCCGATGCGCTGGTCGCGCGCACGGCGCTCTACAACCGCATGATCAACGCGCCCACTTCCATCGTCGGCCACGACGATCTGGAGATGTACGAACGCGCGCAGGAGGGGCTGGAATCGGACGGGCTGGAGTGGGTGAACCTCCAGCGGCTCTACGAGGAAGATGAGGATTTCGACGTCGAGGCGGTGGAGAACGGCACGACCGAGCGCCAGATGCGCAATCAGTTCCACGCCTGGGTCAAGTTCATGACCATGGATATGGCGCGGGAGGCGGCGGAATGAGCGTGACGAAGGAGCAGCTGATCGACTTCATCTACGACGAGGCGCGGATGCTGGACGAGGGGCGCTATACCGACTGGCTCGACCTGTGGTTGCCGGACGGGCACTACTGGATGCCGCTCGACTACGCGCAGGAAGACCCGATCCACGTGACCTCGCTGATGTACGAGGACCTCTTCATGCTCAAGCTGCGGGTAGAGCGTCTGAACGGTGCGCGGACCTTCAGCCAGAAACCGAAAAGCCGCTGTCACCACGTCATCCAGCGCCCCTTCGTGGACGCGATGGAGGGCGATGCCTTCAAGACGACGACCTTCATGCACTATGTCGAGACGCGGCTGGATGAACAGCAACTGCTGGCGCTGACCGCCAAGCACGACCTTGCCCTGGTGGACGGCAAATTGCGCATCGCGAACAAGCGGGTCGACATCCTCAACTGCGACGCGGCCTTCCGCAACATCCAGTTGCTGCCATGATCGCCCCCGAGATCCAGACCGTCGCGGAGGCCTTCGCTGTCACCGCCGCTCGCTGGCCCGACCGCGATTTCCTCAACGTGTTGCCTGAAACGGCGGCGGTCTACGGCATCGACTCGGGCCCGCTGACCTACGCTGACGCGAGGGCGCAGGTCGACGTACTGGCCTCCAAACTGGCCGACGCTGGCTACATTCAGGGCCACCGAGTCATGCTGCTGATGGAGAACCGCCCCGCGTTCTTCCTGTGGTGGCTCGCGCTGAACCGGCTGGGTGTCTCGGTCGTACCGGTAAATCCGGACCTCAGGCTCGGTGAACTGACCTATATGATCGGCCACGCAGAACCGGTGCTGGCCGTCGCCATTCCCGACCGCTGTGACTCCCTTGCCGCCGCCGCGTCGGAAGCGGGAATGGAGATGCCGGTAATCTCCCCCGGCGGCAAGCTGCCGTCCCCTCGTTCCAATTCACAAATCGCCCTGCGCGATGGAGAGGACAGCGATATCGAGGCGGCTCTGCTCTATACCTCCGGCACCACCGGCCAGCCAAAGGGCTGCATCCTGACCAATACCTATTTCCTCGAGGCGGGCCGCTGGTACGCGAACGCGGGCGGCCTCTGCGCGCTCACAACGGACGGCGAGCGGATGATCACGCCGCTGCCGATCTTCCACATGAACGCGATGGCCTATTCGCTGATGGCGATGATCGCCGTGGGCGGCTGCCTGACCGTGCTCGACCGCTTCCATCCCCGCACTTGGTGGGACAGCGTGCGGACCTCCCGCGCCACCTGCCTCCACTACCTCGGCGTGATGCCCACCATGCTGATGGGGGCCGATCCGTCCGGGGCCGACCGCGATCACACCGTCAAGTTCGGCTTCGGCGCGGGCGTGGACCCCAAGCTGCACGCGCCCTTCGAGGACCGATTCGGCTTCCCGCTGGTCGAGGCCTGGGCGATGACCGAAACCGGCGCGGGCGCTGTGATCTGTGCAAACGATACGCCGCGACTGGTGGGGGAAAGCTGCCTTGGCCGCTTGGAGCCCGCTATCGAGGCGCGCATATTGGACGACGCCGGAAACGACGGCGACGGGCCGGGCGAATTGCTGGTGCGGCACGCGGGCGACAACGCTCGCAGGGGTTTCTTTGCAGGCTATTTCAAGAACGCCGCCGCTACCGACGAGGCCTGGGCTGGCGGCTGGTTCCACACCGGCGACATCGTGCGGCGTGACGCGCAGGGGCGGTTCTTCTTCGTGGACCGCCTGAAGAACGTCATCCGCCGCTCGGGCGAGAACATCGCGGCGGTGGAGGTCGAATCCTTCCTCGGACGCCACCCCGCGGTTGCCTCCGCCGCCGTGGCCGCTGTCCCGGACGAGGTGCGCGGCGACGAGGTCATGGCGCTGATCGTGTTGAAACACGATGCCCAGCCGGAAGAGATCGTGACTTGGTGCCTGACCCAGATGGCCTACTACAAGGCGCCCGGCTACATCGCCTTCGTCGACGCGCTGCCCGTGACCGCGACCCAGAAGATCCAGCGCGCCACGCTGAAATCCATAGCCGCCGAACTCCTGAACGACCCCGCCACACACGACACGCGGCATCTAAAGAAACGAACCGCCGCATGAAGCGTGCCTCCTATGACGGCGTCGTGCTGACCTGCCCGGTGACGGTTCCTTACGTCCGCTACTCCAATGAGACCGCCCACTGGTGGATCGCCCGCGCCCTGCGCGCCGCCCTCGACGCGGCGGGGATGAAACCGGGCGAGGTCGACGGCTTCTCCGTCTCGAGCTTCTCGCTCGCCCCCGATACGCCCGTGGGTCTGACCCAGCACCTCGGCCTCTCGCCGCGCTGGCTCGACACCGTGCCGATGGGCGGGGCGAGCGGCGTCGTGGCGCTTCGCCGTGCCGCCCGCGCGGTCCAGGCGGGGGACGCCGACACCGTGGCCTGCGTCGCGGGCGACACCAACCAGATCGACAGTTTCCGCAAGATGCTGGGCGGCTTCTCTCGGTTCTCCTCCGACGCGGTCTATCCCTACGGCTTCGGCGGCCCCAACGCGAGTTTCGCGCTGATCATGGACGCCTACATGGCCACCTACGACGTCCCGCGCGAGGCTTTCGGTCGCATCGCCGTAGCCCAACGAGACAACGCGCTACGAAACCCCGACGCGCTGATGAAGGCACCGCTGACGCTCCAGCAATACATGGACGCGCGCCCCATCGCCGACCCCGTGGCGCTTTTCGATTGCGTCATGCCCTGCGCGGGGGCCGAGGCGTTTCTCGTGATGCGCGAGGAGGACGCGATCCGTCGGGGTCTCCCCTTCGCCCGCCTCACCTCCGCCATCGAACGCCACAACGCCTTCCCCGAAGATCCGATCCAGCTGCGCGGCGGCTGGGTGCGGGACGTGGACGAGCTTTGGAACATGGCAAACTGCGCACCCGAGGACATCAACCTTCTGCAGACCTACGACGATTACCCGGTGATCTCCATGATGCAGATCGAGGATCTGGGCTTCTGCCCCAAGGGGGAGGCGGGAGATTTCGTCCAGTCCCGTGACCTCACCGTCACCGGCGACTTCCCCCACAACACTTCCGGCGGGCAGCTTTCCGTCGGACAGGCCGGCGCGGCGGGCGGTTACCTCGGGTTGGTGGAGGCGATCCGGCAGGTCACCGGCCAGGCCGGCCCCACGCAGGTGCCAAACGCAAACCGCGCTCTGGTCTCCGGCTTCGGCATGATCAACTACGACCGCGGGGTCTGTTCCTGTGCCGCCGTAATCGAAGGGGGCGACGCATGACCGTGCCCCTCACGCCGCCGAAAAAGAAGGACCCGCAGAAGCGCAGCACCGTCCCGACGTCGCCGCCCTCCCATCGGTCCCGCGCCGCCCTCGGCCTCACTGTCGCCGCCGCCGAAGGGCGCTTCGCTCTGCAGCACTGCGGCGACTGCGGCACGGTGCAGTACCCGCCGCGCGACGCCTGCTGCAAATGCCTCTCCGTCGACCTGCACTGGCGCGACACCAATCCACAGGCGAAGATCATCGCCGAAACCACCGTCCGCGCCTCGCCCGATCCCTACTTCCGCGAACGCCTGCCCTACCGGCAGGGGATGGTGCAACTCGCCGCAGGGCCCGTGGCTGTCACGCACCTCCACGGCGACGTGCGGCGCGGCGATACCGTGCATATGGCGCTGAAACTCGACAAGGCCGGGCAGGGGGTGCTGATCGCCCTGCCTCAGGAAAGGACCGACGCGATGCAAGACGACCCCGTGCTGCGCGCGCTCACCGCGCATCCCAAGCACCGCCGCGTGCTGATCACCGACGCCCGCTCGCCGCTGGCCGCACCGCTTGCCGAAGCGCTGCTCAAGGCCGGTGCCGCGACGGTCTTCATGGGAGAGGCCGAAACCTGGCGCCGCTGGCCGGGCCGCGAGAAGCTCGCCGCGATGGACAAGGTCCAGATGATGCCGCTCGACGTGACCGATGCGGCCTCCGTCGGGCGGCTGGCGGCAGAGATCGGGGGCAAGACCGACATCCTGATCAACACCGCCCGCTTCATCCGCCCCGGTGGCGTGCTGGGGGCAGATACCGTCTTCACCCGCGACGAGATGGAGGTGAACGTGCTCGGCCTCATGCGCCTCGCCCAGGCCTTCGGCCCCGGCATGGCGGCGCGCACCGCCGATGGCGTCAACTCCGCCGTGGCCTTCGTCAACATCCTGTCGGCCTACGCAATGGTGCCTGACGCAGGGTACGGTGCCTTCAGCGCCTCGCAGGCCGCTGCGCGGTCGGTCAGCCAGACCCTGCGCGCCGAATTCCGCATCGCGGGCCTGCGCGTGATGAACGTCTATACCGGTCCCACCGACGACGAATGGCACCAACCCCTGCCGCCGCCCAAGGTCGCGCCTCGCGCGCTCGCCCGAAGCATCGTCGAGGGGCTGATCGACGGCGTCGAGGACGTCTACTGCGGCGACATCGCACGCGACATGGCTGACCGCTGGAAAGAGAACGCCAAGCTTCTGGAACGCGAAATGACGGGAGGCGGCGCATGAGCGATGCCCTGACGACCCTCGCTGCCGCATTGGCCAGCGGCACGACCCGCGTGGTGGACCTGACCCACACGCTGGACCCGGATTTCCCCGTCATCATCCTGCCGCCCGAATTCGGCCAATGCGCACGCTTCCGGATGGAGGAGGTTTCCTCCTACGACCATCGCGGGCCTGCGTGGAAGTGGCACAATATCTCCATGTCGGAGCACACGGGTACCCATTTCGACGCCCCGATCCACTGGGTGTCGGGCAAGGACGTGCCGAACGGCGCGGTGGACGAGATCGACGTCTCGGCCTTCGTCGGCCCGGTCGTGGTGATCGACTGCTCGGCGGGCGCGGCGGAGGACGATGATTTTGAACTGACGCCCGAGACCATCCAATCCTGGGAGACGGCGCATGGCGTGATCCCCGCCGGGTCTTGGGTGCTGATGCGCACGGACTGGTCGAAACGCAGCGGCGCGGCGTATCTCAACATGGCGGAAGACGGCCCTCATTCGCCCGGTCCTACCTCCGCCGCCATCGAGCTGCTGCTAAAGCGCGACATCCGGGGTTTCGGAACCGAAACGGTCGGCACAGACGCAGGTCAGGGCGCGCACTATACACCGCCCTATCCTGCGCACTACCTGCTGCACGGCGCGGGCAAGTTCGGGTTGCAATGCCTTTCGGGTCTCGACCAATTGCCGCCCACTGGCGCGATCCTCATCGCGGCTCCGCTCAAGATCAAGGGCGGAACCGGAAGCCCGCTGCGCGTGCTCGCCTTGGTTTCGGAGGACAGGACATGACCCAATATACCGCGCTCATCACCGGCGGCAGCAAGGGCATCGGGGCGGACCTCGCGGATCGCCTGCTGGAAAAGGGCTACCGCGTGATCTCCCTTGCGCGGAAGGCGGGGGAGCGGCAACACGACAACCTCGAACATCTGGAGGTCGACCTGCTGGACGCCGACGCGGTGCGGCAGGTTGCGGCGGATATCGCCGCGCGCCACGAGGTGACGCATCTGGTGAACAACGCGGGCCTGATCTGGCCCAAGCTGATCGAGGAAGCGGAGCCGGAGGACATCATCGGCCTCGCGCAACTGCATCTCGGTTCCGCGCTGACGCTGCTCAAGGCCAGCCTTCCCGCGATGAAGGAAAGCGGTTTCGGGCGCGTGCTTTTCAACGGCTCCCGCGCGGCCTTGGGCGCACCTACGCGTACCGCCTATTCCGCGTCAAAGGCCGGGATCATGGGCATGGCCCGCACCTGGGCACTGGAGCTTGCGCCGCACGGCATCACCGTGAACGTCGTCGCACCGGGGCCGATCCAGACCGACAACTTCTGGGGGATCATTCCCAAGGGCAGCGAGCGCGAGAGCGATTTGGCCAAGCGCATCCCCGTCGGACGATTGGGCACGGTCGAGGATGTGACGAACGCCTTCCTGTTTTTCTGCGACCCGGCCAGTGGTTTCGTGACGGGGCAGACGCTCTTCGTCTGTGGTGGATCGAGCGTGGGGAGCCTCAGCCTTTAGCGGGGGATTTTAAGCGCTACGGCCTGCGGCGTACCCAAGTACGACCGCAGCGAGCAATCCGTTGCCCGACAGATACCCTGCATCGCCCTTGCCGGACACACCACAGGCGGCGCCACCCCCGGCCCAGAGGTTCGGAAACGCCGCGCCCTGCCGGTCCAGAACGCGGCCGCGCCCGTCCGTCCGCAGTCCGCCCTGCGTGTGGAACAATGCGCCCGTGACCCGCACCCCGCAGTAAGGCGGCGTGAGTTGAGTCTCCGCGAACCGCCGACCGAAGGCGTCCACTCCCCCCAGCGGCAAACCTTCGACTGTCTTTGCCAAGGAGTCCGAGGGAACACCCAAAGCCTCGGCCAGCCCGACGACATCATCGGCTACCTTGACCGCATCCACCGCTTCCGCCCGCTTGAAATCCTCGAACTGCCGCGCGATCCCGGCAATGCGGGCGTCGAAGATGACGAAGGCCTCGCCGCCCGGCTGCCCCAGCACCGCGCGCGCCGCCTCCGAATAGCCTTGCGCCTCATTCCAGAACCGACGGCCCGTGCGGTTCACTTGAATTCCACCCTCGGTGATCGTGGCCCATGTGATGAGGATCCCGTGCGGATGCGCCACGTTCCCGTGTCCCTGATAGGCCCCCAGATGCCGCAACTCAGCCCCGAGCGCCTGACCCCATTCCATCGCCTCGCCGCGGTTGCCGTCGTGTCCGAACCACACCGCGCCCTCGATCTGCGGCATGTGCTCCGCCACCATCGCGCGGTTGCCGCCGAAGCCGTTGCAGGCGAGGATCAGGCGGTCGCAGCCGATCGTCTCCGGCCCGCCATCCGGGCGCGTGGCGGCAATCCCCTTGATCGTCCGTCCCTCGGTGAACAGCGTTGTTGCCCGCAAACCGCAGACGATGTCGATCCCCGCGCCCTCGCAGGCCGTGCGGAACGCGTCGATCAGCTCTGCCCCCGAGCGGGTCGGCAGCCCGTGCATCCGCCGCCGGGAATGGCCGGGATAGTCGAAATCCGTGACGACCGAGAAGGGCAGCCCGTAACGCTCCGCCAGCCAGTCGATCACCGGGGCAGACCCTGCCGCCATGGCCTCGACCAGCGCCGGGTCGTTCTCCCCTTTTGCTTTGGCCTGAATGTCGCGGGCGAAAAGCACGGCATCGTCCGCGATCCCCGCCGCCCGCTGCAACGCCGTCCCCGCCGCCGGAATCAGCCCCGCCGACAACGCGGTGGAGCCTGAGGCCACGGCGTCCGCCTCGATCACCAGCACGTCCTGCCCGGCCTCCCGCGCCGCCAGCGCCGCCACCATCCCGCAGGCCCCCCCGCCGATGATCAGCGTCCCGGTCTCGATGTCGAAGCCGGGGGGAGGCGGGCGAACGTCAGCCACCCGACCCGTCGAACTTCTTGCCGGAGGCCAGCATCTCCTCCGTCCCGATCACGTGGTTCAATCCGTTGAAATCGAACATGCGGTTGCTGAAAGGCGCGTTGGACCCATGGCTATACAGGCTCGCGTAGTAATCCTGCGCCGTCCGCGCCAGTGCCCGCACGATACCCCCGGGGAAGATCACCAGCGAAAAGCCGAGCTTTTCCAGATCGTCCGCGCCCTGCATCGGCGTTGCGCCGCCCTCGACCATATTGGCCAAGAGAGGCACGCGCCCCGCGAACTGTCTGGTGATCGCCGCGAGTTGCTCGCGTGTTTCGGGGGCCTCTATGAAAAGCACGTCGGCCCCGGCCTCCAGATACCGCTCCGCCCGGTCAGTGGCGGCATCGAAGCCTTCGACCGCGATGGCGTCGGTGCGTGCGACGACGAGGGTCTCTTCACTCGCCCGCGCGTCGGCCATGGCGGCGATCTTGCCTGCCATCTCCACAGCCGGGATCAGCGTCTTGTCCTTCAGGTGCCCGCATCGCTTGGGGTAGGTCTGGTCCTCCACCTGCAACGCCGCCGCCCCGGCACGTTCGTAGACACGCATCGTCCGTTGCGCGTTCAGGGCGTTGCCGAAGCCGGTGTCTGCGTCGATGACCACGGGGATACTCACGCGGTCCGCGATCAGCGCCATCGTGTCGGCCATTTCGGACAGGCTCGTCAGCCCGATATCGGGCCGCCCCAGCCGGGTATAGGCCACCGCCGCGCCGCTGAGATACACGGCCGCGAACCCCGCGCCTTCGGCGATGGAGGCAGTGAGCCCGTCATAGACCCCCGGTGCCACGAGGATGTCGGTCTGCGTCAGGCGCGTCTTCAAGCTCATGACAGCCACTCCAGTGCCTCCCCGCAGGTCATCTGCTGCGTCACCGTCCCCAGCGACAGGAGCGTCGCATCATGCACGTCCTGCCGAAAGGCAGCGCAGCCGTCGATCAGCATCACCGTCTCGATGTTGCGCAGGTGCGCGTCGCGCAGTGTAGAGGCAACGCCGCCGTTGGTGACGATCCCGCCGACGATCAGATGCTCGATGCCAGCCGCGCGCATGATGTATTCCAGCCGGGTCTGGTAGAAGGCGGAATAGGCCACCTTTTCCACCACGTAATCGGCCGGGTGAAGGGTATCGACCACCGTGTGGCCGAAGCTGCCGGGCGCGAAGTCGCCCTTGGCAAGGAAGGGCCGCAGCGTCTTGAGGTGCGGCGCGATCAGAGGCTCGCCCCCGGGCCCGGGGACCAGCGTGAACTGCGCCGAGATATAGGTGCCGCCCTTGCTGCGCAGCGCCTTGACCAGCGGTGCGACGCGGTCGGGCAGGGCGGCGATGGCCTCCGCTCCCTGACCGGCGCGACCGTAGGCGCCTTCAGGGTGGATGAAATCGTTCTGCAGGTCGATGGTCAACAGGGCGGTCTTGCTCAGGTCCCAGTCTCTCGGATCGCTCATGCATCCTCCCGTTCGATGATGGTGTTGCCAAAGCGGTCCACGCGGCCCACCAGACCAGGTTCAATCAGCACGGTGGTATCGGGCTGCTCCAGGATCGCGGGGCCGTGGATTTCCGTGCCGACGGGCAGGGCGAGGCGGTCATAGATCGCAGTATCGTGCCAGGCGTCGCCGAAATGCACCCGGCGGGTGGCCTTGGCCGCGACAGGGTCGGTGCCCGTGGGGGCGAGCGTCTCCAGATCGAACTTGGGGCGCGTGCCGGTGACGGCGGAGCGCAGGTTGAGAATGCGCCGCACGCCGTTCTTCAGGAGCCGCCCGAACGTGCCCGTGTAGGCCTTGTCGAAAGCCGCTTCGATCTCCTCGCGGGTCGGCGGGGTCACGGTGCTCTCGGTCACGGCCACCTCGAGCGGTACGGCCACGGTATGCGTCTGCCCGATATAGGCCATGTCCAGCTCGAAGGTCGCCTTGCGCGCCTCGAAGCGGGTTTGTGCGGCGTCCAGCATCGCCATGCCCTGATCGACGTGGCCTTGCATGAAACGCACCAGCGCGTCGGTGTCGAGCCCGCTGACCAGCGCATTGATCGTCTGCACGAAGTCCTGCCGCATGTCCGCGATGACGCATCCCATGGCCGAGGTGACACCCGGATAGCGCGGCACGATGGCGCGCGCGATGCCCACGTCGGCCATCATCGCGCCCGCATGCAAGGCCCCGCCGCCCCCGAAGGGCATGAAGGCGAAGCGTTTGGGATCGAAGCCGCGCTCGATGCTGACAAGCCGGATCGCGCCCGCCATGCGGGAGTTCGCGACCCGCAGAATCGCCTCCGCCGCCTGCATGGTATCCAGCTTGAGAGGCGCGCCGACATGCAGGTCGATGGCCCGCGCGGCTGCATCGACGTCGAGCCGCGTGAGCTTGCCGCCGATGGGATTGTCGGGGTCGATGCGGCCCAGCACGACGTTGGCATCCGTTACCGTGGGGCGGTCGTTGCCCTGGCCGTAAGCTACGGGGCCGGG
>JBBSJO010000073.1:0-17956 GCA_038257185.1 Rhodobacterales bacterium | reverse complement strand
GTCGAGATGCTGTTTGCTCATCTCAAACGCTACATCGGCCTGCGAATGATGCGGCTCCGCGGACCCAAAGGCGCAACCGAACAATTCCAGCTCGCAGCAACAGCGCAAAACCTCCGGAAACTGGCCAAAATGGTACCGGAACCCGTGCCTGGGTGAATAGGGGAGACATTCGGCTGGTTCAAACATCCCGTCAGAACATCTCAAACACCGACTTCTTCAACAGTATCTCCGCTTTGCGGTCATCCCAAACTCAGCATGCGTTCTCGATGAGCGTCTGTTCTGAAGGCCGCGCTATCGGGTTTTTGAACGTCAGGATCAAGCCGCCTCTTCCAGAACCGGAGGCAAATGCTTCGGCAGCGACAAAGTGAATGTACTGCCAACACCCAACTCGCTGCGCACATCAATGGATCCATCTTCAAGATGTGCGAGCTCTCTCGCCACGGACAGGCCCAGTCCGGTCCCGGCGACACTCCGTGTGGACGACAAATCGGCCTGGTGGAACGCTTCGAAGATCTTCTCGAGCTCGTGTGGTTCGATCCCGGTGCCGGTGTCACTTACGTCAATATGAACCTTGTCTTCAGACTCCCTGACGACGACTGAGACCTTGCCGGAATCTGTGAACTTGATGGCATTGCCCATCAGATTGATGAGGATCTGACGTGTGCGGGTGACGTCTGCCAGCATGAGGCAGGGGGCCATCGCGATCTCCAGGTCCAGGTCCTTTTGTTCCGTCAAAATTCTCATCTGGTCCACTACGGGTTCAAGCACCTCCTTCACATCACAAACCACCGTATCAAGCTCAAGGCGGCCGGTCTCCATCTTGGCGTAGTCGAGCAGTTGGTTGACCAGGAACAGGAGATGCTCGCCCGATCTCTCCACTTTCTCCATCCCCAGCCTTGCAGATTGCAGCAGCTCGTCGACGCTGCTCTGTATGAGTTTCACGTTAACGGGCTGCCGTTGAAGCCTGTCTTCCAAGAGTTTCGCGGATGGCGTTTTGCTCAGGTTCTTTCCAAGCCGCGCATAACCAAGGATAATCGTCAACGGCGTCCTGAGCTCATGTGATACAACGCTCATGAAGTTCAGCTTGGCTTGATCCGCGACCTCGGCGGCTTTATTCGCCTCCTTCAGTGCCGTCACATCCAGACGGGCCTGCGCTTCACTTGCCTGCAACTGCCCCGAAACCCGCAGCAGCCTCCGGACAACCCAAAAGAGCAGGACGGCACTCGCCATCCCCACCGACAAAAGCATCGGCAACATCGCCAGAAAAATTTCTGTGCCCGGCAACTTGGGGCTCCAAACGAGCCAAGAGAGAGCGTCGCCAGACGGCCCAATCAAAGGAATTCCCGATTGCTTTCCGGTCGGCTGGGCGGTTTCAAAGGCGACGTCCCCCAATTCAATTGGCAGCCCGATCTTCTGTGCGAGTTCCTCGTCTACGTAGCGCACGGCAACATGAAGCGCTTCTGTTCCCGGCAGCTGCGCGACTTCGCCGGAGTCAGAGATGATCGGTACGATACTGACAATGGCCACCTTGTCGTCAAACCGAAGTGGGCTCACGACCGCCACCTCAGCCAGTGCCTCGTAGGGGTTGTCTTGCCCCACGCTGGCTTCGGCCATCATCTCGCGCAGTTGTTGCACAAGCGGTGCGGTCAGGTCAGCTCGGATGGAGTAGGATTTCGGCGATCGGACCTCCTCCATCACGGAAGCGAAGATGGGCTCGCCCAGCTGATCGAGGACATAGTTTTCGTTGTGTCCGAAGTAGTCCTGCATCCAGGCCCCGAGATTATCGTCCATCCACTTCTCGTCACGCGCAACGATATTCTGGATTGCATCATCCCAAACTGTCGCGCTCCGCTGCTGCTCGGGAATACTGGCAATGGTTGCCGCAAGTGTGCGAACGGCAAAACGTTGCTGCTGGGCCAAGGCGGCCTCGTCCGCTTTCCTGATCGCGTTGTGACCGACAACAACGAAACTCAGGAGGCCCAAACCGAACAAGAATAATAGGGAACTGGCAATTCGCCGCGAAAGCGTGTTTTGACTGAACGTCATGTTTGGCCTCAGATATAGATTTTCTGACTTCTCATAATGTTGGAAGCCCGGTGCAAACGTCGCGATTCCTTGAAATGCCACGGCGATCAAAGGCAGATTAATCAGCGATTATGGTGGAAAGAGGGCGCTGCACAATCGCTGAGAAGCAGGGCGTTCAACCTGAAACGAAGAAGAGGTTCTACACCTTGATCCATTGCCGGGTCAGGACGATCGGCGTCCGTCGAACATCAGCTTCGTGCCGGAAGGGTTTGCGCACCCGAAACCAGCGGGCGCTCATTCATGCTCCAACTCCACGATACCTAGCCGGGCCATGACCGCGACATCACGCAGTTTATCTGGACAGGAAAAGCCGCCGATCTTCGCGTCGTGGCAAGGCGCGCGTTGAAAAAATTCTCTGTTTGTAAACGATTTTTGGGTTCCTTCGTCTCGTTCACACAGCCAATGGAATCGAAGTCATGGATCATCACAAGCGTCTGGCCACCCTTTTCGTGGCGTTGCTTGCAGCTACGCCCCTCCTTGCCCAACAGGGGGTTACGACCGACAAGCTGAAATTCGCGCAGGTTGCCGCCTTTGAAGGGCCGGCAGCAGCGCTTGGAACGGGCATGCGGCAAGGCATTACTGCGGCTTTTGAGGAGGCCAATCGCGCTGGTGGCATCAATGGCCGCCAGCTCGAGCTTACCGCCATTGACGATGGGTATGAGCCTGACCGTTCAATCAAGGAGGTTCGGGCCGTCATCGAGAGCGATGACTACATCGCCCTGATCGGCCCGGTTGGAACGCCGACTTGCAAGGTCACACAGCCGCTCGCGACCGCAGCAAACATGCCGTTCATCGGTCCTTTCACCGGTGCGGGTTTCTTGAGGGACCCGGAATTGCGCAATGTCGTCAACATGCGGGCCACCTACGATGCCGAGACCGAAGCATGGATCGAGCATCTGGTCGACGAGATGGGTCTGACGGATATCGCGATCCTCTATCAGGATGACGGCTTTGGCAGGGTTGGGTTGTCAGGTGTGACCAAGGCGCTGGACAAGCGCGGTATGACCCTGGCTGCCGAAGGCTCCTACACGCGCAACACGGTTGCGGTCAAATCGGCTCTTCTGGAGATTCGCAAATCCAAACCCCAGGCAATCGTCATGGTCGGCGCCTATAAGCCATTGGCGGAGTTCATAAAGCTATCCCATAAGATGAAAATGGATCCAGTTTTCGTCACGATCTCGTTCGTGGGTTCCAAAGCTTTGTCGAATGAACTCGGCGCCGATGGTGAAGGGGTGATTGTCAGCCAGGTAGTTCCGCAGCCGTGGGATGTCTCCTTGCCGATCGTCGTCGAATACCAGGCTGCCCTGAAAGCTATAGATGCCTCGGCAGAACCGGGCTTTGTCTCTCTGGAAGGATACATCGCCGGTCGACTGGCTATCGAGGGCATTCGCAAGGCCGGGACTGATATAAGCAGGGCCTCATATCTCGAAGCTCTCGCAAACCTTGGCACTATCGACTTGGGTGGCATGACTCTCACCTTTGGCCCCGGCGACAACCAAGGCTCAGATGACGTCTTTCTTACCCGTATCCGCTCGGATGGATCGTTCGAATCTATTCAACCGGGCAGCTGACGCGACAAGGGATGCCCAGCCCTTTGCGGGTGTCACTGTCCGCTCCTCAATTTCGACAAGGACTTTGGCCGAGGCCATGGCATAGAGCATGAGGCAATCAGTATGAGTACCGCCTTCTCAAACTACTTCGGTCTGGTGACTGTAAGACTGGGTATCATCTTTGGAACGTTGTCGTTGATGACGGCTGCGGCCATTTTCACGGGCTGGACAGTTTTTCAATCGATTGCCATGGGAATGACAACGCTGTCGGATGAACGGCTGCCGGAACTCAGACAGAGCGCAGCCGTCGTTGAGGCCACGGATCATGTCCGGAACTTGCTTGTAGAAATACTCATCGCCTCTGAAGGCGATGATTTGCAGAAAGCGAAAAGCAACACGGCAAAAATCATTGGCAGCCTGAAGAACTCCATCCAGGGACTGCCCGAAGCTGAACGGGCGATCTTGCTGGGCTTCGTGGATGAGACCACCAAGGCTCTTGATACATTGATCGAGGCAAGAAGCGATGAGTTCGGTCGTTCGGCGTCTGTTTCGGAAGACGTTCAGAATGCGCTCCTGATGGCCACCGAATTGACGAGTCTGCTCGAAGAGGAGTCGAACATCGCCTATTCTGAACTGGTGCTCGGCGGGAATGCAACCATCGACGCGATTGGCCAGACGCTTGCCAGTTTGATTGATGATCATTTCACGTTGTATCAGTCGACCCTGGCCGTAAAGGCTGAGATGAATCTGATTTCAGGCCTGGCATTGGGGCGCTCCCAGACGCGTGACCCGGCGCTATTGCCTATTCTGGATGATCTTGCAAATGCAGCCGAGAGCCGACTTGCCGGGTTGCTGGATGTCTTATCGAGCTCTCCGTCGACGAATTCCTTGGTGTCAACGGTTCAATTCGCAAGGGAAACACTCTTGAACTCTGGAAAGAGGGTGGTTCCGTCTCAGGTTCTGTCGACAAGGCAGGAAGTTGATGCCGAACTTTCATCGGTCCTGGACGATATCTACTTTGACCTCGTTATAAAGAGCGAAGAAGCCAAGGAAAGTAACGAACACTCGGTGCGGAATTTGCTGGACGCTCAGGTAACCCAGATCCGCCAGCAGGCAGCCTTGTCCATTGCCGCCCGGTCCTATTTTTCCGCCGTATTGCAGGTCGCCTTGGCTCGCGACAATGCGGAACTGGCGATTCAAGTCGAAGCTCTGTCCCTGTCCAAGCAACGCCTGACAGATGCGATGCACTCGCAAGTACCTGAGGTCGTGCAAAAGATCGAAGGGATCCTCCTGATCGGAGACCCGGATGCGGGCATAGCCGCGACGCGTAAGGCCGCATTCGCATCCATGAGATTGGCTTCGGAAGCCTCGCGCACAGCGGCGGATGCGGTCCGCAAAATCGCTTCGGAAGTCGCTGTTTTTTCTCTTTCCACGAAAAATCAGATCGAACAAGCCGCCGAAAACCTCAACGCGGAGGTCTCTCAGGCTCGGACGCGGATGCGGACAATCGGCGCATTGAGTCTGGCGATCGTCGCCGTGGCACCGTTGTTTATCTGGATGATGGTTGCAAGCCCGCTGAACAAGGTGACGCGAATAACGGAACGTCTTTCGAAAGGTGATTTGTCCGAGGTCACGGGTTTGGACAAGAGCAAGGGCGAGATCGGGCGCATGGCCAGTGCCCTGAAAATATTTCGGCAGGGTGCTCTTGAGCGCATTCGACTTCAGGAAGAAGAGAAGCAACGTGAGATCGAAAAGGTCAATGCGGAAAGAGAAGCGGATCGCGGCGCTCGGTTGGAGGCCGAACGACAGCGCGGAGAGAACCTCAAGCAAGAACAAGCAGAGCGCGTAAGACTGGCCAGGGAAGCCGAGCGGGAAGAGCAGCTTCGGGCACAGGCCGAAGCGGACCGCAAAGCGCGCGCCGAAGAGCAGGAATTGGTTGTCGCCGAATTGGCGAGCAGTCTGAAACAATTGTCCAATGGCGACCTTACCCGAACAATCCAAACGGAATTTCCGGGGGCATACGAGACGCTGCGGAAAGATTATAACTCTGCCATCATCAAGTTGTCAGCGACCATTCAAAGGATAGGTGACAGCTCCGACACCATAGACAGCAGCAGTTCCGAGATATCGGCCTCTTCGCTTGATCTGGCACGCAGAACAGAGAAAACCGCCGCCACCCTTGAGGAAACTGCCGCCGCGCTGGCCGAGTTGACGCAAAGCGTTTCAGCGTCGGCTTTGAGTGCTTCGGAAGCCGCGCGCACCGTAGAGACGGTGCAGGACGACGCCAAGGACAGCAGCTTGGTCATGAGCCAGGCTGTCGAAGCGATGGGGGGAATCAAGGATTCATCTTCTAAGATCTCCAAGATCGTTGGCGTGATCGAGGCCATCGCGTTCCAGACGAATCTCTTGGCTCTGAACGCTGGTGTCGAGGCTGCCCGTGCAGGAGAGGCTGGTCGTGGTTTCGCGGTTGTAGCCTCTGAGGTGCGCGTCTTGGCTCAGCGCTGTTCCGATGCTGCGCTTGACATAAATGGTCTGATCAGCGGCGCAACGCAACATGTTGATAACGGGGTCCTGCTGATGGATCAGACAAGTTCTTCGCTTGAGACCATTTTGACTGGCATCGCCAAAGTCTCTAAAAATGTCTTGCAGATCGCCCGATCTTCCAGCGAACAATCCTCTGGAATTTCCGAAATCAACTCTGCGGTCAACCAGCTGGATGGCTCCACCCAACAGAATGCAGCAATGTTCGAGGAAACGACCGCTGCAAGCCAAGCGCTTACAGAGCAGGCAAGGGTCCTTGCCCAGATCGTGGCAGGGTTCTCGGTTTCCGAGGCTAGCATTGAACCTTTGGCCAGAAATGAGGGGTGGGAAGCAGACGCGGCATGATGCATCGCTCCCGAAAGGGCATCGTCATAAAGACTGGGCGAGTGCGGCCGCCGAGTTGGCGTATTGTGGATACCTGAGCCGCTACCACACTATGCCAGAACCGGCACAGGTTCTCACATTGCGACACCGCCGACCGTCCTGGCTGGCATGATTTGCGCTGCGTCGCGCGTGTCATATACACCTCCTGAAGGGGGATGATGCGACGACCGGCTGTCCCGGCGGGTCTGTGATGGCCCGGGGGGACTGGCATTCGCCGGATCACGCGCGATATCGACAGACCTCAGATCGTCTGGTCGTATGCCCCCACGCCATCTTCTGTCCGGATCACCGCATCGATGTCGGCGAAGATCGCGCGCATCTCGGTTTCTGACTCGGGGCTCTCGCAGACCACCACAAGGTTCGGTGTGTTGGAAGATGCCCGCACCAGACCCCAGCCGCCATTGTCGAGGATCACCCGCGCGCCGTTCACCGTAACGACCTCCTTGATGGTGCAACCGCCGATCCTGCCGCCCGCATCGGCCTTGGCGACCAGCTTGTCCACGAGCCGGGCGAGGATGCCGTACTTTTCGGTATCAGACGCGAAGGGCGACATCGTGGGGGTCGCCCAAGTCTGGGGCAGGGCACGGCGCAGGTCGGACATGGACTTGTCCGGGTTGCGGTCCATCAGCTTGCAGATCTCGACCGCCACGCGCATCCCGCAGTCGTAGCCACGCCCGATGGGCCCGGCGAGGAAGTAGTGGCCGGATTTCTCGAACCCCGCCAGCGCCCCCAGCTCCTTGACACGGCGCTTCATATGGCTGTGGCCGGTCTTCCAGTAGTCCGCCTTGATACCGTACTTCAGCAACTCGGGGTCGGAGGCGAAGAGGCCGGTGGATTTCACGTCCGCGACGAAGGTGCTGCCGGGATAGATTTTCGCCAGATCGCGCGCCATGATCACGCCGACCTTGTCGGCAAAGATTTCCTCGCCCTCGTCGTCCACCACGCCGCAACGGTCGCCGTCGCCATCGAAACCGAGCGCGAAATCGGCGCTTGAGGCTTTGACGGAGGCGCTCATGTCGTGCAGCATCTCCATCGCTTCGGGGTTCGGGTTGTAATGGGGGAAAGTGTAGTCGAGCGTATTGTGGCTTCGGACGATTTCCACCCCCAGCCGTTCAAAGAGCGCGGGCGCGAAGGCGGAGGCGGTGCCGTTGCCGGTGGCACAGACGACCTTGAGCTTGCGCGTCATCCTGAAGTCGCCGACCAGGTCGTCGAGGTAGGCTTCCCTGACGCCTTCGACGAATTCGTACCTGCCGCCCTCGCGTGCCTTGCCCTCACCATTCAGAACGATGTCGCGCAGCTCGGCCATCTCGTCGGGGCCGTGGGTCAGAGGACGCTCGAAACCCATCTTCACGCCGGTCCAGCCATTGGGGTTGTGTGATGCGGTGACCATCGCGACGGCGGGGGCGTCGAGGTGGAACTGCGAGAAATAGGCCATCGGTGACAGCGCGGGGCCGATATCCTTGACGTGAATGCCCGCCTGCATCAGCCCCAGCATCAGCGCATTCTTGATCGAGAGCGAGTAGTCGCGGTAATCGTTGCCGACGGCGATCACGGGCTCGATCCCGCGGCGCTGCATCTGCGTCCCGAGGCCGAGACCGAGCGCTGTGATGCCCGGCAGGTTGATATCGTCGGGATACTTCCATCGTGCGTCGTATTCGCGGAAGCCCGTGGGGGCGATCATCGGATCGCGGAGGAATTCCCAGGTGTTGGGCGTCACTTCGGGTGCCGGTTTTGTCACGGGAATGCTCGCTTTATTCGGTAAGGGTCAGAAGCTCAACGGATGCTTTTTGGCAAGTGCGTCGAAGGCCATCAGTGTGCGGATCAGTGCGGGCATCTGATCGAGGTAGATCATGTTCGGCCCGTCGCTGGGGGCGTTATCGGGGTCTTCATGGGTTTCCATGAATACCGCCGCGACGCCGACCGCCACTGCCGCGCGCGCCATCACAGGCGCGAATTCGCGCTGGCCGCCCGAGGAGGTGCCCTTGCCGCCCGGCTGTGCGACGGAATGCGTCGCGTCCATGACCACCGGATAGCCGGTCTGTGCCATCTGCGGCAGGCTGCGCATGTCGGCCACCAGGGTATTGTAGCCGAAAGATGTGCCGCGTTCGGTGAGCAGGATGCGCTTGTTGCCGGTGGATTCGATCTTTCCGACGATATTGCCCATTTCCCAGGGGGCAAGCCATTGCCCCTTCTTCACGTTTACCACCTTGCCGGTCTCGCCCGCCGCCAGCAGCATGTCCGTCTGGCGACACAGGAACGCGGGGATCTGGAGGATGTCCACAGCCTCTGCCGCGATGGCGCACTGGGCCTCGGTATGGACGTCGGTCAGCACGGGCACGCCAAGGGCGCGGCCCACGGATTGCAGCACCTTCAGCCCCTCGTCGATGCCAAGCCCCCGCTTGCCCGATAGCGAGGTGCGATTGGCCTTGTCGTAGCTGGCCTTGAAGACGTATTGCGCGCCTGCGGCCTTGCAGGCTTCCTGCATCCGGCCCGCGATCATCTGGGCGTGGTCTTCGCTTTCCAACTGGCAGGGTCCGGCGATGACCGTTAGCGGGCGGTCATTGCCGATGATCACATCACCGATGGTGACTTGGGTCATGAGGTTACCTGTTCTTTCAGGATCGATGCCGTCAGTGACAACATCAGGTAGATGCCTGAAAAGACCAGAAAAGCCAAGATCGTGTTCTCGAACTTGCGCGGATAGGTGGGTTCCTGCGGGGCCACGGGTTCCACCGCAACGGTCAGATAACGCACCTGGCGGCTGGCTTCGGTGCGGGCCTGATCCATCGCGGTCTGGGCCGATTGCAGCACCAGGTCGGCCGCAGCAAGATCGGCCTGCGCCAACTGCCCCTCCACCGCGCGCTGCGCCAGCGAGTTCTCGCCTTGCGTGGCGGAGTTCAGCCTGTCGTTGAGTTTGGCGAGCTGCTCCTTCAGGCGGCGCACGTCGCCGCTGGTGCCGTCGACCTTGGCCTTGTTGGGGCGGGTGTTGTCGAGCAGGGCCGCGAGTTCAAGTTCCTTCTCGATCAGCAGACCCTCATAGGTCGTGATCTGCGAACGGATCGAGATGATCTGCGCCTCGGGATCGACGCCGTTCTCTACCTGCATGCGGATCAGCCGCTCCTGCGCATCACGGCGCTTTTGCTGGGCGGTTTCATAGGCGGTGAGCGCGTCGCGCATCCCGTCCTCGCGTTTTTGGCGTGACAGGTTGTTCACCCGCTCTTCGGCATATGCCAGAAGGCTGCGCGAGAAGCGTTCGGACAACTCCGGATCGGCGGCGATCACTTCCATGCGGATCACGCCTTCGGTGGGATCATAGCCGATCTTCACGTTCTTCTTGTAGACCTTGAAGGCTTCTTCGTTGGTGGGATCATCGGTCAGGCGCTGGATCGGATCGATGCTGCCTTCCGAGAAATGTGCCTTGAAGCCTTCGTCCTCGTTCAGCCGCAGCATGGCGTCCTTGGATTGCAGATAAGCCTGCGTCGCGATGCTGTCCTGCGAGTTGGCGAACTGCGTGGGAAGGATATTGCCGAAGGGCGATGTGCCACCGCCGCCCTCTGACTGGATCAGCATGAATTGGCTGTCCGTGGCATACATCGGAGTGGCGATCTGGTAGAAATAATAGCCGGCGGCGAAAGTCGGCAGCATGACGAAGAACGCCAGCCGGATCATCAGCAGACCCATGTTGCGGCGGCGACGGCGGGAGATATCGCGCTGGATGCTCGAAATCTCGCGCTGGCGACGCTCGGCCGGGGTGACCTCCGTGGAGGGCAGGTTGATCCCGCCGACAGGCACCGTCTGAGGCAGTTGCACCCGACCCTGTGCCCCGGCACCGCCGAACTGGGCAGCCAGACCGGCCAGGGCGTCGCCGGGCGCGCCATCGCGGGCCTCACCGCCCGCCTGGGGCACCACCAGTTCCAGCATGTTGGAGCGCTGGAACGGGTCGATTCCCTGGGCACGCAGCAGCCGCACGGCATCGAAGTCCGAGGTGGGCGCGAGCCCGTGTTTCTGTGCGACGCGCCGCGCCATACGCAACTGGCGGCCTGTCAGACCTTCGCGGCGGATGGTGTCCATGTCCTGTTCACCGCTGACCTCGCGGGGCGAGGAAACTTCGCCCTCGCGCGGCATCTCGGGCTCTGGCAGCGGGGCGGCTTCGGCCGGGCGGGGCGGGACGGGTCCGGAAGACGATGGCGGAGCGGTGGGCGGTTCAGCCGGGGGCACCGGACGCGGGCCGGGGACGGGACGTGCCGCAGCCAGGCGCGCCTCCGCGGCGCTGCTGGCGTGCGTGCCGAAGGAGGAGGACGGCGGGCTCCGCTTGATGCGGAATTTTCTAGCCTTGGGTTTCGTAGTCATAGAGCTCTTTCGCTTCTTCCAAGGTATCGAACATATGCAATTGGCCATCCAGCAGGACAGCAGCGGAACGCGCGAATTTTTCGAGCGTCTGGGGCTGGTGTGACACGATGATGATGGTGGTGGTGCGCAGGCGTTCCTGCAGAATGTCGCCCGCCTTGCGGTTGAATTCCACATCAGTAGTGGCCGGCATGCCCTCGTCGATGAGGTACATGTCGAAATCAAGCGCCAGCATCAGCGCGAAGGAAAATCGCGAGCGCATGCCGGCCGAGTAGGTGCCCAGCGGCTGGTCGAAGTATTCGCCAAGGTTGCACAGCCACCGGCAGAAGCTTTCGACATAATCGGGGTCAAGTCCATAGAGCCGCGCGATGTAGCGGGCGTTCTCCATGGCCGACACCTTGGACACCACACCGCCCATGAACCCGAGCGGAAAGGAAATCTTGCAACTGCGCCTGATCTCGCCCTCGTCGGGCTTTTCGAGCCCCGCAATCATGTTGATCAGGGTGGTCTTGCCGGTCCCGTTGGGGGCCAGGATGCCCAACGAATGCCCCAGATCCACGCGGAACGAGACCCGGTCAAGGATCACCTTGTGCTGGGACCCCGTCCAGAAGGACTTGGATACATTCTCGAATTCCAGCATTCCCTGCTCCGGTTGGTGCTGATGATATCGCCTCGTTATCCTCTTGTTTCGAGGATTGTGGACGGTCTATCGCCCGACTTTGACCATATTATGTCCGATTGGGAAACAAATGTACAACGCGCTCTGGGTCGGTTCGGTTGGCGCAATGGCCCCTCACCCCCCGCTGTCTCGGGGCCCGTTGCGCTTGTCTGCGGTGGTGTGCTGCATGCCGGTGCGACCGGGGGCTCAGTCGGGTTGTTTCTCCACCCGGCAGAGTTTGCCTGCGATGATGCTGATGATCGCGGCGGAGAAGCTGAAGAGCGCGCCCATCTTGGCGGCGTCCTGAACATCGCCGCCGGGGAAGGCGACGGAGGCCACGAAGAGCGACACGGTAAAGCCGATGGCGGCGACACAGCCGACCACGACAAGGTCAATGATCCGCATCCCCTGCGGCAGACCCAGCCCAAGCGGTCGCGCCGCGATCCAACCAAAAATCAGGATCCCCAGCGGTTTGCCCACGATCAGACCCAGCAGGACCAGCCATGTGGCGGCCCCGATGGCCGAGAGCTGGACACCCGCATTCAGCAGCCCGAAGAAGAAAAGGATGATCTCGACGGGATGTTTCAGCGCATGTTCGATCTGGTTCAGCAGGTCGGTGAGGTATTGCTCCGCTTCCGCAAAGAGGCCGAAGGCGCGGTCGGCGTGGGGGATCGTCGGCACGATGGGCAGCAGGCCGAGCGCCGGGTGCAGGCCCGAGCGCATGAACCCGTACCAGCTGATGCATGCAGCGATGGCATAGGGCCAGAAGGTGAGCGTGGTGCGGACCCAGGTGGAGGCGGGCCGGTCCTGATTGCCCCGGTCCATGGTGCGCGGCAGCCAGTTGGCCAGAAAGAAGACACCGATGGCGGCTGCCAGCGACAGCAGCAGCCAGACCGGCGCGAGGTCCCCCGTGGGATAGAAGATCGCGAGGATGATCAGGCCCGCCGCATCGTCCGCGATGGCCAGCAGCAGCAGGAACCGGACCGCAGGGTGCCCGGCGCCGAAGACGATCCGCCCCACGAGATAGGAAAACGCGATATCCGTGGCGGTGGGGATCGCCCAGCCGTTGGCCACGGCGCTATAGGTATCCGAGCCCAGAAAGGCGGCGAGGCCGAGGTAGACGGTGATCGGCCCCAGCATGCCGCCCAGGGTGGCAAAGAGCGGCGTCGCGGCTTTCTTGCCGCGCAGCGAGCCGTTCTTGAGGATCACGGCCTCCCAGACTTCCTTGGCCGCGATGGCGAAGAACAGTGCCATCAGCAGGTCGTTGACGAGATAGTGCAGGGTGAGGGTACGGTAGGCGTCGCGTCCCGCTTCGGCGGCGTGGTAGTGGCCGATCGGGGCGTGGTCCCAGATGACGAACTCGACGAAATGGTGGTAGGTTTCGGCCCAGTGGTGCGGATTTCCGGCAACCGGCATGATGAGATCGAGGTTCGCCCAGATCAGCGCGACCAGGGCGCCGATGATCAGCAGCAGCGAGTAGTTCGTCAGAAAGGTCCAGGCGCGATACATTCAGAGGCCCCCGATTTTCCGTCTGTTGCGACACTGCTACGCTATGGGGCGCGGGGGTTCAACGGATGAGCGGTCCTGTGGCTCAGTGGCCGATCGCCTTGGGGGCGATGCATTGGCTGTCGGCATCCTCCATCTCGAGCGTGCAGTGGTGCAGATGGTGTTGCGCTTCGAGGCGGTCGCGGAGGACGGCGCGGGTCTGCGCCGGGTCGGCCCCCGGGGCCAGCACCACATGGGCATCGAGTGCGGTATCATGTTCGCCCATCATCCACAGGTGCACATGGTGGACAGACGCGCAGCCGGGGGTCTCGGTCATCGTGTCGATGACGGCGCGGGTGTCCATCTCAGGCGGGCTGCCGAGCATCAGGATACGCACCACACCGGGGGTCTCCAGCGCGGACTGCCACAGGATGTAGCCTGCGATCAGCAAGGTCACCGCCGGGTCGACCCAAGTCCAGCCAAAGAGCAGGATCAGGCTGCCCGCCACGATCACCGCCACCGACCCCAGCGCATCCGCGAGATTGTGCAGGAAGGCGGCGCGGATGTTCACACTGGTCTTGGCCATGGAATACGTCAGGAGCGCCGTCGCAAGGTCGATCACCAGCGCCACGCCTGCGACGATCACCACGATCCAGCCCGTGACGGGGGAGGGATCGAAAAACCGCAGGATGGCTTCGTAAACGAGGTAGAGACCGATGATGATCAGGCTGGTGTAGTTGATCAGCGCCGCCACGACCTCGATCCGGCCATAGCCGAAGGTCATCCGCGCGTCTGCGGGCCGACGCGCGATCCTGCGCGCGGCGAAGGCGATGATCAGGGCGATGGCGTCGCTGAAATTGTGCAGGGCGTCTGCGACCAGGGACAGGCTGCCCGAGACGATCCCGCCGATGATCTGCGCGAGTGTCAGGACAAGGTTGATCGCAATCGCAAAGGCGATCCGGCCGGTGCCGCTGTCCGGATCGACGTGATGATGATGGGCATGTGCCAAGTGATGACCTCCTTCGCAGGCTGATGTGGGGCGCGGCGGAAAACCGGCAACAGGTTTTGTCCTGCGGAGGGTTCAGGAGACGATCTGCCAGAGGCTGCCAGCGATCACCGCGCCTGTGACGGCAAAGCCCAGGTAGGCGGCAAAGATCCGTGGTTTCACCAGTGCCCAGACGGCGATGGCCGCCGGGATGCAGCTGACCCCGCCCGCGATAACGAAGGACATTGCGGCCCCCTGGCTCATGCCTTGTGTCAGCAGCGCATCCACCAGCGGCACGGCGGCATAGCCGTTCAGATAGGCTGGTGCCCCCACCAGTGCGCCCAGCACGATCGGCATCGCCCCGGTGCCGCCAAGGATGCTCGCGATCCAGTCGGCGGGGACGTAGGTCAGCATCAGCGCCTCGACGACATAGGCCAGGGTCAGCCATTTCAGGAGGAAGAGCGCATTTTCCAGACCCGCGTCGCGGAAAACTTCGCGCCGGGGGGCCTCGCTCCAGAACCGCCAGACGGGTTTGCCAGCGAAGGGTTTCTTGACCCCGCAGCAGCCACCCACGGCAGGTTTCGCGCGCAGAGGATCGGAAAAGAGAGCGGTGTTGCGCGCCAGCATGACTCCGAAGCCTCCGAAAAGGCCGAGGCCCACAGCCGCGAAGGTCTTGGCCACCGCGAAATCCCACCCCAATGTGCCCGAGGTGATGGCGAACATCGCCGGGTCCATCAGGGGGGAAGCCAGCCAGAAAGCCATGACCGCCCCCAAAGGGACACCTACGGCAAGCAGGGCCGCAATGAAGGGAATGACCTGGCAGGAACAGAAGGGCGAGAGGCCCCCGAGCAGGGCCGCCATCACGATCATCCGCCCCGGATTGCCCTCGAAGGCGCGGGCGAGCAGGGTCTCGGCGCCGCTGGCCTTGAGGTAGGCGACCGCGAGAACGGCGAAGGCGATGAAGGGCGCGGTGCCTGCGAGCGCCTTTGCGGCGAATCTCACCGTGGGGATCAATTGCGGGGTGTCGAACAGGGCGACAATCACCAACAGCAGGGCTGTGAAGCCCCAGGCACCGCCCAGCGACCAGCGGCGTGCAGAGGCGTGTGAGTGCGCGGGGGCGGGGGATTGGGTCGTGTCAGCCATGGTCGTGATCCTCGCAAGGTTTGCCGGCATCGGCACAACATTCGGTGAGCAAGAAATGTGCCAGCGCCTGCACTTCGGCGTAGGCGACGGCGGCGCAGATGGTGCTGCGGCCCTGGCGTTCCTGTTTGACCAGCCCGGTGGCGGCCAGAAGTTTCAGGTGGTGGGTCAGGGTGGAACCCGTGACGCCTGAGCGCTCCCCCAGTTCACCGATGCTGAGCCCGTCCGGCCCCGCGCGCACCAGCACACGCAGCACGCAGAGGCGCTGTTCGGAGCCGAGAGCGGCAAAGCTGTCTGCGGCGACAGTGAGAGCAGGGGGGGAGAGTGATTCCTGTTTCATGTTTCTAGAAATATAGAAATGAACGATTGGTGCAAGCGTTATTTCGATGTTTGTCGAATTGACAGCATTTCGCCTGCGGCGTGCGTGCGTGAGGGGCGCTGCCCCTCACACTCCCCGGAGGTTTATCTGGCAAGATGAAGGGGAAGGGGTGGTTGGATTGCCGGGATCTCGGATTATCTGGGGGGCATGGGTGATGTGAGATCGGAAATCAGCGGATGCACGCTATGTGAGGGGCGCTTTGCGGCCACGGCGACAGGGCATCGGCCCCGGCCAGTGGTGTGGTTCCGCCCCGGTGCGCGCATCCTCCTGACGGGTCAGGCACCGGGACTGCGGGTGCATGAGGCGGGCGCGCCGTTCAAGGACGCCTCCGGGGTGCGGTTGCGCAACTGGCTGGGGCTGGACGAGGCCGGGTTCTACGACCGCGAAAAGGTGGCGATTGTGCCGATGGCCTTCTGCTTTCCGGGCTATGATTCCAAGGGCAGCGACCTGCCACCGCCGCCCCTTTGCGCGCGGACATGGCGGGCACGGGCGTTGCGGGCGGTAGGGGAGGTGCGCCTGACGGTGCTGATCGGGGGCCATGCGATGAAGTATCATCTGCCGGGCTTTCGCTCTGTGACAGAGGCGGTGGCGGGCTGGCGCGGCCATCCGCGGGGCGTCTTTGCCTTGCCACATCCGTCCTGGCGCAATACCGGGTGGCTGAAGAAGAACCCCTGGTTCGAGACCGAGGTGCTGCCGCGCCTGCGGGCCGAGGTAAAAGAGGCGCTTGATGACTGAACCGACCCCGCTGGACGACGCCCATGCCGCGATGATGGCGGACCCCGCAAGCGACATCGCGCGGCTGCGCTTTTACGAGCGTATCGCCGATGTGGAGCTGTACCTGCTGCTGGAGGCTGAGCCGGAGGGCGACCAGATCAGCGCGAAGCTGCTGGAAGACGCCTATGTGATCGTCTTCGACCGCGCCGCGCGGCTGGCGGCCTATGTGGGCGAGGCGGCACCCTATGTGGCCCTGTCGGGCCGCGCCATCGCCGGAATGCTGGCCGGTCAGGGTCTGGGCATGGCGGTCAACCTGTCGGTGGCGCCCTCGGAAATCCTCCTGCCTGCGGCGGCGGTCGACTGGTTGCGCCAGACGCTGGCTCGGGAGGCGGATCAGGTGGAGGCGCGGCTGTCGCAGGTACTGCCGCCCAAGGGCCTGCCGGAAACGCTGATCGCGGCGCTGGATGCGAAGCTTGCCACCGCGACCGGGATGGCGGCAGGCGCTTATCTGGTGGGTGTCGAATATGCCGACGGGGGGCGGGGCCACCTGCTGGGGTTTGTGGGGGCGATCCCCCGGGCGCAGGAGGCGCTGGTGCGCGCGGCCTCCGAGGCGCTGACGTTCTCGGGGATCGAGGCGGGGGCAATGGACGTCGGATTCTTCGCTCCGAGCGATCCGACGGTCGCGAAATTGGCGAAGGTGGGCCTGCGCTTCGACCTGCCACAGGGCGAGGGGTTGCAACAAACCCCGCGCCTTGCACCGGGTATGGACCCCTCGAAACCCCCGATCCTGAAATAATCGCGCCATTTGGAGCATTGTCGCTCACCCTCGCGTCACTTCGGCGCGAGATTGCGGTCGGCGGGGCTGCGTCATCGTTAGCCACAAGCTAGTCTTGGGTGATGACCACCCCTTGAAGGAGCTTTCGCATGACCCGCTCAACCAACTTCTTTGCAATTGCTGTCACCGCCCTGAGCCTTGCCGCTCCCGCCTTCGCCGGGGAGCAGTATGTGGACGATACAGGCTTTGCCGCCTCCGGCTATGACGTCGTGGCCTACTTCGACCTTCCTCAGGCCGCGCCCGGACAAAGCCAGTCGGCAGGTGTGCCGGGGTCGACGGGCTTTACGGCCGAGTACAACGGCGCGACCTTTGCCTTTGCTACTGCCGAGAACCGCGACAAGTTCCTCGCCGACCCCGCCCAATATGCTCCACAATACGACGGCCATTGCGCTTATGGGGTTGCCAAGGGCGGCAAGGTCCCCGGTAACCCGAACCTCTGGCGCATCGTGGACGGGAAACTTTACCTCAACATCACCAGGAATGTCGTGAGCTTCTGGGAAGAGGACATTCCCGGCAATATCGAGCTCGCGCAAGGGAATTGGGTTTCGTTGGAACCCACACCCCGCTCCAGCAGCCCGATCCCGCAGTTTTCCAGCACGGCGCCTCTCAACTGAGCCGGTTGTCCGAAACCTCCCGGCCCCAGCAACCGTCGCGCACCGCGCGGCGGGCGTTTCTGCTGGGCGGGATGGCTTTGCTGGGGCTGGGGGGCTTGGGTGCTGCGCGGTGGTTCAACATTGGGGCCAGGATCAGCCGCCATGATCTGACGGCACCTGACGCGCTGGCAGAAGTGCAGGCGGGTACCGTGACGCTGGTCGATATCCGCAGGCCCGATGAATGGGCGGATACCGGGTTG
>JBBSJO010000072.1:0-17997 GCA_038257185.1 Rhodobacterales bacterium | reverse complement strand
GCGCCAACGATAACCACGGGGTGACGCGGTTCGGCAGCGGAGAGGCCTGGAGGGGTGGAGTAAGCGAAAGGGGCGGAGTTGTACGACATGGTCAGGGCTCCCTTTGTTGAACGTGGGGCGCGGGTTGGTGGCGCTAGAGCGGGGCGGCGTTAGTGACGAGTTGCGGCGTAAGTAGAAGGAACAGCAAGAAGCCGATGGCGGCGAAGGCGTACATACGGCGGCGTTGGTGCCGGTGCTGCGGGCCGTAGAACATCCGGGTCTTGTAAGGGCGGTCGCCCCAGCCGAACGGGAAAGCCGCTGACATCGTCTGGTTCGTCGTGAGTCCGGCACGCTCCTCGTTCTTTGCCTCTGTGCGGACGTCTCGCACCAGCAGGACAAAGTGCCACGCGGCGACCGCGTAGCACAGTGTGATCGCTGCCATGTGCAGGTTGGCGAGCGGCCCTGCAGCCATCAATCCTGCAACGCCTCCCACATCTCGATGTCGCGCTGTGCCGTCCAGATGCGCGGGGTATCGACACCGCGGGCCTCGTCGTAGGCGCGGGCGACGTTGAAGGGCAGGCAGTGTTCGTAGATGGCATAGTCGCTGAACTTCGGATCGCAAGAGGCGCGCACGGCATCCCAGGCTTCCTTGAGGCTTCCACCCCGTGCCGCGACGCGGGCGGCCGGGGCATAGGTGCTGGCCACGAAGTCGCGCGTGCTTTCGATGGCACGTTCAACCGCATCCTTGCCGATCAATGCCCCGCCCCGACCGGGCGCGATGGCGTCCACGTCGAAGAAGGCGATATTGTCCAGCGTGTCGCCCCAGTCGTTGAAATGCCCGTCACCGCAGTAGCAGGCGGAATGATCCTCGACGATGTCGCCGGTGAACATCACGTTCTCGTCCGGCACATGGACCACCGCGTCCCCCGCCGTGTGGGCGCGACCCAGTTGCATGATGTCGACCCGGCGGTTGCCGAGATAGACGGTCATGCTTTCGGAGAAGGTCGTGGTGGGCCAAGTCAGACCGGGGATGCTCTCGTGCCCCTCGAACAGGCGCGGAAAACGCTGAAACTCGCTGTCCCAGTCTTCCTGTCCGCGCTCCACCACCATGGAGCGGGCAGTGTCGGACATGATGACCTGACTTGCCCCATAGGCTGAGGCCCCGAGAACCCGCACGGCGTGGTAGTGGGTCAGCACGACGTGGCTGATCGGCTTGTCGGTGACGGTGCGGACCTTTTCGATGACCTTGTTGGCCAGCCGCGGCGTCGCCTGCGCCTCGACGATCATGACGCTGTCGTCGCCGATGATGACGCCGGAATTGGGGTCGCCCTCGGCTGTGAAGGCCCAGAGACCCTTGCCCACCTCGTCAAAGGTGATCTTCTTTTCAGTCATGTCGCCTTGCGACGCGAACTTCTTGGCCATCAGTTCGGCTCCTGGATGATCTTGACGACCTCGGGGCCGACCTTCGCCTGAAGCGCCTGCATTTCGGGTGCAAGCTGGCCCATCACTGTGGCCATGAAGGGCTGCATCTTGCTCATCACCTTGCTGCCGTGCTCGGAGCCGTAAAACGCGATGAGAGCCTGCAGTTCATCGGTCGTAAAGGTCTCTGCGCTGCCGGAGATCATCAGTTCTTCCATCCGGGGCCGCAGATCGTTCATGGCCGTCGCCATGACATCGCCGATGCGCTGTTTCTTGTCGTCGGTGAGGGTCATGCCAGCCGGCAGACCCGCAGCGACCTGATTTCCCAGCGAGATCGGTGAAAAGAGGTCCGAGATCATGCTCTGGACCTGCGGCATCTTCACGTATTGCTCGGCCAGTTCGGCGGTGCTTTGGGCGAAGGCCGCGGTGCCGAGAAGGGCGAAGGCGGCGGCGGCGATGAAGTGTTTCATGGTCATCCTTTCCGAAGATGTGAGTTTTGAGAAAACAGGGGGTCAGGGAAACTTGACAGCCGGCGCGATCTTGCCCGCACACGCGCCGAAGCCAACGCGGAACCCTTCGCCCTGTGCGTGGCCGGTAAGGATCATCGTGTCGCCATCCTCGATGAAGCTGCGGGTGGTGCCGTCCTTCAGCGCGATCGGCTCATTTCCGCCCCAGCTGAGTTCCAGCAGGCTGCCGCGTTCGGATTTTTCCTTGCCGGAGATCGTGCCGGACCCCAGCAGGTCGCCCGCGTTCATCGCACATCCCGAGGAGGCATGGTGCGCCAGCTGCTGTGCTGCGGAGTAATACATCTCATTATAATTCGTGCGCGCCAGCACTTCCTGTTCGCCACCCTCAGGTTCGATGATGACCGACAGGTTGATGTCATAGAGCATCGGGCCGGGTTCCTGCAGGTAGGGCAACAGGTCTTTCTCGCGCTCCGGCGTCGAGGTGCGGAAGGGTTCGAGCGCGGCCCGCGTCACGATCCACGGAGAGATCGACGTGGCAAAGGCCTTGGCCTGGAACGGCCCCAACGGCTGGTATTCCCAGGCCTGGATGTCGCGTGCGGACCAGTCGTTCAGCAGGACATAGCCGAAGATCATCTCGTCCGCCTCGCCCACGGTGACGGGCTGGCCCATCTCGGTGGACTGTCCGACAATCGCGCCCATTTCCAGCTCGATATCGAGTCGCTTGCATGGGCCAAAGGTGGGCATGTCGGCATCCGGTGCCTTCAACTGGCCATTGGGGCGCGTGATGTCGGTGCCCGAGACGACAACTGTGGAGGCGCGCCCGTTGTAGCCGATGGGGATGTGGAGCCAGTTCGGCGGCAAGGCATTCTCCGCACCGCGGAACATGGTGCCGACATTGGTGGCGTGATGCCTGCCCGCGTAGAAGTCGGTGTATTCGGACACGACCATTGGCATGTGCAGGCGGACCTCCGCGATCGGCACCAGATGCGACGCGACGGCGGCCTGTTCCGGTGCATTCATCTCGAGCAGTTCTATCAGCCGCGCGCGCAGGGTTTCCCACGCGTCCGGTCCCAGCTCCATCACGTCGTTCCAGTAGGGGACGTCGAAGACCGGTTCGTCCGACAATTCGATCAGCCCCGCCTCTTCAAGTGCCGCCATGTCGAGCACCATGTCCCCGATCGCCACGCCGCAGCGCGATTCAAGGGAATTGGTAGAGAACACGCCGCAGGGCAGGTTGTTGAGCGGGAAGTCGGTGTCGGCGCTGTTGGCGCTTTCCACCCAGGAGGTAAGCAGGGTCATATGGTATCCTTGTGTGGCGTGCCGGGGTGAACCCCGGCCTACGGAGTGCATGTAGGCCGGGGCTCACCCCGGCTCCACCATTCATTTCTTGCCGGGGGTGCCGTCGAACTTCTTCTCCAGGCTTTCCCAGCAGTCGATGTAGTCATCCTGCAGCGGTGCTTCCTTCGCGGCGAATTCCGTCAGGTGCTGCGGGAAGCGCGTTTCGAACATGAAGGACATGGTGTTGTCCAGCTTGTGGGGCGCAAGCTCCGCATTCGACGCGCCCTCAAAGGCGTTCTTGTCGGGTCCGTGCGGCAGCATCATGTTGTGCAGACTCATGCCGCCGGGGATAAACCCCTTGGGCTTGGCGTCGTACTGCCCATAGATGTTGCCCATCAGCTCGGACATGACGTTCTTGTGGTACCAGGGGGGCCGGAAGGTATCCTCGGCCACCATCCAGCGCTCGCGGAAAAGCACGAAGTCGATGTTCGCGGTCCCCTCGACGCCCGAAGGCGCGGTCAACACGGTGAAGATCGACGGATCGGGGTGATCGAAGAGGATCGCGCCGACGGGGCAGTAAGTCGTCAGGTCGTATTTCACCGGACAGTAGTTGCCGTGCCATGCCGCCACGTCGAGCGGGGAGTGTCCGATCTTCGTTTCGTGGAACTGGCCGCACCACTTGATCGTGAGGGTCGAGGGCGCGTCGCGGTCCTCGAAGGCGGCCACCGGCGTCTTGAAGTCGCGCCGGTTCGCCATGCAGTTGGCACCGATGGGCCCGCGGCCCGGCAGGTGGAATTTCTGCCCGTAGTTCTCGCAGACGAAACCGCGGCAGGGGCCTTCGACGACCTCCACCCGGTAGACCAGCCCGCGCGGGATGATCGCGATTTCCTGCGGGGCGAGGTCGATGATGCCCAACTCAGTGCAGAAACGCAGGCGGCCTTCCTGTGGCACGATCAGCAACTCGCTGTCGGCGGAGTAGAAATAGCTGTCTACCATGCTGTCGGTCACGAGGTAGATGTGGCTGGCCATGCCCACCTGCGTGTTCACGTCGCCCGCCGTCGTCATCGTGCGCATGCCGGTGAGCCAGGTCATCTTCTGCTCAGAGTGCGGCACGGGATCCCAGCGGTATTGGCCGAGGCTGGTGACATCCGCCGGAACATGCGGCGCGGTCTTCCAGTACGGCAGTTCGATCTTCTCGTAACGGTGCGAATGCTTCACCGAAGGCCGGATGCGGTAGCACCATGTTCGCTCATTCTGGTGGCTGGGTGCGGTGAAGGCGGTGCCGGACAGCTGCTCTCCGTAAAGGCCGTAGTTCACCTTCTGGGGCGAGTTCATACCCTGTGGCAGCGCGCCGGGCAGTGCCTCCGTCTCGAAATCGTTGCCGAATCCGGGCATGTAGCCCGCATGCGTGCCCATCTGCGTTGCCGCGGTCGTCATGTCGGTCGGGTTGGTCTGGCGGTTCATATCAGTGCCCCCTTGCATAATCTGTTGCGTTTGTAATAGTTGTTTTTGTAACTAACAAGCAGTCTGATCATGGAAACCAACGAATTCGATCTCGAAGCTTTCCTGCCCTACCTGCTCAATCAGGCGGCGGAGGTGTCGAGCCTTGCCTTCCAGCAGGTCTACAAGGAACGTTACGGGATGTTGCGTACCGAATGGCGCGTGCTGTTCCACCTCGGGCTCTACGGGCGGCTGACGGCGAGCGAGATCGGGACGCGGGCGAAGACGCACAAGACCAAGATCAGCCGTGCGGTGCATCGCCTGACGGACCGGCGATTCGTGACCCGCGCGCGCAACGATCAGGACCGACGGGTGGAACACCTGACGCTGACACCGCAGGGGCAGGCCGCCTACGCCGATCTGCGCGAAGTCGCGCGGCGCTACGAGGCCGCCCTTGTGGCGGACCTGACGGAAGCCCAGATGTCGGCGCTTCGTGCGGCGCTGGTCAAACTGGCCGAAGCGGCACCCGCCCCCTTTACTTGACCCCCGGATCGCGGCACTGACGCCGCATGACCGACCAAGCCAAAGGCCTTCTCATCACATTGTTCGGCGTCCTCTTCGTGGTGCCGGATTCGCTTTTCGTGCGCCTCATCGACGCGCCGCCCCTCGCGATCGCCTTCTGGCGGTTGTTGCTCGCTGGCGGGGTGACGGGATTGTGGCTGCTGGCAACGCAGGGGCTGGTGCCGTTCCTTGCCGTCTTCCGCACCGGGTGGAACGGGGCCCTTTACATGATCGGAGTGGGTGCCAGCGGTCTGCTCTTCGTTCTGGCCGTCAGCCTCACCTCGGTCGCCAACGTGGTCTTCATCATCGCCTCGCTCCCGGTCTTTGCCGCGATCTTCAGCCGGGTGTTTCTGAGCGAGCCTTTCAGTCGCCGGAGCTTGCTGACCATGGCGGCTGTCATCCCCGGCCTGGCCGTCATCGCCTACGGGTCCGGCGAGACAGCACATGCGTCACTGGCGGGCGACGCGCTGGCGCTTTGCGTCTCGGCGGCTTTTGCGGGCGCGCTGACCGCGGCGCGTCATCTGCGGGGGACATCCATGGTGCCGGGGATGGCGATGGCCTATGTCGCGGCGGCGTTGATCGTGCTGCCTTTTGCGGCCCCTTTCACGGTGCCTGTTGCGCAGACGCCGCTGATCCTGATGCACGCGGCATTGATCCTGGGCAGTTCCGTGCTGCTGGCCATCGGGCCGCGCTACATTACCTCGGCTGAAGTCGGTTTGCTGATCCTGATGGAGTCGGTGCTCGCGCCGCTGCTGGCCTGGGCGGTGATCGGAGAGGATCCGGGGATCTACGCGCTGATCGGCGGCGGGATCGTGGTGGGGGCGCTGGCGGTGTCGAACATGGTGGCGCTGATGCGGCGGCGGCGGCGGCTGATCCGGACCGGTTGACGGGGAGGACAGCCGAAGGCTGGCAGAGCGGCGCTCATCCGCCTTTCGCAATGCCGTCGCGACAGGCGCGCCACAACTTGCCGTGAACGCGAAGAGCCACCGCGACAGGATAGCAAAAATGGAGTATGATGAACGCACGACCTGACGCAGAAGCGCAGGACGCCAGGGGGATATCCCGCGCCCTGCCTTCGTTTTCGGAGGAGAGCGTGTCATGAGCAAGACAATCGGAAACCCGGTAACCTGGATCGCCGGAGCCACCGGTCGTGGTTCGCACTACCTTGGCGAGGGGGTGGGCGAACTGGGTCGCGAAGACCCCGGAATGATCGAAACCCGTCCCTTGCACATCTCCGACCTGAAGGCGGCGCTGAAGAGCGGAATGGAAGATTTCGGGGCACTCAGGACCGATGTGATGTTCATCGTGGTGCTGTTTCCCGTCATCGGCATGCTGCTGTTCTGGTTCGCCCTGAACCGTGATCTGGTGCACCTTCTCTTCCCGATGGTCGCCGGTTTCGCGCTGCTGGGCCCGGTTTCCGCAATCGGCCTTTACGAGATGAGCCGCCGCCGTGAACTCGGGCTCCAGACCGGCTGGTCGGATGCCTTCCAGGTCATGGGCTCACCGTCCTTCGTGCCGCTGGTGGTGCTGGGCCTTTACCTCGCCGTGATATTCGTCGTCTGGATGTTTGTTGCCCAAGTGCTCTATGCCATGACGCTGGGCGCGGAAGGCCCGAGCTCGGTCGGGGCCTTTCTGGGCGACGTCTTCGGGACCGCGGCGGGCTGGACGATGATGATTGTCGGCACCGCCATCGGGTTCGTCTTTGCGCTCTGCGTTCTGGCCATCAGCCTTGTCTCCTTCCCGCTTCTGGTGGATCGCCACGTCGGTCTGCCCACCGCGGTCGTCACATCGGTCAGGATCGCGCGGAACAATCCGGTGACGGTCGCCGTCTGGGGTCTGATAGTCGTGGCACTTCTGGGGGTCGGGATCGCGACGTTGTTTATCGGCCTGATCGTCGTTCTGCCGATCCTTGGACATGCCACATGGCACCTCTACCGGCGCGCGGTGGTGGCCCGCGCCCCGGCCAAGGTCGTCTGAGAGGTCAGAAATCCGCTGTCACACCCGGCAGCTTCAGCGCCTTGATCAGGTCGCGCAACTCCTGCCGCGCCGCGACGTTGGAGATATTGAGCTGCTTGACCCCGATGTCCTTGAGATCGAGCAGCGTCAGGCCGCGCGGGAAGAGTTCGCGAAAGATCACCCGCTCGTTGAATCCCGGTGAAATGCGGAACCCGATGCGCTTGCTCAGGTTCGCTATAGCGCGCTCCATCTTTTCCTTGTTCACCATCCGTTGCGCCCCCATCCGGTTGCGCACGACGACCCAGTCGATCGCCGACAACCCGGCCTGCGCGCGCAATTGCCGCGCGTTCCAGACCATTTCGGAATAGACGGAAGGTCCGGTGATCTTTTCCCCGCTTGCGTCGGTATGGGCCAGCAAGTCGAAGTCGATGAAGCTGTCGTTCAGCGGCGTGACCAGCGTGTCGGCCAGCGAATGGGCCACCTGCGACAGGCGCGTGTGCGAGCCGGGGCAGTCGATCAGGATGAAGTCGCTGTCGGGCTCAAGCGAAGCGACAGCCGCGCTGAGGCGATGGTCATACATGTTCTCGCCCGGACGCAGGGCCCCGGCTTCGATTTCGGGCAGCTCGCAGAGAACGGGGCTGGCGAGGTCGATGCCGGCCTTTGTCAGGAAAGCCTGGCGGTTTTCCATGTACCGGCCAAAGGTGCGCTGGCGCAGGTCCAGGTCAAGGCCGCTGACCTTGTGGCCCATGCGTGCAAGTGCCGTGGCCACGTGCATAGAGACGGTCGATTTGCCTGCCCCGCCCTTTTCGTTCCCGACGACGATGATATGCGCCATACTGCTGTCCCTTCGTTTCCTGCGGTTTGTGCAGGTTATTGTTGCGGGACACTATATGTGGGGTTTGCGGGTTTGGAAAGTAGTCTGGCACGTGGGAATGCAATTGCGTTGCTGCCGTGAAAAAGCCCCGCATCGACGATACGGGGCGTAATTCGTTCAGCAATGCCGGACGTTATCGGTCAGCGGCGTAGTTTCCGGCGGATCAGACCCATGCCTCCCAGCGCGGCCAGCAGCAGGGGCAAGCCAGCAGGCAGAGGCACGGCGGAAGGCGTGGGATAGAGATCGCCTGCGACGGCCAGCGTATCCATGTCTGTCTCGAAATCCAGCGCGCCCAGGACGCCATGGGCGTCCAGACCGCTGAAATCGATCATCATGGTGGTAAAGAGGTCGCCCAAGGCCGGCGCACCGGCGAGGTTGACGATACCGGAATAGGAGACGTTCACCGTGCCCGCAGGTTCGGATCCCGGGAAAAAGCGCAGAGGAAAACCGAATAGCGATCCGCTGGTATTGCCCGGCGTGCCCTCTTCATCGGGGAGCGCGTCAAAAAGCGATGCACCGTAAGTCGCCGGGGGATCTTCTTCCACCCTGAAATCCACGGTTTCCGATTGCGAGGTGCTTGCATCCAGCGTGAGGCCGGTCAGCAGCAGAGTGGTGGTCAGCGACATTGTGGGCGACGCGCCCATCGAGATGTGAAAATTGGCGCCCTCGGCATGGCCGTTGGTGTAGATGTCGTCCCGCACCCAGACCACTTCCTCGGAGCTGCCGTCGGCGTATGTCGCGATAACGCGTGTCCCGGCCAGATCGACCCCGCGGGTGATCGAGTTGTATTCGCCCGTGTCGGAATAGGTGCGAATGCCGAATTGGGTTTCCATCGCCGCCCCCGTCTCAGTGACGACGTTTACCGTCGCTGCACTGGCCCCCGACAGGGAGGCACAGAAAAGGGCGCAACTTGTGGCAGCAATCTTTACGAGGGTCATGGAAACTTCCTTTGGTTCGGCGAGGGGCGCGGTTCTGCAAACTGTATCAAACGACATGTCTGTAACTGATAGGATCGGCTTGACAAGGGAATGGTTTGTTCAATTCAACAGACTGTCATCCCATGGTGGATGATAGCCTGCAGTTGAGAAGATTGTACTCCGAGGGCGAAACAATGCGTCGAGACGTGCCGGAAGCCTGCACATTTTTGGAGGCGGAACGTAAAGAGGCGCAGCTCCGTTAGGAAGCTGCGCCTGACATTAGACTCGATCTGAGATGGGTTCAGAACCCGAGGCCAGCGTACTTGTTCTTGAACTTCGACACGCGGCCGCCGGTGTCCATCAGGCGGCTGCTGCCGCCGGTCCAGGCCGGGTGAACGGTGGGGTCGATATCGAGCGACAGCTGGTCGCCTTCCTTTCCCCAGGTCGACTTCATTTCCAGGATCGTGCCGTCGGTCATCTTGACGTTGATCACGTGGTATTCGGGATGTGTATCGGCTTTCATCGACCTTATCCTTCTGCGTTCGCGCCCGACTTGGGCTTGTAGTGGGCGTTTTCAACGATACGGGCGGATTTGCCGCGACGGGCGCGCAGGTAATAGAGCTTGGCGCGGCGCACGCGGCCGCGACGGACCACCTCGATGCTGTCGATATTGGTGGAATGCAGCGGGAAAACGCGCTCCACACCTTCGCCGAAGCTGATCTTGCGCACGGTGAACGACCCGGCAATGCCCTTGCCGTTGTTACGCGCGATGCAGACGCCTTCGTAGTTCTGCACACGGGTGCGGGTGCCTTCGGTGACCTTGAAACCCACGCGGACGGTGTCACCCGCCCGGAAGTCGGGGATGGTCTTCCCCAGTTCGGCGATCTGTTCCGCCTCGATCTCTGCGATCAGGTTCATCTGACCTACTCCTTTGATGCTCGTGGTGGTTCCACGAAGGTATTGCGCGATCCAAGAGCTTCGGGGTCTGTCGGGTCAGCCGCAGCGGCCCGCCGGAGGTAGCATCGTCATTGCTTGGCTTTGCGTCGCGCAAAGCGCAACGACCCGGAGCCGCAGGTGGCGATTCCAAGTGGGCGGGGTATAGGCGGGTTGGGTTCGGTGATCAAGGGGGTTCAGGGGCAGCCTTGCCGTGGCGCGCGCGTCGCGAGAAGGAGCAGGTCGGACATCACGGAACGCCTTACCGGTCTTTCACTGCTCCAGCACCTCTACTGATAAAACTGTCGGCAGGTGTCGCGCGATCTCCTCCCAGGTATCGCCTTCATCCGTGCTTGCAAAGACCGATCCGCTGTTGGTGCCGAAGTATACACCTGCCGGGTCCTGAGTATCCCCCGCCATGGCCTGCCGCAGTACGGTGAAGAAGCAGCTTTTCTGCGGTAGCCCCTCGCGCAGGGCCTGCCAGCTGTTCCCGCCGTCGCGGGATCGCCAGACGGCGGCGGCCGCATCCGGGGGAAAGCGCCCGATGGTGTCGCCGTTCAGCGGCAGGGTCCAGATAGTGCGCGGATCGCGGGGATGCACCCGGATCGGAAAGCCGAAGGTGGAGGGCAGCCCGGCGGTGATATCCTCCCAGCTGCGTCCCCCGTCTGGCGACCGCCAGACCCCGTGGTGGTTCTGCTGATACAGAAGGTCGGTCCCGCCGGGTGCGCGCAACATGTTGTGCACGCAGTGCCCTGTCTCCCCGTCACGCGGTGCCGCCGGGTGGTCGTGGTGCGCGCAGGCTTCGGCATTGGACAGCCGGTTGCGCCGCTCCCAAGTTTCGCCCCCGTCTTCGGTGGCAAAGACCCCGGCGGCAGAGATGCCGACCCATAGTTTCTTCGCATTCTGCGGGTCCGCCACGATGGTGTGAAGAACCAGCCCTGCCGCCCCCGGTTGCCAACTGTCGGAGGAGGGATGATCCGTAAGCCCCTCGACCCGCGCCCAGGTCAAGCCGCCATCGGTGCTGGTCAGCAGGTTGGCGGGCTTGGTGCCTGCGTAAAGCGTGCCGTGGGCGTATCCAAGCGACCAGATCTGGGCGAACTCATCGCCGAAGGGCAGGGGCGTTTCCGTCCAGCCGATCATTTTTGCAAAGTCCGGGTCGTTCGCGGCCCAGTCGTCCATCATGCCTTTGGTCAGCCGTGCAACGGCCCATGTCTTGCCCCCGTCGCCCGAACGCCAGACCCCCGCCCCGGTCCAGTCGCCGCCGCCCCCGGCCCAGATTGTGCCGCTCTCAGGGTCGCCGATGATGTGGTTTATGGGCCAGCCATCGCAATACGGGCCGCTCACGGACCAGCCATTGCGGGCGCTCCCGCCCTTGATCAGGAAGGCACCCTTGGTTGTGCCGATAAGAAGCGTTGTCTCAGGTGATCTCATGCCGCTGCACTCCGCCAAAAACGGGGCGAGAGTAACACGGGTTGCGGGTTCAGCCTAGCTGCGTCACGCGATGGCGATGATGCCCAGCACGACCAGCAGGAAGACCACCAGCACGATGCCGATAAGGACCTTGGCACCGGTCAGTGCAGCACCGGACAGCGCGCCGAAACCCAAAAGCGAGGCAACAGCGGCGACAATCAGCAGTATAAGGATGAGCTTGATCAAAATCGTTCTCCTTGTTTGCAAAGCAACGCGTCGCCACTGGTTCCGGTTCCGGCTATCCGTTAATTAGGCTCCTCTGCGTCAGCCTGTGGGCAGCACCTTCCTTGGTCATGCCGCATCCTCGTTGACAGCTTTCAAAACGGGGTTCTCGGCGGGCGGGTTGGCGTGCAGCGGTCCGGCATAGCCCTCCAGCACGTGGCGCGCGAGGTCGGGGCGGTAGTAGTGACCCGCCGGATCGGCAAAGACCTTGGCCCCCTCGATCATTGCGAGGTCGATGTCGGCGATCGCAAGACCATCGGTGTGTTCGTCGATCGGATCGGTCATCCGGTAACCGTCAGGCGCGAAGACGGCGGCGGAGCCGCCCCCGGCGAACACCATCTGGCGCAGGTCGTCATTGCCCATGGTGATGGCGTCCAGACTGTCCTCTGTGATGATCGAATTGGCCGCGAGGACGAAGCATCCGCCCTGCAGTGCATAGCTCTGGCTTTCCACCATATTGGCCTCTGCCGACAGCGCATAGGCCTGCCGCACGCCCTTGAACATGCCGAAGGACGGCCAGCAGGCGACGTGGATCTGCTCTCCCAGCTGGTACATGCCCTGCCGGTTGATCGGCTGGATGTTCTCCCAGCAGCAGAGGCCGCCAACGGTGCCGAGCGGCGTTTCGACGACCTTGATGTCGGTGACGGGGCCCTCGCCCCAGACGGTACGCTCCATATGCGTCGGGCGCAGCTTGCGGCGCGTCATCACGATCTTGCCGCGGTCGTCGATCAGGGCCTGAGAGCAATAGATGCTGCCGCGGTCCCGTTCGGCGAAACCCATCATCACCCAGGTCCCGGCCTTCGCGGCAGCCTCGCCCACCGCCTTCAGTTCCGGGCCGTCCACGGTGATGGCGTTCAAGCGATGCTTCATCACCACTTCCATTGCCGCCATGGGGGGCTGCAACCAGATGGTGAAGGGGTAGCCCGGTAACCAGACTTCCCCGAAGGCGATCAGCTTGACGTCCTGCTTTCCGGCGTCCTCTATCAGGGCGATGGTCTTGTCCAGTGTGCCCTTGGCGTCCATCCAGACGGGGGCGGCTTGTACGGCGGCGACTTTGGTCATGTGCTTTCTCCCAGGGGAATCGGTTTGATGTGCCGATTCTACGGGGGCCGAGCGGGTCTTGCGCAGTCCCCGAACGGGTACCCTAGTGTGGGCCGCGATCCAGCCCGGCACGCCATGCGGCGCTCATCGCGGTGCGGTTGGAGGTGCCGAAATGGCGGTTCAGCGCCTTGAGATGCTTGCGCACTGCCGCCTCCCCGTTGCCGAGTGCCGCCGCGATGTCGCGGTTGGACAGTCCCTCGGCGGCCAGATGCGCCACCTCGTTCTCGCGTGGTGTCAGGGCGCCGTGCCGTTGCGGCAGGGTCATCAGGCGCGTCGACGTGCGCGTCGCATGAGGCGACATGGTGAACAGTCCCTCCAGCGCCAGCCGTGCCGCGTTTTCCCGGGTCTTCGCTCCGAGATAGAGAATACCTGCCAGCGCATCCTCCCGATAAAGCGGCAGGGTCGCAAAGCCCGTCAGTCCGAATTTTCCCGATACCCGTCGGTAAAGCTGGCAGTGCGTCCAGCGGTCGCCGAGGCAGGAGAGAGTCGAGCAGGGCAACCCTGTGCTCCGCATTGAGCCGAGCACCGGGTCGATGGGGATACCGGTCTGTTCATACGCGTGGGTGAAGGCATCGGGCATGCCGAGGATGGTCCCCTCCACCGGTTTCAGGTTCGCATCGAACAGGTAGAGCCCGACCGAATCCATCCCCGAAGCCCGCAGGGCGGTTTCGGCGACCTGCGCCAGATCCTGGCTGCGCTGGGGCGTCTGCTTTTGCATTGCGCGATCATCTACCGAATCGATACAAATGCAAGAATTCTTCAGCCGTCGCCTTTTGGCGGGTTGAGCCGTTGCCACATATCCGGGCGGCGCTCACGTGTGATGCGCTCGGATTCTGCACGGCGCCACTTCTCGATCTCGCCGTGATTGCCCGACATCAGAACGGGCGGAATCTCCCGCCCCTCCCAGATCGCGGGCCGCGTGTACTGCGGATGTTCCAGCAGGCCCGCCGCGTGGCTTTCCTCCACGGTGCTGTCGGCGTTGCCCAAGACACCGGGCAGCAATCGGACGGTCGCGTCGATCATTGCCTGCGCGGCCAATTCACCCCCGGTCATCACGAAGTCGCCAAGGCTGACCTCGGTGATCCCGAAATGGTCGATCACCCGCTCGTCCACGCCTTCGAACCGCCCGCAAAGCATGGTGACCCCGGCGCAGCCTGTCAGGTCCTGCGCCATCGCCTGATCGAAACGCCGCCCGCGCGGCGACATGTAGAGGATTGGCCAGCGGCCCCGTGCGTGGGCCTGTGCCTCGGCCAGAGCAGCCCCAACCACGTCGGCGCGCATGACCATGCCGGCGCCACCGCCTGCGGGCGTGTCGTCGACGTTGCGATGCTTGCCGATGCCGTGAGTGCGCAGGTCATGGGTGTGCAACTGCCAGCGGCCCTCGTGCAGCGCCTTGCCAGTCAGGCTGGCCCCCAGCACGCCGGGGAAAAGCTCGGGGAAAAGCGTGATGATGCGCGCTTGCCAGACGTCCGTGTAATCGGGCACGTCCTGTATCAATTCGCGCGGTTGCAGCGTGGCACGAACCGACTGGCGACCGTGGGAGCGGGGCGGTTTCATGGTTTGCGCGCCTCGATCAGGATCGCCTTCTTGGCCTTGTTGCGCGCCTCCGCGCCCTTGTGGGTGCGGTTCGCTTCCAACATTGCCAGCAGCACGTCGCCGTCCAGCCGCGTATTGGCGGCGGGGCTGCTCACCAGTTCGGCCCGCACCGACAGGGGTATGTCGCAGATATCCAGCAGCGGGTCGGCGGGGCCGAGCGGCAGGTCACGGCAGTCCTCCAGCGCGTGGGAATGCACCTGGCAGGGCACGCGGCTGGCGATTTCGGTCACCATGCCGTCGAGGTCTGCTGCCTTGTGATAGCGCTCGCGGAAGGCGTCGAAGTCCAGCGACATATCGGAGGACTTCACATGTTCCCAATAGGCCGAGGCGAGCCAGGGGTCTGGCGCACGGGTGGAGAGGTAGAGCTGGATCTCCGCCGCCGGAAAGCGCCGCGCCATGATCTCCCAAAAAGCATAGAGCAGGACGGGGGCGGCAGAATAGTCGTCCAGATCGCCGCGACCGGGCAAGTGGCCCGCAAGTTCCTCGGCAGAGATGATGAGCGTGCGGCGCGGCATGCCGGGCAGTTCCTCCATCAGCGTCTCGAAGCGGTCCTGCGCCTTGAGCAGCGTCAGAGGGTCGCGCCAGGTGGAGTAGCCGCGCGTGGCGTGGATGAGGTCGGTCATCTGCCAGCGCAGGCGCAGGGCGGCCTGCTTCTTGAGCGCCACGCGGTTCTCGCGCAGGGTCGTCTGTACCGAAGAGGTGCCGGTCTTGTGAAACCCCGCGTGCAGGACGATCCGGCGGGGCATCAATCCTCCGTCCGGTCCGTGTCGCTGTCCGGCAGGATCCCCAGTGGCGGGTCGGCGACGATGCGGCGCGCGGCGAGGTCGACGGTGGGCACGGCGGCCTTTGTAAAGGGCAGGAAGGTGGTGGCGGACGTGCCCGCCAGCTGGAGCTCCAGCAGATCGTCCGCACCGTTGTTCTGCACCGTCTTGACGCGGCCCAGCAGCACACCGCCGGTGTCGTAGACCTCCAGCCCGATCAGGTCGGCGTGGTAGAATTCGTCGTCCGGCAGGGAGGGCATCTGATCGCGGGTCGCATAGAGGGCGGTGCCGCGCAGCGCGTCTGCGTCTTCCTTGGTGGCGACTTCGGCGATGCGGACGGCGAAACCGTTCTTGATCGGGCGCAGGATCGCCAGCGTGAACTGCTGCGCGCGGTCCTCCGTGTAGAGCGGTTTGTAGGTCTCGATGTCCTCGGGCACGGCGCAATAGCTTTTGACGCGCAACTCCCCGCGCACGCCGTAGGACCCGGCGATGGCCCCGACGCAGATCAGATCGCTCATTGCAACAACTCCGATCCCACGCAGATGGTGCCGGTCCACTGGCCTTCGCCCGCCCTGCATTCCCCGCGCATCAGGGAGCGGTCATAGGCGATGCCGGCCGCGAAACCGACGATCAGCATTCCGGCAAGGATCAGCAATCGAAACATCAGCGGTCTTCCATGATCAGGCGGGGGTTGCGCGCTTCCCAGCCTTTGGTTTCCAGTTCCGGGGTCAGCGCGTTGTCCTGCGGCCAGCCGAGGCAGAGGTAGGCGACCAGCGTCCAGCCCTCCGGTGCCGCAAGATCACGCGCCAGATGGTCGGGGTCAAGTATCGAGACCCATCCCATGCCCAACCCATGCGCGCGGGCCGTGAGCCAGAGGCAGGTGATGGCACTGACGACGGAGTAGCGACGCGTCTCGGGCATGGTGGCGGCACCGAGGCCGCTGCCCTTGGCGGTGCTTTCGTCGCAGAAGACAGCAAGGTGTTCGGGCGCGTCCTGCATGCCGGAGAGTTTGAGAGTGGCGTAGAGACGGGATCGATCGCCGTCGTAGCCCCCGAGAGCCTCGGCGTTCGCGGCTTCGAAGTTGGCGACAGCTGCCGCGCGGGCCGTTGCGGAGGTGACGCGCAAGATGCGCCAGGGCTCCGACAGGCCCACCGAAGGGGCTAGGCTGAAGGTGTCGAGACAGAGGTCGAGCAGATCGCCCGGCACCGGATCGGTGCGGAAGTGCCGCACGTCGCGGCGCCAGCGCATCAGATCGTTCAGCCCGGCGCGGAAGTCTTCGGAAAAGCTGTCCACGCCGGGGCCTTTGCGTCTTATTCCGCTGCAGCTTCGTCTGCTGCGGGCGCGTCGGCCGGTGCTTCCTCGGCGGGGGCATTGGCGGCTTCGGCTGCGGCGGCTGCCTTTTCTTCCTTCTGCTTGGCGCGTTCCTGCGCCTTCTTGCCGGGGGTGCCTCGCTTGGGGTTGCTGCGCTCGGTCCTGGGCAGGGCACCTGCGGCTTCGAGCATGCGGGCGACGCGGTCGGTCGGCTGGGCGCCCTTGGAAATCCATTCCTGGATCTTCTCGACGTCCATCTTCACCCGGTCTTCGCTGTCTTTCGGCAGCAGCGGGTTGTAGATGCCCAGCTTCTCGATGAAGCGGCCGTCGCGCGGCATGCGGCTGTCGGCGGCAACGATGCGGTAGAACGGGCGCTTCTTGGAGCCGCCGCGGGCGAGACGAATTTTCATGGCCATTTTGGTAGTCCTTCTTTGGGTTGGGTGCCGGGGTGAACCCCGGTTTAAGATTGGTGTTGATGGTGGTGCCGGATGACTTCGGCGATGATGAAGTTCAGGAACTTCTTGGCGAATTCGGGATCGAGGTCGGCCTCATTCGCCAAATCTTCGAGCCGCGCGATCTGGGCCGCTTCGCGGGCCGGATCGGACGGGGGAAGGTCGTGTTCGGCCTTGAGCTTCCCCACGGCCTGGGTGTGTTTGAACCGCTCGCCGAGCGTGTAGACAAGGATCGCGTCGAGACGGTCGATGGAGGCGCGGTGGCCCTTGAGCAGGGCGGCGGCCCGAGTGATGGGATCGGTCATGCGGCCTCCTTGGGGTGGCGATCGACATGTATCGTCATGCCGTGCCAGTGGCGGGTGTCTTCGAGGGTGGGGGTTTCGAGCACCGGGATCTGGTCGGTCATCACGCTCATGCGGCGACCCGCGCGGCGTGATCCAGCGGACGCGCCTGCGGCGCGACGACATTCTTGGAATATCCGGCGACGTGAGCCAGTCGCTTTGGCGGGGTGCGGGTGGAAGGGCAAGCCCCATTGGCTGAGAGGTGCTTGAGGGACACATGTGTCCTCAAGGCACCCCGTCGAGGGTGGGTGTCGATTCCGATCGGCCTCAAGGACGAGCCGCGCCAAGGCGCGGTGCGCCTTGCGCATCCTTGACCCCGATCAGAATCACCGGAAGCTGTATGAAGCGAGCACATGGTCACTTCTTCTTGCCGAACCCGCTGAGGCCGGAAGGCAGGCCCATGCCGCCGGGCATGCCGCCCATGCCGGGCATCTTGCCGCCCATGGCCTTGGCGGCCGCTTCGAGTTGCTTCGGGTCCATCGAGGCCGGGTCCATGCCGCCCCCAATGCCTTTGCCGCCGAACATGCCCTTCATGGCCTGTTTCAGCATGCCTCCCTTACCCATCTTGCCCATTTTCTTCATCATGTCGCCCATCTGACGGTGCATCTTCATCAGCTTGTTCAACTCGCTGACTTCCATGCCCGCGCCCTTGGCGATCCGCTTCTTGCGGGAGGCCTGCAGCAGCGCAGGATTGGAGCGTTCCTTCTTGGTCATGGACTGGATCAGGGCGATCTGCTGCTTGAGGATGCGGTCGTCGAGGCCTGCGTCCTCGACCTGCTTGGCCATCTTGCCCATGCCGGGCATCATGCCCATCATCCCTTCCATGCCGCCCATCTTCAGCATCTGTTCCAGCTGCATGCGCAGGTCGTTCATGTTGAACTGACCCTTGGCCATGCGGCGCATCATCTTTTCGGCTTGT